>NZ_VCKY01000245.1 GCF_005889735.1 Nonomuraea turkmeniaca
TACCGGCTCCCTGCGGTCCCCGACCACCCCGCCTACCAGCAGATTTTCACCCTCATGACCAACACCGGCCTGGCCCACACGAGCGCGCGACCTCTGCCTGGCCCTGGACCTGCCCCTGGCGCGTAAGAAACATCGAGAACACCCGCGCCAAGCTCAAACGCCTGGTCAGCCTGGGCATCATCGCGGAGAGCGAGCCGGGATTGTTCGCTCAGCCGCATCCATAGCCCGGCAACGAGCCCTTTGACTAGACCAAGGGCCGTTTCCTGGATCCGCTGACTGCTGGATCACGGTCTACCAGCGGCACCGCCGCTGGTAGACCGATGGTGCCTGACGGCGGCGGCTGACCGCGATCCAGGCCGGACAAGACGCCGAGGGCCGCCTGGAGTGGGACACCGCCGTGGACCCCACGACCGTACGGCCCACCAGCACGCCGCGCTCGAAGCCGCCCTCCACTGACACTCCCCGAGACAATTCAGTCAGCCCGCGCGGCCCGGTCCTGGGCGCGTTCTCTCAAACAGCTATTTCCCGCAATAATCACCTCCGCCTTTCGCATGTGTATCAAAGTGGCAAGTGGGCTAGTACGGCAGCCGCCAATCGCCATGTGAGCTGGGCTGATGCGCTCTGCACCGATGCGGTCTTGTAACGGGAAGCCGGCACAATAAGAGCAGCCGCTCATGATCATGTCTGTGTGAAGAGTACAAGATCGAGAGCGGCTGCCGCCCTCATCGTAGAGGCCGCGCGAGTGCAGCGGAACCTCAAGGAGCTGATGGGCGCGCTGGCGCCGATGTTCGCCCGGGTCGAACCCCGGTTGCAGTCCGCTAAGTACGTCCGAGCTGTGATGTCCGACCTGCCCAAACGCAACGGCTGGACGATCGCCGAGAAGGCCGGCGACCTCACGCCCGATGCCACCCAGCGGCTGTTGAACCGCGCCCGCTGGGACACGGCGGGCGCGATGAGCGCCGTCCGCCGCTTCGCCGTCACCCACCTGGCTGCCGCCGCCGGGCCGGTCGGCCTGATCGTGGGTGCGCTGGACGAGTCCGGGCAGGAGAAGAAGGGCACGGCCACCGCCGGCGTCAAGCGTCAGCACATGGGCTGCGCGGGCGGCATCGACAACGGCATCAACACCGTCCACCTGGCCTACGTCCGCGCCGACGTCGGACATGCGCTGATCGGCTCGCGGCAGTGGATCCCCGCCGAACAGATCAGCGACCCGGTCACCGCGATCACCACCGCTCTTCCCCTGACCCTGAGGTTCGCGACCAAGGGAGAGTTGGCCATCGGACTACTCCGTGATGCCCACGCCGACGGGGTGCGCCTGGACTTCGTCGCCGGCGACGAGGTCTACGGCGCCTGCCCCGCCCTGCGCGCCTTCCTGGAAGAACACGGCCAGGCCTACGTACTGCGCGTGCGCGCCACCTTCGCCCGCACCCTCGGCGGCGGCACCTGCATGAGCTGCGAGCAGGCCGTGGCCAAGCACTGCAAGCAGAAACGCACGTGGACCATCCGCTCGGCCGGCGACGGCTCCAAGGGCGAGCGCACCTACGCCTGGGCCTGGATCGCCACCGCCAGCCCGGAGCACTATCTGCTGATCCGCAAGCACCGCACCACCGGCGAGCTGGCCTTCCACTACTGCCTCGTCCCCGCTGGCCAGCCCGCCCCGCTGGCTCGCCTGATAGCCGCGGCCGGGCTGAGATGGCCGGTGGAGGAGACGTTCGAGTTCGGAAAGGATCTGTTCGGCCTGGACCAGTCCCAGGTCCGTCTCTATGAGGCGATCCTGCGTCACACCGTGCTCGTCATGGCGGCCCTTGCCATCTGCGCGCTCAGCGCCGCGGCGGCCCGGCGTCGCACCGACACTCAGGCTCCGCCACCCAGCAGCCCTGATCAGAAGCCGCCCATCGACAGCGGGATGAGCCCGCTGACAGTCGCCGAGATCAAACGCCTCTTCAACGCCGCCACCGCCCCAACCCATCGTTGGAACACACCGCCCACTGGTCAGCCTGGCGACGCCGCCACCAAGCACGCGCCCGATGGTTCCACCGCCGCGCCCGCCTGCCCACCGCGTACACCCAGCTCAGCTAACGAATGGCGGCTGCCGTACTAGCGCGGGCAACCCAACCTGTTGTAGTTCCCGTCGGTGATCCAGCTCGGCACGGCGCCCTATAAACCGTTTCGTTATTCTTTTAATATCGGCACATCCGCTGGACCGCTCCACAATCAGGCAATCTAATTCTGCCACCGGAACCAGCTACCCTGCGGCAACTCCGGGGCGTGGATGCGCGTGCTGGGTCCATAAGCCAAGCCAGTCTGCGCAAGCTTCCACGTCACTCGACCCTGGGCGATAGAACTTGCTAGCCCACCCGGCCTCTTTACGTAAGGGTTCTAGGCGATATGCGCGCCGTGTAAAGATCAGTAAGGCATGCGGTAGGTTGGTCAGACTGGGGGAAGATGGCGGGTACGGAGCTCCGTTCGAGGCATCGGCGTCCGCAGTCGGCTCGTGTACCAGCTCCGCAAGGCCCTTCATTCCTGCGTCGACCAGCACGGCCGGGGGCTCGACTGGTGCATTGCCATCGAAGCGGGTGACGACGTAGAGACACCTCGTTGAAGGCGGCAGGGCCCTCTACCAGCTCAAGCATCGGGCTGCTGGCGTCACCATGTCGGATTACAGCACGGACCTGTGGAAAACCCTGCGGATATGGGCTCATGGTGTCGCCAACAAGCAACTCGATCTGGACGAGACGGACCTCTTCCTCCTCACCACCGCTGACCTGACGCCCGGCTCGGCTGGCTATCTACTGCAGCCTCTCGTGTCGGGGGTCAGGGACGAGAGTCGCGGGCTTGAAGCGTTGGAGGCTGCCCGGAAGACTTCCACCAGCAAGGACAACAAGAAGGCCTACGAAGCCTTCGACAAGCTCTCAGCGGACGAGCGGCGAGCCATGGTTGCCCGAATACAGGTCATCGGCAACGCCCCGGACGTCGATGCGGTGGAGAAGCTGCTGCTGGAGCGAGTGGTCTCCGCCGGCCGCGCAAGCCGCATCCCGCCGCGTTGTCGCCGGCCGAGCGCGAGCAGGTCCGCGCGGTGCTGAACGAGCGCTTCGCCGACGCCTCCCCGGCCACCGCCTACTACAGCCTCCTCGACGAAGGCGTGTATCTGGCCTCGCAGTCGACCATGTATCGCATCCTGCGTGCACACGGCGAGGTGGGCACCGACCGGCGCCGGCAGGCCACCCATCCACGCAAGCACGGCATCGACGCAGGCACTCTCACCATGCACGCCGACCGCGGCAGCTCGATGACCTCCAAGACCCTGGCCGAACTCATCATCGACCTGGGCGTGGCCAAGTCCCACTCCCGGCCCCGGACCTCCAACGACAACGGAGCCGCCGAGGCGCTCAACAGCACCCTGAAGGTCGAGTTCGTGCACCGGCAGCACTTCCGTACCCGGGCGGAGGCCCGGCTGAAGATTGCGACCTGGATCGCGGACTTCTACAACGTCAAGCGCAGGCACAGTGCCAACGACGGGCTGCCGCCTGTCACATTCGAGCGTCAGATGATCGAGAAGCGGCAAGCATCAACGGCCCTGCTGAGGGCTGCTGTGGCATAGAACCGTCTCCACGGTTTGAGGCGATTGACATCGTCGAGGTGGAACGGGTGGCGCCGGCCCTGCCCACCGACCGGTACGAGGCGGCACGGTTCTCCTATATCGACAGCCTCAGGGAGGGCAAGCAGCGCCTCGGCCGACGCCCGCTCATGAGCCGATGGGGACTGGAGCAGCGTGAGGCCGAGGAGATCATCGCCGACGTGGAGAGGGAGCGGGCACAGGCGGCCGAGACGAAAGGGGCCGAGGCGCCCGTGGCAGAGGCCGGCATACCCTCGCCGGACGGCACGCGGACGAGCGCCACGAGCGAGGTGGACGCGGCGTAAAGGAAATCCTGATCCCCGCAATGTACGCGTGTCTATTCTCCTCTGCGCTATCCGCGAAGGGACTCCGGAGGCCCGGAGCGCCAGGCAAATGTGGGCGGCCACGGCTGTGCTGAACAGCAGTCCGGAAACGGGAGGCAAACGCCGTCGCGGGATCTACCTGGGGAGCTCGGTACTGCACTGGAGGGTGTCGCCGGTGCGGGCCAGGCCGAAGACCGCGCCGAGCCTGCTCGGGTCGTCCGGCTTGTAGTCGGGCGTCCTGATGCCCGCGATGATCTTCGTGCCCTCGGGCATGGCCGCCGGGTCGATGGTCATCACGACCCGCCCGTTCTCCTCTTTGTTATCGGACATGACCTTGTCGAAGCCCGGGATGTCGACCGGCGAGTTGCAGAACTCGTTGATCCGGATGTCGGCGGGGATGCCCGCTTGGGCCAGGGCGTTCTGCAGTGTCGCTGGGTCGAGGGTCTGCTCCTTGGTGAGCTTGACGGTGACCGTACCGTCGGTGTTGCTGTCGACGGAGAAGGCGGCGAGCTGGACGTGCACGCCCGCGGGAGGCGCGTTGACCTGCGGGCCGCCGGTGGCGACGACCAGCGACAGCCCCCCGGCCACGGTGGCCCCCGCCGCGATCGCCGTGACCTTCCTACGTCGGCGCGCCCGGCCTGCCGCGACGATCCGCTCGACTGGGGTGTGCATGTGCACGCCCTCCATCGACTCCTTCATCGTGTCGAAGACGTCGTTCATGGTCGGCCCTCCTGAGTGATGGCGGTGGCGAGGTCACCGCGGAGTGCGGCGACGGCCCGTGCCAGGTGTGCGGTGACGGTTCCCGGAGCGATGCCGAGGGTTTTGGCGGTGGCCTCGGTGTCCAGGTCGAGGAAGACCCGCAGCGCCACCACCTCCCGCTGCCGCCTGGGCAGGCGCCGCACGGCTGCCAGCAGCGCGGGATCGACACCCTCCGTCTGCTGGTGACCTTCGGCGTCATGGCCGGCCAGGACGACCTCGCGGCGGCGTCTGCGCCACCACGAGACGCGGGTGTTGAGCGCGGTGCGCACGATCCAGGCACGCGGCGCGGGATGGGCCCGAACCTTGCGCCAGGCGCTCCACGCCTGCGCGTAGGCCTCGGCTACCAGGTCCTCGGCCAGGTGCGGATTGCCGGTGCCGACCAGCACGGCACGCAGGCACGCGTCCCTGCTGTCTCGGTAGAACTCCTCGAACTCCAGTTGCTCCACACCCTCTACACGCCTGGGAGCGTCATCACACTTACCGGAACACCGCAATTGTTCGCGCGTGGATGGAGACGGCGATGCTCGGCGTACTACCGGTGAAGAACCGCGGCAGCATCGGGACGCGCGCCCAGGACAAACAGGGCCGGCCGCACCGCCACCGGGCCCGCCCCGGCGCCGCGACGCGGAGGAAGGCGCATGCGCAGGTGCGGGATACATCAAAGGCGGCCGGGCGTGCGGCTCTCCGGCCGGTCCCGGCCGCCGCCCCGCCAGCCGCGCTCAGATGTTCACCGGTCAGTCGTCGAAGAGCTGGGCGACGGTGACCTTCTTGACCCGGTCGTAGCTGTCGACGATCAGGTACCAGTAGTCGTCGTAGGGCACCTCCAGGGTGATGGGGCTGTAGTCGTAGAAGCCGCCGTGGTACTCGTAGTCCTCCTCATCGAGGTACGCCTGGTATTCGTCGCCGTCCATGAGGCAGACCCGGGCGGTCGAGCCGCGCCAGTCCACCTCAAAGCAGGCGCCGGCTCCGGTTTCTCCGAGGTCCCAGTACAGATGCCTCACACATCATTAGTAGCTGGTCACGCACCGGGCGGGAAGCCCCGGCCCGCGCATCCCGAGGCCCGCCGGTGACCGTCATCTTGGAGATCACCGCCATGGCCTTCGACCCCCACGCCCTCCGACAAGGACGCCGCGATGAAGCTGGACGACGCCGTCCCCATAACGGTGGTTCCCGGGACAGCGGGCATAAACGATCAGCCGTTCTCCAGGGCCAGACTGGCAGGAGGCGGATTGTCCTGCTGGAACTGCTTGAGGCTGATGGCGCGCCAGGCCCCGACCCACTGGTCCAGGTCGGCCTCGCAGGCGGCGACGATCGCACGGACGGCGCGCAGGGGCGGCATCCGGGCGAACTTGGCGTTGAGCGTGTCGTGCACGGTGGCGTACGCGACTCCGCTGCGACGGTGGTCGTCGTAGCCGCTGTGGCGACAGATCTCCGGGATGCTCACACCGGCCCATACCCGCAGCAGGCTCAGCTGGTAGCGATACTCCTGCGGCGTTTCGGCCTGCCACGGATCCGGCGGAGCGGGCCCCTGCTGCGCGGCCGTGACCGTGGCCTGGCGTGCGCTGGTCCGGCTCTTGGCCGGCGCTGCCCGCGCTGGGCGTCGCGGCGTGGCGTCGCCGGCCTGGCCGGCGGCGTGGGCATGTCTCCACAAGGTCGGCCACGGTTCCTGGCCGGGCAGGCCGCCGCAGGCAGTGACGAAGTGTATGACCACCTCCCAGGACGGGCAGCGGTAGCCGGCGGCGGCGTCGGCGAGCACCGAGCGCGAGAAGGTTCCACGCTCGGCGAGCTGGGCGTAGGTGGGGATGGGAGGGCCCGCGAGCTCCCGCAGGCGGCGGAGCTCGCGGGCCAGGTCCGCGATCGGCCCATCCCAGGTGATCGGCTTTTCCGGCCGTGCCATGTCGGACGATCCCTGTACGGCGGGGAACGCTCGGGGGGAGATCAGCGGCCGTACTGGGCGAGGTCGCCGACCGTCGCGGCCAGCGCCGCCAGCACCACGCCCAGCGCGAGCGCCGGGTCGCTGCCCAGGGCGGTCAGGACGACGACGAAGGCCAGCAACAGCACCCAGACGACGATGCGGACCGCTGGCCGGGACGGCCGGCAGGCGAGGGGACGGTGGGGCAGGGCGAGCATGAGCGACATGGGGCGCTCCAAAGCGTGATGGTCCGGGCGAGCAGGTTGGGTGCGACATCGCGCCCGTGATGCCCCGCGGTTTGCCCTCCGCCGAGGCGAGCATGAACGTCGCTGGGGCCCATCATTACCGCATGCGGTATAGACCGGGTACGCGCCCATACGCGAGGCGGCGGCCGGACAACCCCGTCGCCGAGCATCGGGTTGGTCACCACGATGCGGCCAGGTCAGCCGGGTGTGAGCCACGACCGGGCCCGGTGTCGCGGGTATCGGAGTGGTCCGGGGAACATCGGCTGCAGACGGTCTGGTCCGGCGGCGAGGTTGGACAACCAACTTGCAGTGCATCATGGAACCCGTCGCTGTCGGTCTAGACCCGGCGGCGAGGTCGGCCCAGGTCGGCCGCCCCAAGGCGTCAGTTCGTTGGTCCGGACGAGCGCTCAGGGAGACACAGAACGGCCTTCCCGATTTGCCCCGGGAAGGCCGTTGTCTTCTCACCAGGCCCGGACAATCGCGCCGGACAACTCGCCCGTGAACGCCGGTAGCCGGGGCGCGGGTTGGAGGGACAGATGCCACGGAAGGCGTGCTGACGAGCGTCCCGAATGCGGGCCACTGCAAGGACAGGAGCTATGCGGCAGGGCCGGGCTGGGCGGTGTAGCAGCGCGGACAGATGACCACCTTGGCGCTGCCCGGGACCTTCCAGCGATACCGGCACAGAAGCGTGCGCCGGCAGCGGGTGAGCGTGTCGTTCGGCAGCAACTCGCCCACCTGGAGCGGGCCGGCGCGGCCGCAGGAGGGACAGGTCCATTCCGGCGGCGTCTGGTCCTCGTCGACCAGGTGCCCGTCGACGGTGGCGAACCGCACCAAGACCCGCAGCGGGGCCTCGCGTTCGCTGGCCGTGGTGCCGCAGGTCGCGCAGCGCACATAGCGGGGATCGCCGGACAGGTGCCGGTTGAGCGCGATCGAGATCAGCATGCGGATCACGGGCGGGCCCTGACCTTCCTGAAGGGAAACACCGCGGCGCTTGGATCGTCCGTCCGCCCGTCCGTCGTGACAAGCGGCGGGCCTTATCGCAGATAGTGAGGCGCTATCTGCGGTAACCGGTTCATGGTCGTCCGCGATGCCCCGATGAGCCCTGGTCCGGCCTTGAGCGGTGGTCGCCGCGATCGAACCGTCAGAAGTGGCTGAGGAGCCAGTGTCTATCTGCGGTACGGCTGGTGCTGACAAGCGTGAGGGGGATCAACGTGGATCCGATCGTTTTAGCTGCGGGCACGGCGCTGGTGACGGCCATGGCCACCGATGCGTGGCAGTCGGCCTGCACCGGCGTGGTCGCGCTGTGGCACAAGGTCCGCCCCGAGCAGGCCGAAGTTGTCGAGGCGGAGCTGGTCGAGGTCCGCGAGCAGGTGCTTGAGGCCCGTAAAGACAGTGATGCCGCCACCGAGCAGGCCCTGGCCGGGGACTGGCAGCTGCGGCTGCAGCAGCTGCTGCGCTCCGACCCGTCCCTCGCGCACGAGATCCAGCGGGTGCTGGACGAGGTGCTCACCTCGGCGCTGGAGCCGGCCGATCAGGCGCGCATCGGTTCGCTGGTGATGAAGGCGACCGCCAGCGGGCACGGCCGGACCTATCAGTCCGGCCGTGACCAGACGATCAACGAGGTGGTGCCGCCGGACGCGGCGCTGCGCCCGCTCACCGAGGTGATCGCGCCGTTCCCGCTGGTGAACCTGACCCGGCACACCGGCGTGTTCGTCGGGCGCGGTGATGAACTCGCCGCCTGGAGGCGGCGCTGCGCGGTGGCGGGGACGTGGTGGTGGCCGCGGTGCACGGGCTGGGCGGGGTCGGCAAGTCCACGCTGTGCGCCCGCTACGCTCAGTAGTCGACCAGCGCTATGAGGGCGGCGTCGACCCCCACCCCCTCCATCTCCCTAACCCCGGGGCGGGCATGGCGGCTCCGCCCGCGGGGGCGTGGGCATAACCGGTGTCCGACGGCGGTGTGGCGTCCCGCTCGAGGTAGCGGATCGCCACGCGGGCGCCATGGGTGGCGACCAGGTGGCGTCCGGTTCACCCGGCTGATCGCCGTGCCGATGCCGCCCGCCCCTGCGGCGACCAGGACGTTCTGGCCGCCAGGCCGGGGTCGATCGCGTCAGGAGACCTTGGACGAGGCTGCCGCCCAGGTGTTGCAGGAGGCCGGGTCGGCGGTGCGGAAACCGGCCTTGACCCATCGCTTGCGGTTGGCGGCCTTGCCGTACTCGGCGGAGTCGCGGTAGAAGGACGACGCGACCCTCTCCCAGTCCCTCGCGGTCTTGCCCGGCAGCGGCCAGACGCTCTTGGTGAAGGCCGCGCCCAGGCATTCGACCTGCTGGTACATGCGCCGCCCCTGCTCGAGGTGCTCGGCCTTGCTGCCGGCTCTGAGGTCCTCGCCGGCGTCGTAGAGACCGGCCTGCTTCTGTACGTGGTAACCGTACGTGACGGCGATCGTGTTGAAGAGATCGAGGCCGGTAATTGGCCCGAGGAGCCAGTACTTGCCGATCTTGAAGGACAGCGTGCGGTCCCAGTCGCAGTACCACACCGTGGACGGCTGGATCGTCTCGCCGTCCTCGGACGCGCAGTAGTTCTTGGGCAGGCGGGTCACGTACCGCACCTTGACCGGCTCATAGGGCAGGCCGGCCTTCTTCAGGTGCTGTCCCCACGTGTTCTCCAGGCAGCGCAGGGCCTCGTTGATGTAGGTACGGGCCTCGGCGGGCGTCATGGGCTCGTCCGGCAGGTCGTTACAGGTCGTGGTGGGCAGCGGCCCGGCCTGGTACAACGCGTTCTTGACGAGCACGGGGTTCTTCACGGGATACGCCGAGGCGTGCGCGGCCGCCGTGACGGTCAAGGGGGTGAGGAGGGCGCAGGCGAGTGCCGCGATCTTGAGGGGCTTCACGATGGGTGAGAATAGGGCTTGCGGGGGTTGGAGCGCCATATCGGTACCGGCCTGGAGCAGGAGCCATTGATCCGCGACGCACGCCGCCCGCCGGACGAAACGGCTAAGCCCTCACCGGCGGACCATCGGCTCAGGATCGTTCTCGTGCAGGCTTTCCACATCTGACCCATGCGGATCTGCCGCGATCCGGGCGCTAGCCCACGTCCACCGATTACTCATCGTGAGTAGCGGACCTGGGTCGTCCGGCCGGCGCGCCCCGACGCGCATCGCGCCGACCCCGGCCACCTCGCCCGCCATAGTGGGCAGCGTACCGATCTGCTCGCGCTGGCGGCCGACATGTGCCCAACGACCCTGATGTCGGTTACTCCACTTCCTGCCCGCAGCGATGCTTCGACTGGTTATCGCCATCACTCCGCGGCAGGTCGCACTGCTCCCGGCGACCGCTCGGGCCAGGCCCTTGACTCTAGCTCGAGCCAACTTGACAACCTTGCATGATCGGAGTCAAGACTGATGGCTAGCACTGTCCGGCTTTCGTCCGACAGCCCTCATAACGACGACCACACCTGTCAGGTCGCCACCGCCTTATCCGAAGCGGCTCGCGTGCTCAACTACGGCACGCTCTCCCATGCTGGCGTTACCTACCCTTCCACCGTCAACGACGTACTCGGCGCTATTGGCCACGGCGCAGAGGGTGGAAGTCCACTCATCGGCGTTGCCCACCATGTCCAGCACGCCGAAGGGGCTGGCACCCTCGGGGAACGAACCGACCGGCGCGGTGGTGCCGATGCCCAAGTCCACCAGATTGGCCAGGCCCGTGCGGTACTCGTTGCCCCATGGGAACTCCCGGCCGTCGTCACCGCGGGCGGCACGCTCCCACTCGTCCTCAGTGGGCAAGCGCAACCGACGTGGCCGTGGTGACCCTGGCGGACGTCGCCATGGAGCATGGCCGTTACCGGCACCTGCTACGCCTGCGTGTCCCCACACTGACATGGCCACGACCCAGGTGGCGGAGTTCACCGACTTTGAGCCGTTGTTCCTCCTGCGCCGCACCGCCAGCCTTCCGCCTTGTCCACCCTCGGCTTCTCTTGATCGAATGCTTCACCCGCGTCCAAGCGGGAAGCTGATCCCGCATGCCGAACCGGTGGTACCGCAACGCAGTCATCTACTCCCTCGACGTCGGAACCTTCCAGGACTCGAACGCCGACGGCTTCGGCGACCTACCGGGCCTGATCAGCCGCCTGGACTACCTGTCGCGGCTGGGCGTCACCGCCGTGTGGCTCAATCCCATCCACCCCTCGCCGCGCCACGACGGCGGCTACGACGTCGCCGACCACTACAACATCGACCCCCGCTTCGGCAACCTCGGCGACTTCGCCGAACTACTGAACCAGGCGGACGAACGCGGCCTGCGCATCCTGCTCGACCTGGCCGTCAACCACACCAGCGACCAGCACCCATGGTTCCAGGCCGCCCGCGCCGACCCCGCCTCCCCCTTCCGCGACTGGTACGTCTGGTCCGAGCGCGAGCCCGCCGAACGCTGGGACGGCGGCGTCTTCCCCGACGTCGAACCCGAATCCTGGAGCTACGACGAACGCGCCCAGGCCTGGTACCGGCACCGCTTCTACCGCTTCGAGCCCGACCTCAACACCAGCCACCCCCAGGTACGCGCCGAAATACGCAAGATCGCCGCGTTCTGGCTGCGCCTCGGCGTATCAGGCTTCCGCATCGACGCGGCACCGTTCCTGATCGAGAACCGCAACCCTGGCCAGACCTACCGCCGCCCGGACTACCAGTTCCTGCGGGAATTACGCGACACGCTGTCCTGGCGCAAGGGCGACGCCGTCCTCCTCGCCGAGGCGAACGTGGAAGACGGCGACCTGCTGGAATACTTCGGACAGGCCGACGGCAGCGCCAGCCGGCTCCTCATGCTGTTCGCCTTCCGCCTCAACCAGGCCATCATGCTCGCCCTGGCCCGCCAGAACGCCGCACCCATCAGGCACATCCTGCGCGCGCTGCCGGATCTCCCCGCCCACGCCCAGTGGGCGACCTTCCTGCGCAACCACGACGAAGTCGACCTCGGCCGGCTCTCCCCCGAAGAACGCCAGGACGTCTTCACCGCGTTCGGCCCCGATCCTGACATGCAGGCATACCAGCGGGGCATCAGACGCCGGCTCGCCCCCATGCTCGGCGGCGACCAGCGCCGCCTCCGCATGGCCTACAGCCTGCTGTTCACCCTGCCCGGCACCCCCGTGATCAGGTACGGCGACGAGATCGGTATGGGCGAAGACCTCGCCCTCCCCGAACGAGCCGCCATCCGCACCCCCATGCAATGGTCCAGCATGCCCACCGCCGGGTTCTCCGACTCCGACCAGCCCTCGGTGCCGCCCATCCGTACCGGCCCGTACAGCCTGGACCGAGTCAACGTCACCGACCAGCGCCGCGACCCCGACAGCCTGCTCATGTGGCACGAACGCATGCTGCACACCCTGCGCGAATGCGAGGAAATCGGCACCGGCGAGCACGAGACCATCGGCACCGGCCCGCCCGCCGTCCTGGTGCACCGGGTCACCGCCCCCTCGGGCGCGATGCTCTTCCTCCACAACCTCGCACCCCAGCCCTGCCGCATTGCCGCCCGCGTGCCGCCGGACCCCGACGAGCAGCCGCTCAACATCGCCGCCGACACCGACTACGGCACCGCGATCGACCTGGAGGCCCTCGACCTGGAAGGGTACGGCTACCGCTGGATCCGATTACGCCGCACCCCCTGAACACCCGCCCCAGCTTAAGAACCGGTGGTGCGGGTAAGGGGGTCGAGACTCGGGTCACCGGCGCTCCTCGTGGCGCCGACGAGCGATAAGCCGTCTCTTCTGTACCCGCAAACATGGACCCCCGCTATGACATACCTGTCGATGACCGTCGGACATTGCGGCGACTACAGCGTGGTGAGTCTGGAAGGCGAACTCGACCTGGCCAGCAGGCAGCAGTTCTGCCAGGCTCTCGACCACATGCTCACCCGGCCTTCACCCAAGATCATCCTCGACGCCGCAGAGCTACGCTTCTGCGACTCACACGGCTTGTGGGCACTGATCACCAGACAACGCGACGCCGAAGCCCGCGGCGGCTGCCTGCGGCTGATCGGCGTACATGGCCCACTGGCCCGTCTGCTGACCGTCACCCAGCTCGTGGACCTGTTCCCGCCCTATGCCGACCTGGACCACGCCGCGACCTGATCCCACCCATCGGCTGATTTCGCCATCGTGCCGACGTGTGGGTTCCCGGCAAACGCCACTCCGGACGCTGGACGGGCGACTGATCCATCCTTTGAGGAGACAGATCCCGGGGTCATGGCATCGTCCGAGCGCGTCCTGGCGGCGACGTCATCACGCTCATCACGGCATGCGGCTTCATGATCATGTGGACCGCTGTGCGAACAGGCCTACTGTGCCGTGCCGGATGAGACCGAAGCTGCGCCGGTCAGGCGTCCCGGACAGCATCGATCCACTCGCGCGTCGCTGCCGGGACCGGACGCCACGACCGCATCGGCCACCCGGGTCAACGTCTCGGGGGTCGGGCACGCCTCCAGTGAAGTATCGCTGCAGGGCCAGATCAACGCGGGCACCTGTAGATCGCCGACTTGCCGGTCCCGGTCGGCATCCTCACCAGCGTGTCCCGGCCCTCGGCCAGCGTCGTCATCGCAGCCGGCCGGCCGCAGATCGGTCAGGCCAAGAGCCTGGGCACGGTAAGGACCTGGTCGACGCCTGCATGTCCCGAGCCGACTGCCAGGACGGTCAGGCCGTCGCCGGCCGAGACGTCTATCTCGCCCCTGAATTCGACTGCGCGCCCGGCCGATCCGAGCGCCTCAGCGGGGTCGCCATCGTGTTACTCGATGACGCACATCGTTCCGTAGTGGAAGAACGAGGAGCCGTGACGGTCAGGAACGGGTCTTCGCTAGGGCTTTCTCGAGCTCCGTCTTGCTCATCCGTGACCGGCCTGGAATGTCGGCTTTTCGCGCCTGCTCATAAAGCTTGGCTTTGGTGAGGTCGTGGCTGCCAGAACCGCCGCCACGGGTTTTGCGAGCGCCGTCGGTGGCGGTCAGCGCGCGCAGCTCCTGCTGTCGGCGCTCGCTGAAGGCCTTGCCAAGCCTTTTCAGCCCCGATGGGTCTACGGTTCTGGCCAGCAGCGGCAGGATGGTGCTCTCTTCCTCCCGCACGTGGTGACTCACCGCCATGGCGAGCAGGTCCCGTACGTTCTTGAACTCCGCGCTGCCCAGCTCGGCCCTGTTCAGGGCATCTAACAGGACCTCGGCTCTTTTGTGCTCTTCCAAACCGTGATGAGCGTCAAGGCCGGGATAGACCAGATCTTCCTCGGCCCGAGCGTGGGCAGTGAGCAAGGCGTGCAACTCCGCCACAATGGCCCGCTGATCGCCCTTTCCGCCGACGAGCCTGGCGAAGAGCTCTTCCACCTTGCGGTGGTCAGCCATGATGAGGGTGATGACGTCGTCTGCCATGGCAGGTCGCTACCCCGCCCGCTCATGCCCAAGCGCGGCACACGAGGAAGTCATGACGCGTCGCGGCCGTCGGCCGCCGACGGTCTGGGCCGCCGGCGCATGCCGACGAGCAGACCTTGGTGCCGGATTCGGGCTTGATCGTACGGGCACATCGGGCGGGTCACGTATGTTTCCGCGATGCTGTCGACCTCCTCCCGGTCGACGCCCCAGCCGATCGTGTGCCAGCGCTCATGGCCGTCGCCGCCCGTGGTGTCCAGGACGGAGATCTCGAAGAGCTCAGCGGCGACAGGAGGCGTGCAGCTGACGTGCGCTTCTCCTTCGGCGGTCCGGATGTCGCGGCTGCCGGTCACCCACTGGTCCATGTGGATCTCCCTCCGATCGCACGAAGCTGGTCCGGAAGTCCATGCCCCATGACGCGTCGGTCAGTCATGCCGTTGCGTAGCGCCCGTGCCGAGTCGCTGTCGAAGGCCCGGGGCAGGCAGGGGTCTCCGCCGTATCCTCGAGTGCGGCCGCCAACCCGCCACAAGGGCTGCGGCCAGCAGGAGCTCGGCGAGGTCGCCGCCGTAGTACATGATCTCGGCCGCGCCGCGCAGCTGCTCGGCGGGTACGGGCACGTCCACCCAGAGTCCGGCGTACATCAACTGCGACAGGCCGGTGTGCACCGCGATGGCCACTCCCAGCGCCACCAGCCGCGCCGGCACCGGCGGCCGGCGGGGAGCGGGATCCGCCCCGGCGATCACCCATGCGAACAGGTAGCCGGAGAGCAGGAAATGCACGTGCACCGCTTCATGCAGCCAGCCGTTCGTGGTGGTGTGCCGGTACAACGGCGTGCAGTACAGGGCCACCAGGCCGCCCACGCTCAGAACAAGGGCGGTGACCGGGTTGGCCAGGACATGGAAGGCGCGGCCGCGCAGCAGCGCGCTGAGGCTGCGGCCCTGGGCGGTGGGCAGAGAGCGTAGCAGCAGGGTCATCGGCGCGCCGAGGACCAGGAACAGCGGTGCCAGCATGCCGATGAGCAGGTGCTGCAGCATGTGGCCGCGGAAATCTCTCGCGGCCAGCGCGGCGAGCGGTGCCATCGTGGCGACGGCAGCCAGAAGACACCCGGTGACAAACGACGCGCTGCGCCACCCGCTCCACCCGCGCGGCTCGCGGTGCCGGCGCACCGCCGCCAGCAGGTAGGCGACCGCCACCAGCGCGGTCGCCAGCAGCACCGGTGAGGCACCGGCGTGCCAGTGACCGTCGTGGACCATCACCTTGGCGCCGCCGGTCCGTCATCGCGGCACAGGTCGAGCACTCCGCCGGTACGTTGCAGCGCCCAGCCGCCGATCATCAGGAGCGCGCCCAGGAGCAGGAAGCCCAGGTCCCACCACAGCTGGTACGGGCCGGTGCGGACGTGGTGGATGCCCAGCAGGTGGTGATCGATGACGCCCTCCACGAGGTTGAAGGCGCCCCAGCCGACCAGAATCCAGCCCCAGAGCGTCCGCGACCGCCACACCCGCCCACGCGAAGTGGTGACGCGCGAGTGGAGCAGGCCGAGCCCGATCAGCACCGCCAGCCAGGTGACGGCATGGAACAGGCCGTCCCACAGCGTATTCATCCGCAGGCCGGGCACCGTGTCGGCCGGGTAGTACCGGATTCCGGCGTTGTCGGTGTCAGTGCTGCTCAGCATGTGATGCCACTGGAGGATCTGGTGCAGCAGGATGCCGTCGACGAACCCACCCAGCC
>NZ_VCKY01000246.1 GCF_005889735.1 Nonomuraea turkmeniaca
ACTCCTTTTGACGTGTAGTTTTATGTTTCGTTTTTTACCTTTCTTTTTTTTTTTTTTTAGATGTGTATAAGAAACAGGGTCGGTGCTGGCGGCGCTGGCGCTGGCCGGGATCACGTACGGGCTGATCGAGCAGGGCGCGCTCGTGCCGTTGCTCGTGGGCCTGGTGCTGGGCGCGGCGTTCGTGGTGGTGGAGATCCGGCGCTCGCCCGACGCGCTGGTGCCGGTGGCGATCTTCAGGAATCACGTGTTCACGGCGGTGAACGTGGTGACGCTGATCATGTACGCGGCCATGGGCGTGGTGTTCTTCCTGCTGGTCGTGCAGTTGCAGGTGGTGTCCGGGTTCTCGCCCATCGCGGCGGGGCTCGCGATGTTGCCGACGACGATCCTGATGATCCTGCTGTCGGCCAGGGCGGGCGACATCGCCAAGCGGTACGGGCCGCGGCTGCCGATGACGATCGGGATCCTGATCGCGGGCTGCGGATTCGTCTGGATGAGCACGATCGGGCCGGGCGCCTCCTACCCGCTGCAGGTCCTGCCCGCGGCGTCCGTCTTCGGGCTGGGGCTGTCGGCGGCGGTCGCGCCGCTGACGGCGACCGTGCTGGCCACGGCCGACGAGCGGTACGCGGGCACCGCCAGCGGCGTCAACAACGCGGTCGCCCGCACCGGCAGCCTGCTCGCCGTGGCGGCGGTGCCGCCACTGGTCGGGCTGGTGGGCGACGCGTTCAGGAATCCGCCGGTGTTCGACGCGGGGTTCCGGATGGCGATGCTGATCAGCGCCGGGATGATGGTGGTGGCCGCGCTGATCACGTTCTTCACCATCCGGGAGAACGTCCTGGCCGCTGACGACGACTAGAAGGTGAACGCCTGGCTGCGGACGCTGTTGTCGAAGTTCGACAGGAGCAGGTCCGGCTCGCCGACCGAGCGGACGCCGGGCAGCCTGGTCAGCAGCTCGCGGAACATCGTGCGCATCTCCTGCCTGGCCAGGTTCGCGCCGAGGCAGAAGTGCGGCCCCGGGCCGCCGAAGCCGACGTGCGGCTTGGTGTCACGGGTGATGTCGAACGTGTCCGCGTCCGGGAAGACCGACTCGTCCCGGTTGGCGGAGCCGTAGAACAACACGACCTTGTCGCCCTGCTTCAGCTCCAGGCCGCGCAGCGAGTAGTCCTCGGTGACCGTGCGGCGGAACTGCATGATGGGCGAGACGTAGCGGACCATCTCCTCGATCGCCGCGTTGATATGCGTGTCGAAGTCGCTCATCAGCAGCTCGCGCTGCGCGGGGTTGTCGGTGAGGAGCTTGATGCCGTGCGCCATCGTGTTGCGGGCGGTCTCGTTGCCCGCCACCAGCAGCAGCGCGAAGAACGAGCCGAGCTCCTTGTCGGTCAGCTTCTCCCCGTCGGGGTTGGCGTTGACCAGGAGGGAGACCAGGTCGCCCTTGGGGTCGGCGACGCGTTCGTGGCCGAGCTTGATGACCATGCGCTGCAACGCCAGCAGGGCCAGCATGTTCTGGCCGGCCATCTGGACGCTGCGGGCCAGGCTGGGGCGTACGCCGGTGTAGGCGGTGGAGATGTCGACGTGCTGGTGGACCTTGGCCCGCAGCTCCTGCGGGATGTCGAGCATGTCGCAGATGACGTGGATCGGCAGGCGGGCGGCGACCTGGGTGACGAAGTCGCGGGGGCCGTCCTTGACGACGTCGTCGACGATGCCGGCGCAGGCGGCCTCGATGTCACTCTGCAGATTGGCCAGCATCTTCGGGCTGAACGAGCGGGTGACGATGCGGCGCAGGCGGGCGTGGCGCGGATCGTCCATGTTGACCATCGACTCGCCGAACACCTGCTTCACCCAGCTGGGCGGCTCCGGGTTGGTGACCGCGGGCTCGCTGGAGAAGATCTTGGCGTTGCGGCTGGCCTCGACGACGTCCGCGTGCCGCACGAGGGCGTAGAAGCCCTTGCCCGAGCGCAGGAACGGCACCTTCTTCTCGGGGAAGAACACCGGATGCTCCAATTGCCGGAGCCGGGCGAACGCCTCGTTGCGCTCTTTGAGTGGCCTGCGCCAGAAATCCAGATCCGCGAGGTCGATGTCCACCCGTCTATCCTGGCACGTTCCCACGGTGTTAAAGCCTGGTTCGTGCGCGCCGGACATACCTGCAAGTATGAACGCGCTGCTCGCCGCCTGCCTGGTTCTGCCCCTCGCTTCCGGTGCCACCCCCGCCGCCGCTCGCTCATGCGGCGGGCACCCTCTCGACTTCGACGGCGACAGCCGTCCGGACCTCGCCGTGGCCGCCCCGTACGACGGTGCCAGGGCCGGTTCGGTGACCGTGATGTACGGGTCGGGAAAGAAGGCCAAGCTCGTCCAGGACGGCGCGGAGCCGGGCGACGCGTTCGGGTCGGCGCTGGCCGTGGGCGACTTCAACGGCGACAAGTGCGCCGACCTGGCCGTCGGGGTGTCGGAGGAGTTCGCCGGGGACCGGGTGCCCGGCGGGGACGGGAACGGGGTCGTCCAGCTCTTCAACGGATCCGTGGACGGTCTGGTGAAGGGTAAGGAGCTGGCGCTGGCGAAGCCGTCGAGCGACCGGTTCGGGGCCTCGCTGGCCGCCGGGGACCTGGACGGCGACGCGCGGGACGAGCTCGTCGTGGGCGCGCCCAACCACCGGTCGGGCGGCGCGGTGACGGTGTACTGGATGAAGGGCCGCAAGCCATACCAGATCACGCAGAAGACTCCGTGGGTGCGGCAGGCGGCGAACGTGACCGACCAGTGGGGCGCCGCGCTCGCGACCGGCGACTTCGACGGCGACGGCCGCGACGAGCTGGCCGTCGGGGCGCCCGCCGACAGCGTCACGATGGACGGGCAGGGGTCGGTGACGGTGATCGACGTACGGGCCAAGCGGGCGCGCCAGCTCACCCAGAGCAGCCCCGGCATCAAGGGCGCCGCCGAGAAGTGGGACGGGTTCGGCGCGGCGCTGGCCACCGGGGACTTCAACGGCGACGGCAAGGCCGACCTGGCCATCGGCGTGCCCGGCGAGGGCATCACCAAGAACCAGCGGGCCCTGGACTACGGCGACGGCACCGTCGACGTCCTGTACGGCTCCCGCAACGGCCTCCGCACCGACAGGAGCGAGGCCTGGTCGCAGAACACGCTCGACGGCAAGCCCCGCTACTACGACCGGTTCGGCGCGTCGCTGGCCGCCGGGGACTTCAACGGCGACGGCAGGGACGAACTGGCCATCGGCGTGCCCGGCGAGCGGGCGGTCCAGGTGCTGATGGGGCGGTCGTCCGGCGGGCTGACCCGGGTCGGGAACCTGCTGATCAAGGGCAAGGGGCGCGACTTCGGCGCCTCGCTCGCCGCACTGCCCCTGGGCGAGCGCTACCGGCCGCTGGAGCGGCGCCGGCCGCTGTACGGGCTGGTGGTGGCGGCACCGGACCAGGGGCTGGTCATGTACGCGCCGGGCTCCAGGAGGCCGGGCCTGCGGCTGGGCAAGGTCCGCCAGCTCAGCAAGGGCACCGGCCTGTACGGCTACGCCTTCGGCTGAGCAACCGGGCCCTCGGCCGAGCCACCGGGCCCTCGGCCGAGCCACCGGGCCCTCGGCTGAGCAACCGGGCCCTCGGCTGAGCAACCGGACTTTCGGCCGAGCAACCGAGCCTTCGGCTGTGCCACAGGACCTTCGGTTGAGCCACGGGAAGGCCGCAGGTCGCTCAGCCCGGTCGGCCGGCGCCGACCGGCAGGATGACCCGGAACAGGGCGCCCTTGCCGGGCTCGGACTCCGCCGTGACGATGCCGCCGTGCGCCTCAACCAGGGTCGCCGCGATCGACAACCCCAGCCCGGACCCGCCCGCGCTACGCGCCGGATCGGCACGGTAGAACCGCTCGAACACCCGCTCCGCCACCTCCGGCGGAAACCCTGGCCCCTCGTCGGCCACCTCGACCACCGCCCGGTCCCCGTCCACGCCGACCCGCACCTGGAACGCCGTCCCCGGCGGCGTGTGCGTGAGCGCGTTGGTCACGAGGTTGCCGAGCACCTGCCCGAGCCGCGTCTCGTCCCCGGTCACCACCACCTCGCCCTCGCCCCCGAACAGCCGCACCAGCTCGATCCGCCGGTCGGGCGCCAGCGTCTGGGCGTCGATCACCGCCGTGGCCGCCAGGCTCAGCAGGTCCACCGGCCGCATGGCCAGCGCCCGCCGCTGGTCCAGCCGGGCCAGCAGCAGCATGTCCTCCACCAGCAGCCCCATCCGGGCCGCCTGCCCCTCGATGCGGCTCAGCAGCCGTACGGCCTCGTTGAGGTCCCGCTCCTCCCCCAGCCGGTACAACTCCGCGAACCCCCTGATGGACGTCAGAGGCGTCCGCAGCTCGTGCGAGGCGTCGGCCATGAAGCGGCGCATCAGCTCCTCCGACCGTTTGGCGGCCGCGGCGGACCGGCGGGCGGCCTCGGCGGACTCCTCCCGTTCGCGGGCGGCCGACTCGATCCGGGCGAGCATGGTGTTGAGCGAGCGGCCGAGCTTGCCGACCTCGGTGGTGGCGGCCCAGAGCGGCACGCGGCGCGACAGGTCGCCGCCCGCGATGTCCTTGGCCGTCCGCGCGATGTCGCGCAGCGGGCGCAGGCTGCGGCGTACCAGCCAATAGCAGGCGACGCCGAGCACGATCAGCGTGCCGCCGCCGCCCACCGCCACGATGAGGGCGAGCTGCGAGACCGTGGCGTCCACATCGCCGAGGTTGACGGCGATCACCCGGCTCTCGCCCGCGCGCCCGAGCGCGGCGACGACCCGCCAGCTCGGGCCGCCCGCGGCACGCGATTCCACGGTGAACGGGCGGCCATGGAGCGCGGCGACGTCGGCGCCGGTCAGCCGGGGAAGCGCCGGCCGATGATCGTCGGTCGACTCGCTGAGCGTCCTGATCACGACTCCGGAGGAGTCCAGCACCACCACGTAGAACAGCCCGAAGAGACGCTGCGGGCGGGTGCCGGCCGTGCGCGGCTCGGGCGGCGGTAGCAGGTCACGCGGACTGCTGGCTGCATGCAACTGCTGGTCCACCCGCTCGACGAGGTAGCCGCGCAGCAACCGCACCGCGAACAGGCCGGTCAGCGTGATCGCGAGGGTGACCAGCAGCAAGGTGGCCGAGACCAGCCGCAGCCAGAGCGGGGTGCGGGCGAGGTGCTTTCTCATACGCGGGCTCGCACGCCGGCTCACACACGGGGCGGGCGCAGGATGTAGCCGACCCCGCGCAGCGTGTGCAGGTATTTGCGCTCGCCGGTGTCGATCTTCCTGCGCAGGTAGGAGACGTACGACTCGACGAGGCCGACGTCGGTGCGCCAGTCGCCGTTCCAGACGTGGTCGAGGATCTGCGTCTTGGAGAGCACCCGGCCCACGTTGAGCATGAAGTACCGCAGCAACCGGAACTCCGTCGGCGACAACCTCACCGGGATGCCGTCGCGCCAGACTTCGTGGGTCTCCTCGTCCAGCTCCAGGTCGGCCACCCGCATCCGGTTCGGCGGCGGCGTACCCCGCCGGGTCCTGCGCAGCACGGCCCGGATCCGGGCGATGACCTCCTCCAGGCTGAACGGCTTGGTCACGTAGTCCTCGCCGAGGCCCAGCCCGGCGATCCGGTCCTCGGGCGCGTCCTTGGCGGTCACGAACAACACGGGGACCCGGCGGCCGCGGGACCGCAGCCTGCCCGCGACCGCCAGGCCGTCGAGGTCGGGCAGCATCACGTCGAGCATCACCAGGTCGGGCGTGCTCTCCTCGGCCACCCGCAGCGCCTCCATGCCGTCGGCGGCGGTCAGCACCTCGAACCCGGCCATGCGCAGGCTGGCCGAGAACAGCTCCCTGATGTTGGGTTCGTCGTCGACCACCAGCAGCCTGGCCTCGGGCTCCCTCATCGAGGGCCGCCTCCCTGGACCTGGCTCCCCTGGGTGATCGAGGCGGCGGTCACGGAGCCGTCCTCGCCCTCCTGGCCGCGTACCGTGACCGTGCCGCCCGGCTCCAGGTCGCTCACCTTGCCCGGCTTGGCGATCTGGACGGTGGTCCGGTCGGTGGTGGTCACCGTGACGGTGGAGCCGTCCATGGTCTTGACGTAGACCTTGCCGCCCTCGACCTTCTCGACGGTCCCGATCGTGCCGCCGCCCATGCCGCCCATGCGCTGGCCGAAGCCGCCCTGGCGGGCGCCGGTCCCGGGGGACGCCTGCTGCATGCCCGCGGGGCCGTAACCCTGCGGCATTCCGCCGGCGCGCTGCTGGGCGCCGGCGGCGGTGCCCGCCGAGCCGCCGGTCAGCTTGCCGGCCTGGATGCCGATGAGGATCCCCGCCACCAGCACGACACCGGCGGCCAGCGCCAGCGTGAGCTTCGACAGGCCCGCGCGGGGCTGGACGGCGAGCTCCTCGCGCAGGTCCTCGGGGTACGGCGAGGAGTCGAGCTGGGCCATGTGCATCTCCTTACTCGTGGCGCAAAGCCTGGATCGGCCTGAGCTTGGCCGCCCGGTTGGCGGGATAACTGCCGAAGAACAGCCCGATCCCCACCGACACGCCCAGCGCCAGCACGACCGACGACGGCACCAGCACCGGCTCGATGCCGGCGATGGCGAATCTGGTCCCCAGAAATGCCACCAGCACCCCCGACAGCCCGCCGACCAGGCTCAGCAACGTGGCCTCCAGCAGGAACTGGCCCAGGATGGCGCTCCTGGGCGCGCCGATCGCCTTGCGGATGCCGATCTCGCGGGTGCGCTCGGTGACCGTCACCAGCATGATGTTCGTGATGCCGATGCCGCCCACCAGCAGCGAGATCGCGGCGACGGCGCCGAGCAGCACGGTGAAGGTGCCGGTCGCGGCGCTGACGGTCTCCTGCAACGTGGCCTGGTTGAGTATGCGGTAGTCGGGGTTGTCGTTGGTGATGCCATGTCGTTGGTTGAGGATAGCGGTGACCTCGGACTGCGCCGTAGTCGTGGTCCCCGCTCCGGTGGCCTGGACGACGATCGAGTTGAGCGAGCCGAACCCGCTCAGGCTCTGCTGCACGGCCGGCAGCGGCGCGATGGCCACGTCGTCGGCGTCCTGCATGCCGGTGGACCCGGCCTCCTTCAGCACGCCGACCACCGTGAACGGCACGCCGGACACGCTGACCTGCTTGCCGATCGGGTCGACGGTCCCGAACAACTCCTCCACGACGGTCTGGCCGAGCACCACGACCTTCCTGGCGGCCAGCACGTCTTCGTTGAAGAAGTACGTGCCCTGCGCGATGGGCTTGTTGACGGCCTCGAAGTAGCTCGGGTACGTGCCGACGAACTGGGCGATCGTGTGGCTGGCGGCCCCGTACGCGGCCGTCGAGGAGGCGGCGGTCACCACGGGCGAGACGCTCGTGACCGAGGGCGCGAGCGTCCTGTCGGTCAGCGCCTTGGCGTCGGCCAGGCTGAGCTGCCTGGCCTGCGTCCGCGGGCCGGTGTTCCCGCCCTGCGTCCGCATGCCACCGGCGCCACCGCCACCGCCTCCGGAGAAGGACGGGGAGATCGTCAGCGTGTTCGCGCCCAGACGCTGGATGTTCTGCTGGATGCTGCGCGAGGAGCCCTCGCCGACGGCCACCAGCATGATGACGGCGGCCACGCCGATGAGGATGCCGAGCGTGGTCAGCGAGCTGCGCATCTTGTTGGCCAGCAGGCCGCGCAGCGCGAAGCGGAGGATCTCGAGCTGGTTCACAGGGCTGCCATCCTCGGGGGCGGGCCGTCGACGGGCGCCTGCCGGCGGTCCTCGACGATCTCGCCGTCCACCAGCCTGATCACCCGTTTGGCGTGCGCGGCCACGTCGTTCTCGTGGGTGATGAGCACGATCGTGCGGCCGGAGTCGCTGAGCCGGTCCATGATCTGCAGCACGTCGCCGGTGGAGGCGGTGTCGAGGTTGCCGGTCGGCTCGTCGGCCAGCAGCAGCGCCGGGGCCGTGACCAGCGCCCTGGCGACGGCCACACGCTGCTGCTGGCCGCCGGAGAGCTGGTTCGGCTCGTGGTGCACGCGGTCGGCCAGGCCGACCTGCTCCAGCGCGGCCAGCGCGCGGGCGCGGCGCTCGGCCAGGCCGACGCCGCCGTACACGAGCGGCAGCTCCACGTTGGCCAGCGCGCTCATGCGCGGGATCAGGTTGAACGACTGGAAGACGAACCCGACGCGGCGGTTGCGCAGGATGGCGAGCTGGTGCTCGTCCAGGAGGCCCACGTCGGCGCCGTCGATCAGGTACGTGCCGCTCGTCGGCACGTCCAGGCAGCCCAGGATGTTCATGAGCGTGGACTTGCCGGAGCCGGAGGCGCCCATGATGGCGACGTAGTCTCCGCGCTCCACGTCCATGCTGACGCCGCGCAGGGCGCGCACCCGGGCGTCGCCCTCGCCGTACTCCTTGACGAGGTCACTGACGCGCAGGACGGGCGCGGGGCCGTCCGGGGCCGTCATCCCCCGCCTCCCGGCTGGCGGACTCCGCCAGGCACCGTGCCGCCGCCGGTGAAGCCTCCGCCGCCGAACTGCCGCTGGAAGCCGCCGGTCGTGCCCCCGCCGGTCGAGGCCGCCGGGGGCACGATCTGGTCGCCCTCCGACACGCCCGACTTGATCTCCGTGAGGGTCGCGCCCTTCACACCGATCTCCACGGGGGTCCTGGTCTGCGTGCCGTTCTTGAGCAGGGTGACGGTGGTCTGGCCGCCGCTGGTGGAGACCGCCGTGGACGGGACGGTGACGACGTCGTCCGCCCGGCCCACCACGACCTCGACGGTGGCGGTCTGGCCCAGCCGCACCTGCGCCGGCACCTCCGTGAAGGTGACCGTGACCGGGTACTGCACCACGTTGTCGCTGGTGGCGGCGACCGGCTCGATCTGGGTGACCTTGCCGGTGGCGGTCACGCCGGGCAGCGCGTCGAACGTGATCGTGGCCGTCTGGCCCCGCTTGAGCTTGCCGGCGTCGGACTCGGTGAAGGAGCCGACCAGCTGGAGCTTGCGGGTGTCGGCGACCTCGGCGAACCCGCTGGAGCTCTCCTGCCCGGAGCTCTGACCGGTGCTCTGTCCCGTGCCGCCGCTGCCGCCGCCGACCGTGCCGTTCACCGCCGTGACCGTGCCGCCGAACGGGGCCTTCAGTACGGTGGCCGCGACCGTGCGCTGCGCCTCCCGATAGTCGTTGCGGGCCTTGATGTAGGCGGCGTAGAGCTGGGCCGTGTCGGTCCCGTCGGCCACGGCGCTGTCGTACATGGCCTTGGCCGCCGACAGGCTCTCCTGCGCGGCATCGTCATCGAGCCGGGCCAGGATGTCGCCCTTGCCGACCTTGTCGCCGGCCTTGACATAGATCTTCTCGACCGTCCCTGACGTACCGAACGAGAGGGCACGGGACTTGGCGCTCTCGACCGCGCCCGAGGCGGACACGGAGGCCACCACGGAGCCGCGGCTCGCCGTCACCGTGCGCACGGTCGTCTCGCCCGCCGCCTGTCCCGTGCCGAGCTGGCCGTAGGCGAGCACGGCACCGCCCAGCAGGAGCACTGCCAGGGCTCCGTTGGTCATCAGCGCCCTGCGGCTCATCCGCGATCTGCGCCTCTTCGACACCTTCACAGGCCGTGACCCTTGCACACAAGCCTGCGCCGCAGCCGCGAGCAAGCTGAACGTTCGCTGACAACGCAGGTCCGCGGGCGGGCACACAGGGAACTCTGAGGCTGCTCGCAGCGTTCCACGAACCTGCTTCGCCAGGATGGTCCGCCATGAGACGGACTTTCGCGCTGGGCGGGCTCGCCCTGGCCGTGCTCGCCGCGGGAGCCGGCCTGGCGCTCACCTTGCGCGACGACGCTCCGGCCACCGTCCAGGTACGGCTCGCCGCCGCGCAGCGTGGCCAGGTCACGGCCGTGGTGAGCGCGGCGGGCAACACCGTGGACGGCTCCCGCCGCGACCTGGCCTTCGGCTCTTCCGGGACGCTGACCAAGGTGTACGTCAAGGTCGGGGCCAAGGTGAAGAAGGGCCAGGTCCTGGCCAGGATCGACGGGCGGGCGGCGCGGGAGGCGTACGAGGCGGCCGAGGCCGACGTGGCGGCGGCCGAGGAGGCACTGGCGGCCGCCACGACGAGCACGTCGACTGGCTCGGGAACCGTGTGTGCGCCGACCGGCGGCACGACGTCCACCGCGGACACTTCGTCCGGTGGGGGCGCTCGCGGCCCGCTCGGGCGTTACTCGGCGAGCCCGAGCTCCAGTCCCAGCCCGAGCCCGACGCGGAGCGCGACGCCGAATCCGACGGCCAGCCCGCGTCCCACGAGCACCGCCGTGCCGACCGATCCGGAGCCCGAGCCGCAGCCCACGGCAACAGTCACCGTGACCGCCACGGTGACCGCCACGGTCACCGCCACCCCGACCGGCGGCGCCCAGCAGTCCGGAGACGGACGGCCGCCCTCGACCGGCAGCGGTCCTTCGGCATCGACCTCCCCCACCGGCAGGCCGTCCACCAGCGGAACACCGTCCGCGAGCGGCAAGCCCACCGCCTCCGGCAGGCCCACCGCATCCGGACGACCTTCGGGCAGGCCCAGCACCGGCGCGACCGGCGGCGCCCGGCCGAACCAGAACACCGGCGCCTGCGGCCAGAACCAGACCGGGACCAGAGCCGCCACCAGCGAAGAGCAGGCCGCCGCCAACGTGGACCGCGCGGAGGCCGCCCTTGAGCAGGCGGCGGACGCGGTACGTGCCACCCGCATCGTGGCCCCGGCCGCGGGGACGGTGCTGTCGGTCGCGGGCGGCGTCGGCGACACGGCGGGCACGGGCACCTTCGTCAGCCTGGGCGACCTGGACGAGTTGCAGGTCCAGGCCATGGTCACCGAATCCGACGTCGGCCGCCTCAAGCTCGGCCAGAAAGCCCAGATCACGCTCGCCACGCGGAACGGCGAACGCCACGAGGGCACGGTGACGGCCATCGCACCGACCGCGACCGTGGACGGTCAGCTCGTCCGCTACTCGGTCACCCTCGCCTTCGACGCGCCGCCGTCCGGGCTGATGCTCGGGCAGACGGCCTCGGTGACCGTCACCACGGACGAGGCCGAGAACACGATCTACGTCCCCGCGGCGGCGGTACGCAGCAGGGCCGACGGCGCCCAGGTGGTGACCGTACGCTCGGGCGGCCGGGACGTGGCGAAGGTGGTGCGGACAGGAGTGCGCGGCGACCAGTACGTCGAGGTCACCTCGGGCCTGGGCGAGAGCGACCAGGTGGTCATGTCGGACGGCACGACCGGCGAGTTCCCGGACGCCACCTGGCCGGGCGCATGACCGGCCCCGCCGATGATTGAGGGGATCTTCAGCTGGTTCCCAGCGGACGTTCAGCCGGCCCGTGGCACTCCCGCCTGGCCGGCCGCCGCGGCACCGGTGAGGGCCGGGATCGTGATGCGGTGGGCGGTCTTGGCCTTGGCGCCGCGGCGCGAGATGTAGTCCAGCGTCCGGTAGTCGACGGACAGGTCGTCGCGGGTGAGGCGGGCCACGAGGTAACCACGGCGCTGGTCGATGTAGGAGATATGGGGGTTCTCCTGGAGGGCCTCCGCGATCCACGTCCGGTCCCGGTAGCCGTCGCCGTCGCTCGCGATCGACGACGCCACCAGTTCCCTGGCCACCACCGGTGAGTCCGGGTCGTCGAAGTCGGTCTTGAGCTCGGCCAGGTGGTGCATGTGCGCGTCGCCCGTCAGCACCACCGGGTTGGACGTCCGCGCCAGCGACCCCAGCAGCCGCGTGCGCTCGGCCGCGTACCCGTCCCACGAGTCCAGGTTGACCTCGCGCCCCGGCCCGACCTTGTAGTCGCGGTGCGCCATCATGATCTGCTGCCCGAGCAGGTTCCAGCGGGTGGCGGAGTCGCGCAGGCCGTCCTCCAGCCATCGCCACTGGCCGGCGCCGAGCAGGGTGCGCTGGTCGGCGAGCCGGTCGTCGCACCCGGCCCGCACCCCGTCCAGGCACGCCTGGTCGTCGCGGAACTGCCGGGTGTCGAGCAGGTGGAAGCGGGCCAGCGTGCCCCACGAGATGCGCCGGTTCACCTTGAGCACCGCCCCCTGGAGGCTGGCGCGGCGCAGCGGCATGTTCTCGTAGTACGCGCGGAAGGCCTCGGCCCGCCGCCTGGCGAACCCCGGCGCTCCCGTGCTGGAGACGGGCCCGGCCCAGTTGTTCTCCACCTCGTGGTCGTCGAACGCCACCAGCCACGGCGCCGCCGCGTGCGCGGCCTGGAGGTCGTGGTCGCTCTTGTACTGGGCGTGCCGCAGCCGGTAGTCGGCGAGGGTCTGGCACTTGCCGGGCGTGTGGGTGCGTACGCGGCCGGCCAGCGCCGTGTAGCCGCTCGGGCCGTACTCGTACATGTAGTCGCCGAGGAACACCACCAGGTCGGGCTCCTGCTCGGCGAGGCGCCGGTAGGCGGTGTAGTAGCCGTGCTCGAAGTGCGCGCACGCGGCCACCGCGAACGTGAGCGGCGTCGTCTCGCCGGTCGGCGTCGTCCTGGTGCGGCCGGCGGGCGAGACCCGGCCCTCGCTCCTGAACCGGTAGAAGTACTCGCGTCCCGGCTGCAGGCCCTTCAGCTCGACGTGGACGCTGTGGGCGTTTCGGGCGCGGGCGGTGGCCGTGCCGGACTCGACGATCGTGGAGAAGCGTTCGTCGGCCGCGACCTGCCAGTCCACCTCCACGTCGCGGGCCGGCATGCCGCCGCGGCCGTCGCCGCTGAGCGGGTTGACGGCCAGCCTCGTCCACAGGACGAAGCCGTCGGACGACGGGTCCCCGGAGGCCACGCCGAGCGTGAACGGGTCCGATGTGAGGGTTCTGGCCGAGGCTGGGGAGGTGACGGTCTGGGAAGCGAGGAGGCCGGCTGTCGCCGCTGTCAGGAAGGCTCTGCGGTCCACGTTCACAGGTATGTCCGGCCGCGCTGACCCCACCGTGACAGTGGAGTCAAGCGCGGGTGAACAGCATCAGTCGTCCTGTTCGCGAAGGACCTCCAGGAGATCACCGGCTGCGTGGAGACCGTCCTGGTCGTCCAGTTCCCGGTACGCGGCGATGGCCTCCTCGCAGCGGGCGATGGCCTCCTCGCGCCGGTCGAGCCACTGCAGGGCGGTGGCCTCCTCGTAGGCCAGGGTGGCTCGCTCCGCCGCCGTGCCCGGGACGGAGCCCGCCGCCTCGAGCGCCTTTCTGGCGCGGGCGTAGGCTTCGTTGATCTCCGGGTCGAGGTCGGAGGCGTAGTAGACGGACCGGGCGCGCTTGCGCATCGCGTGGGCGGCCGCGAGGAGGTCGCCGGTCCGTTCGTACAGGCCGGCCGCCTGCGCGTACGCCGCCGCGGCCTCCCGGTCGTCATCCGCCCTGCTGAGCTGCTCGGCCGCCGCGAACAGCGCCTCGGCGTCGCCGATCTCCCGGAGGAGGTCCAGCGCGCGGTCGGTCTCGCCGAGCGCCCCCAGAGCCCCGGCCAAGGTCCTGCGCGCCCGATCCACGGGCGCGGCCCGCTCGGCGGCCGCGGCCGAGGCGGCGGATGCGGCCGGCTCGGTCGCGGCGAGCATCAGGACGGCTTCTTCGGCGGTTTCCGCGGCATCCAGAGGGCGGTCGGCCTGCAGGTAGGCGGCGGCCAGGTCGACGCGGGCCAGCGCGGCCCGCTCGTCGTCGCCTTGCTGGGTGAAGCCCGCGACCGCCTCTTCGAGCTCCCGCACGTCCGACGTGGCGATCCCGCGCCGCCAGCGTTCCTCAGGGGAGCCGGTGCCGCGGCGGCGGGCGTACGGGACCAGCGGCAGATGACCGATCATGGGCTCGGCGGCCAGGCGGGCCTCCATGCGGCGCGAGTGCACGTCGTTGCTGTTGCGGGCGTCGAACCTGGCGGCGATCGCCCGGGCGCCCGCCTCCATCTCGGCCCGCAGCTCCGGCACGGGCACGTCCGCCCCGGCGCGGCGTACCGTCAGCTGGCCGTGCCCGAGCTCCTCCAGGCGGCGCAGCACCAGCGCGGCGCCCACCATGAACGAGGACGCCTGGTCCGGCGACGGCGGCCGCTCCAGGAGCGGCAGCTCCCGCTGCAGGATCTCCAGGCCGCGCGTCTCGTTGCCGGTGAGCGCGCAGAAGCGCATGTGGTCGCCGAAGTCGTCCAGGTAGGCGACCTTGCCCTGGACGAGCCGGTACGCCCGCCGGTGCGCCTCCGCGGCCTCGTCGAGGCGCCCGGTCCGCACGTAGAGGGGCAACATCGTGGACAGGATGCTCTGCGGCTGGGAGTGGCAGGTGAACCGGCCGGCCACGACCGGCGCGGCGATGGCCACGGCCTCCTCGTCCCGTCCGAGCCTGGCCAGGACGAATGCCTGCGACCCGATGTCGCACGCCTGGCAGTTGGACAGGTCGTCCCGCGGCGTCGTGCGCCAGCGGTGGAACCACTCCTCCACGCCGGCCTCGTCGCCGAGGTGCCAGGCCATGTTGCAGCGTTCGGCGTGCAGGGCGTGCAGCAGATCGCCCGCCTGCCGGTAGCGGCGTTCCATGTCCTCCAGCACGCCGAGCGCCCGCGGCAGCGGGATCTCGGGGAATTTCCGCATGTCGCTCATGATCCACTTGAACTGCCAGAGCAGCAGCCAGCGCTGGTACTCGCCGACCCGGCCGGGGTCGGCGTCGTAGTCGGCCAGGCAGCGCGAGAACGTGGTGAACGACTTCGCCGGCTCGCCGCCGAACTGGTAGGCCTTGGTGAGCTCAAGCCGCGCCTGGAAGGCGAGATCCCGCTCGCCCCGTGCCTCCGCCTCGCGCAACGCGCGCTCGATCAGCACGGACCTGGGCTCGCCGTACGGCATGCCGCCCGCCTCGTTCAGCAGCGACTGGATGTCGTCAGTCATGCGTGCCTCCCTGGACGGCCCAGTCGAGCAGGCCGAGGAGCGAGCGGTTGAGCGTGGCGGTGTCGGCCGGGCGCAGCGGGTGGTGGCCGTGCAGCAGCGCCAGCCCGTACAGCGACTCGACGGCGGTCGCGGCCAGCGACGGGTGGGGCAGTCCGAGGACGCGGCGGACGAGGGGGTTGCGGTGGTTGAGCACCAGCCGCGGCCGGTCGGTCGCGATCGTGCGTTCGATGGCGCCGAGCACGTCGGCCCACAACTCGTCACTGGCGTCCCGGGCCTCGCGCAGGTCGGCGTGGTGCTGGGCGGCGCGGCCGGTCAGGTAGAGCGCGGGCAGCGCGGCCGGGTCGAAGTCGCGCAGCACCACCTCGCAGCCGAGCGGGTCGAGCGCGCGGGCCGCGGCGTCCAGCAGGGGGCGCGCCCTGAGCTCGGCGTCCGGGTCGGCGGGGCCGAGGTGGGTGGCCAGCTCGGCCGGGTCGAGCCGCTCCAGCCGCGCGTCGGGGTCGATCCTGGGCAGCCGGGCCAGGATCTCGCTGTCGTAGACGTAGCCGCCGTTGATCAGGCCGATGCCCTGGGCGCCGGAGACGCCGGCCAGCTGGCGGAACTCGTCCACGCTGGAGGTGTAGCGGCCGGTGGGGTGGCCGGCCCGGAACTGGGCGAGGGTCATCGGGCCCGCGCTGGTCTCGTATTCGAGCCACCGGTCGACGAGCCTGAGCATGTCGTCGTCGTGCAGGGCCAGCGCCTTGACGCCCAGATGGTGCAGCGCGAGGAAGGCACGCAGGCCGTCGGGGTCGGTCTCGGCCAGCCGGACGAGCCAGGCCCGCAGCTGGCGGCCGAGCTCGTCGCGGGTGTGCTCGAGCAGCTCGTCCTCGTAGAGCGCCTCGCGGCTGGCGGTGGGGCGCAGCTCGGCGGCATCGACGACGCAGCGGGCGAAGAACGCCCAGTCGGGCAGCAGGCCGTCGGCGGACTCGGTGAGCAGCATGCGCTTGAGGTAGACGCGGTGGGCGCCGCGGACGGCGGGGTTGGCCGGGGTGGGCAGGATGTACGCC
>NZ_VCKY01000247.1 GCF_005889735.1 Nonomuraea turkmeniaca
AGGTGTGTATAAGAGACAGGCGCACTCACGGTCCGGAGCGCCGACAGCAGCGCGTCCGCCGTGTCTCGCGGCGGCTCGACGGACTCCAGGAGGGCGGTGAACCGGGCTGCCTCCGTGTCCAAAAGCCCCCGCACCCGCTCACGCAGATCCTCCCGAGCCTGCACCGTCAACGTCCGCACCGCCTGATCCCCGAACACCGCCTCCAGCAGCTTCTGCGACAACACGCTCGTCCCGCCGGCGATCCCCACCTCGATCCCGGTCAACCCACCGGTCGACGCGAACACGGCCAGCATGAGCAGCACCCCGGCCCCGTTCACCCCGAACGACGCCACCCGTGCCGTGGTCCGCTTCTCTGCCCCTTCGGCTCGCACCAGGTCCAGGACGTACTCCTGCCACCCCCGCACCACCGCCTCGGCCCGCTTGCCGAGGTCGGGCGAGGCGCGCCCGAGCCGGGCGGATTCGACGGCGCCGAGCCGTTCGAGCAGGCCGGGCCCGCCGGGCGCGGCCGACCAGCCCTCCAGCGCACGCTCGGCGGACCCGTCGGCGGCGCCGCGGATCAGGGTCTCGACCCCGCTCTCCAGAGCCTCCTTGAGCTGGACCTCCGGCACCCGCCCCGTGAAGAAGCCGACGATGCGGTCGCGGAGCCACCCCACCCGGCTCTCCAGGGAGCGCATGAGGTCGCCGGTGCCGATGAAGTCCTGCCAGCGGGCCAGCACCTCGCCCCGCAGCAGCGACCCGTCCCGCATGCCTTCGTCGAAGTCGGCCATCCCGCCGGCGTACGCGCCCGACACGATGGAACGCAGCCCGTCGAAGGCGGCCTGCTGGCGCGAGACGGCCGTGGCCAGCGCAGGGACGCGGGTGTCCAGGCTGTCGAGCGCTCCGGACAACGTCTGGCGTACGACGCGGGAGCGTGCCGCTGCGTCGGCGGCGAGCCCGGCGAGCCAGGAGGCGATGGGCTGGACCGACTCGACCGGCAGCCGCGCCTTTTCGGACGGGAGCGCCGCTTCCCGGACGGTGAACAGGCGGGTGCCGTCGAGGCCGTTCTCGGTGAGGAGGCGGGCGAGGTCGCGGGCGACCGGCTCGACGGCGTCGGGCGGCACCCGATCGAGGACGACGGCCAGCGCGGTGCTGCGTTCTCTGGCGGAACGCAGGAAGCTCCAGGGCACCTCGTCGGCGTAGCGGGCGGCGGTCGTGACGAAGAGCCACAGATCAGCGGCGGCCAGCAGTTGGGCGGCGAGCTCACGGTTCGAGGTCACGACGGAGTCGATGTCCGGAGCGTCCAGCAGCGCGAGACCGGCGCCCAGAGCAGGCGATGTGACCACGCGCAGCGCGCCGGGCCCGGCGCCGGTGGCGCGCGACAGGCCGGGCAGGACGTTCTGGCCCATGAACCAGGAGCGGTCGTCCGGGCTGACGACGAGCGTGGGCACCAGCGTGGTGGGCCGCAGCACCCCCGGCTCGGCCACGTCGGTCCCGACCAGCGAGTTGACCAGCGTGGACTTGCCCGCTCCCGTGGACCCGCCGACGACGGCGAGCAGCGGCGCGTCCAGGGCGCGGAGCCGGGGCAGGAGGTAGTCGTCCAGCTGCCCGGTCAGCTCCCGCAGTGCACGCCGGTCCGCCGCCGTCTCGCCGATCGTCAGCGGGAACAGGTCACGATCGAGCGGCCGGCGCAGTGACTCCAACGCGCCCAGCAGGTCCATAAGCCCACGTTAGCCTTGTTCTTCGCACGATCGGGGCCAGGCCGCCTTTCCATGGCGTTTCATGAACATCCGGGCCTAGCCGGAGGGTGGCTCCCGCAGCACGTAACCGACGCTGCGCAGGGTGTGGATGAGCCGCGGCTCGACGTCGTCCACTTTGCGCCTGAGGTAGGAGACGTACGACTCGACGACCCCGGCGTCGCCGCCGAAGTCGTAGTTCCACACGTGATCGAGGATCTGCGCCTTCGACAGCACCCGCCCGGCGTTGATCATGAAGTAGTGCAGCAGCTTGAACTCGGTCGGCGACAACCGGATCTGGCGCCCGGCCCGCAACACCTCGCGGGCGTCCTCGTCCAGCTCGAGGTCGGCCACCTTCAGCTTGCTGGCGGGCGCGCCCTCGGCGCGGGTGCGCCGCAGCACCGCCCGGATCCTGGCCTGCACCTCCTCCAGGCTGAACGGCTTGGTCACATAGTCGACCCCCACCCGCAGCCCCGCGATCTTCTCCTCGGTGGCGTCGCGGGCGGTCAGGAACAACACGGGCGCGTCGATCCTCTTGGCCACCTCCAACCCGTCCAGGTCGGGCAGCATCACGTCGAGCACCACGAGATCGGGCGAGGCGCGCTCGGCCACCTCGACGGCCTCCTGCCCGTCGGCGGCGGTCAGCACCTCGAACCCGGAATAGCGCAGGCTGGCGGAGAGCAGGTCCCTGATGCTGGGCTCGTCGTCCACCACCATGATCAGCGCCTCGGGTTTCGTCACCTACTCAGAGTGACGCAGCAGCCTGAGGGTTAGCTGAAGGCTCACTCCAAGGCAAGTGGGAGTTCGACGCGGAAGGTGGAGCCGCTCTCCGGCGAGCTGTCGACGGTGACCGTGCCGCCGTGGGCCTGCACGAGCGCCTGCACGATGGCCAGGCCGAGCCCGCTGCCCCGGTCCTCGGCCGAGCGGCGGCGGGACCTGGCGGAGTCGGCGCGGTAGAAGCGTTCGAAGACCCGATCGACCTGCTCAGGGGTGAGGCCGGGGCCGTTGTCGACGACCTCGAGGAAGACCTTGTCCGTGTTCGCTCCGGCCCTGACGATGATCGGCGAGCCGGCCGCGGTGTGCACGATCGCGTTGGTGACGAGGTTGCTGATGACCTGGCGCAGCCGCACCTCGTCGCCGGAGACGATCAGGGCCGCGCCGCCGACCACGTCCAGCTTGATCACCCGCTCGGGCGCGAGGATCCTGGCATCCTGTACGGCGTCCGCGGCCAGCGCCAGCATGTCCACGGGCCGCATCTCCAGCGGCCGCTGCTGGTCCACCCTGGCCAGCAGCAGCAGGTCGTCCACCAGCAGGCTCATCCGCCCGGCGGCCTTCTCCACACGCTGCATCAGCTCTGCGGGGTCGGCGCCGGGGTTCTGCCTGGCGTACTCGGCGAAGCCCCGGATGGAGGTCAACGGGGTGCGCAGCTCGTGCGAGGCGTCGCCGACGAACTGGCGCATGCGGTCCTCGGAGCGCCGGGCCGCCGCCTCGGAGGCCGATCTGGCGGCGAAGGCGGTCTCGATCTGGGCGAGCATGCCGTTCAGCGACCTGGCCAGGCGGCCGACCTCGGTACGGGGGCCGGCGTCCGGCACCCGCCGGCCGAGCTCGCCGCCCGCGATGGCCTCGGCCGTGCGCTGGATCTGGCCGAGCGGGCGCATGCTGCGCCGGACGATCGTGATGCCCACGACGCCCAGGATGAGCAGGATGCCACCGCCGCCCAGCAGCTCGATGAGCACCAGGCGCCGGGTGATCGCGTCGACTTCCTCCAGGTCCACCGCGACCACGAGCATGCGACCGTCGACCAGGCTCTCCAGCACCCGCCACTCGCCGTCGCCCCGGATGGCGGACGTGGTGTAGGGCTCGTGGTCCGGGGTGGGCGACAGGACCGGCTGGGGCTTCACGTCGACGTCGCGGTCGGTGAGCATGGGCACGAATTCGCCGCCGGGCTCCTTCACCAGGACGATCGCGTCCGACTCGATGAGGATGGGCCGGTCGGAGATCTCCAGGTCCTTCTTCCCGATCGCGATGACCTTCTTGTACATGCGCACGCTGAGGAGCTGGAGCTGGCTGTCCACCCGGTCGATGAGGTAGGTGTGCAGCACCGAGACGCTCACCAGGCCGATGAAGGTCATGCCGAAGCCCAGCAGCGCCAGCATCGACGCGATCAGCTTGATCCTCAGCGGCAGGCCGCTCATCAGGGACTCGGTGGCAGGCGAAGGACGTATCCGACACCGCGCAGGGTGTGGATGAGCCGAGGGCTGCGGTTGTCGATCTTGCGGCGCAGGACCGACACGTACGACTCCACGATGCCCACCTCGCCCCTGAAGTCGTAGTCCCACACGTGGTCGAGGATCTGCGGCTTGGACAGCACCCGGCCCGCGTTCGTCATGAAGTAACGCAGCAGCTTGAACTCGGTCGGCGACAACGCCACCGCGTTGCCCCCGCGCCACACCTCGTGGCTCTCCTCGTCCAGCTCGATGTCGGCGAACGTCAGCCGCGGCGGCGCCGCCTGCTGCTCCCCGGCCGTACGGCGGAGTACCGCGTGGATCCTGGCGACCACCTCCTCCAGGCTGAACGGCTTGGTGACGTAGTCGTCACCGCCGATCGTGAGCCCGCGGATCTTGTCCTCGGTCTCGTCGCGCGCGGTCAGGAACACCACTGGCGTGTGCACGCCGCCGCCGCGCATGCGCTTGACGATCTCGAAACCGTCCAGGTCGGGCAGCATGACGTCGAGCACGACGAGGTCGGGGCGGTGCCGTTGCACGGCGGCGACGGCGTCGAAGCCGCTCTTCGCCGTGGTCACGTCGAACCCCGCGAACCTCAGGCTCGCGGCGAGGAGTTCGAGGATGTTCGGATCGTCCTCGACGATTAGCAGGTGTGATTCCATCACATCCAAGGATGCCTTCATCGGACGAGTGCTGGGACAATTCCGGCAATATGCCGGGCGATGGCCAGGCTGGAAGTGGCGGCCGGAGACGGCGCATTGCGTACCAGAACCACGTTGTCGTGCACGTCGACCACGAAGTCGTCGACCATGCTGCCATCTCTGGCCACGGCCTGAGCTCGCACGCCACTGCCTGCCCGGACGAGGTCGGAGGCGGTGAGCTCCGGCACGTAGCGCTGCGCGCCGCGGAGGAAGGCGCTCTTGACGAGGGAGCCGCGGATCTCCTTGAGCCCGGTACGCCAGTGCCGGCGGGCAAGGCGGATGGTGCCCGGCCACCCAAGAATCTGCCGGAAATTTCGGATATTTCGCCATCCATAGCCCTCGTAGGCCAGAGCGAGCACCGCATTCGGCCCCACCAGCACCTCACCGTCCGTCTGCCGGGTCAGGTGCACCCCCAGGAACGGATACCGCGGATCGGGCACCGGATAGATCAACCCGCGAACGAGATCCTTCGCCGCACCCCTCAGCGCGTAGAACTCCCCCCGGAACGGAACGATCCTGACCTCCCCCGGCTCCCCGGCCATCCTGGCCACCGCGTCCGATCCCAGCCCGCCGCACACCACCAGCCGGTCGAAGGTGAACCTCCGCCGCCCCGCCAGCACCTGCACGCCTGCCGGGCGCTCTCTGATCGCCCGTACCGGATGCGAGAGCCGTACGGATCCACCCAGCTCCACCACGTCCAGCGCCAACCGGCGGGCGACGGCGGCGAAGTCGCAGATGGCGGTGTGCGGCGAGTGGATCGCGCCGACGCCGACCGCGTGCGGCTCGATCTCACGCAACGCCAGCGCGTCCAGCTCGGCGATGCCCGGCACGCCATTGGCGCGGGCCCGCTCGGCGAGCGCGCTCAGCTGCGACCGCTCGGCGCCGCTGCTGGCGATCACCAGCTTGCCGACCTCGTCGTACGGGAGCTCGTTCGCCGCACAGTAGTCCTTGAGCAGCGCCACCCCCTCCCGGCACAGCCTGGCCTTGAGCGAGCCCGGCGGGTAGTAGATGCCCGCGTGCACGACGCCGCTGTTGTGCCCGGTCTGATGGGCGGCGACGCGGCCTTCCTTTTCAAGCACCGTCACCTCGGCGCCCCTGGTGGTGGCCAGCTCCCGCGCCACCGCCAGCCCGACGATGCCCGCGCCCACGATCCCGATCTTCTCCGTCACACGACGATTTTCCGGCTTACCGGCCGTCCCCGCCATACCCGGACGAATCGAACGTCAGTACGATGCTCGTATGTGCCGCCTGAGTGAGCTGCCGAGGTGGTTCGATGTATCTGCCGCCTGACTGGCCCGCCGAAGTGCGTCCGCCCAGCGTGCCCGACTGGGAGACGTCCGCCGTGACCTGGCTGCTTGACGCGGTGCCGCCGGACTACCGCGCGTACGAGGTGCTCCGGCGGCATCCGGTCGCCCTGGCCAGCATGGCCAGGCACCACGTCGCCTCCGCCGTCGAAGCCGCCCGCGCCGGCTACCGGGCGGCCGCCGTCGACCTGAAGGGCCACCTCCCACCGCACGCCATCGAAGCCGTGCTGGACACCTACAGGGCAGAGGGACCGCGCTTGGTGCGCCTGTCCCGCAGCATCGCCGCCGTCGAGGCCGCCCTCCGCGGCGACATGTTCACGACGCTCCGCCGCTGAAAACCCATCCTTTACGGTCACCCAGCCCGGCTCCACCCGCCGACGCCAGTGACCGGCCCTCCAGGGAGACGCTTACCCGCCTCACCGGCGCGCCGCCGTAACGGCGCATCCTTGACCGGGCACCAAGGCAAACCGGGCGCGAAGGCAAATCGGTGACCCGGCGCCAAACGGAAGCAGTCACCCGGCGCCAAGCCAAGCAGTCACCCGGCGCCAAGGCGAAGCCGTCACCGAGTCCGGCGGGCGATGAAGGTGATCACACCTGTGGCCATTGCCGCGGCCGCCAGCCAGATGAGCACGTCCTTGGCCATCAACCCGCCCCCGCCACCATCGGCCGCAGCCTGCGGTGACGGCTCCGGAGTGCTCTCGGCGCCGGCCGGGCTGGGCGTCACGGTGGGCTGCGCGCGGGCCGGGAGTGGGACCCGGTAGACCGGGCTCTTGGGGCCCTCCGTGCCCGTGAGCAGGGCCTTGCCGTCCAACGTGTAGGTGATGGACTCCGCCTGCTTCAGGTCCGGCATCGTCACCCTGCTGATCGAATCGCCGGAGGGCTTGTAGAGGGTGGCGGAGAAATAGGTGCGGATGACGTAGGAGGAGCCGTCGGGGGCGTAGGCCGCGTCGGTGGCCATGATGGGGGCGCCTGCCACCTTGCGAAGGGTGTTCGGGCGGTCGGTGCGGAGCTTCTTGGGTGCGGCGTAGACGGATCCCGCGAACTCCTTGGACACCACGTAGAGGCGGCCGGTCTTCGGGTTGATCATCATGCCTTCGGCGTTGCGGGCACCGTCCGCGTAACGGAAGCGATAGCGGGTCGCGGGCAGGGTGGCGTTGCCGAGCGTGCGCGGCTCCATCACTTTATAGATGGAAATGTCAGGCCAGGCGCCGTCCAGGTTGTCGCCGATGTCGGCGAACCAGAGCACCCCGCGCCCGGTCGCCGGGTCCTTCGTCGCCGCCATCGCCTCCCAGTCCCTGGCCTGAGCTCCCCGGACTTGGTAGGTGGCCCGCGTGCGTCCGTTCCCGTCGACCGCGTAGAAGGTCGGGGCGGCGGCGCTGTCGTTGTGCGTGTAGTAGACGCCCTCGTGCGTCGGCGACACCGCCAGCCCGCTGGACTCGGTGATCCCCGGATCCTTGAAGGTGAAGAGCTTCTCCGTCCCGTCGTCCGCCGCATGGGCGGGCACGGCGGCAAGACAGCAGGTCGCCGCGGCGACGGCCAGCACCCTGATCACGACATCCCCCACGCCAGCCATCATGCCTCACATGCCGCCGTCGAACGCGGACGCGCCCGCCGGCGCACAAGAGTCGGATCCGTACTACACCTTCCGCGTCTGGCGAGAGGCGACGTCACTGCCGGGCCCCTCCTGATCGGCCGCGCCGACCTTGGCGCTGTGACGGTGGAAACCCAGGCCCTGGAGCACCACCAGCAGCCCGTTGGCCATCGCCATCGCCACCCACAACCCGGCGATCCCCCAGGTCCTGGCCACGGGGACGGCGGCCAGGACCAGCAGGCCGTACCCGATGGCGAAGTACCGCAGGCTCGCGCTCGACCGCTTGAGCGCGGTGAGCCCCGTGCCCTTGACCGCCTGCGCGGCGTCGAACAACGACGACAGCAACATCAGCGGCAACAACGCCAGCACCCGCTCCCGGACCGCCTGATCGTCGCTGAACCCCGTCATGATCTGCGCGCCGAACACCAGCAACAGCAGCGCCCCCGCACCCGCCCCCATCATCGCGAGCAGCGTGGCCGTGCGAGCGGCACGCCTGGCCTCGGCGGCGTCGCGGGCGCGAGCCACGTCGGGCACCGCCGCCTGGGCGACGGCGACCGCGGCCACCAGCATGATGCCGGTGAGCGTGGTCAGCACCGCGTGGGCGGCGGTGTCACGGGTGCTGGTGGTGCTCGCCGCGAAGGTGACGACACCGAGCACCCCGAATTTGATCAGTACGGTCGCCGCCAGCGGAATGCTGACCCGAGCCAGCCGGACGATCTCCCCCATCCTGGGCCGCGCCTGCCCGATGGCCCGCCCGAACGCGCGACGCAGATTGAAGATCGACACGATCGCCGCCGCCGTCCCCGAGGTCAGCCAGGCCAGGCCGACTCCGGTCAGCCCGAGCGACGGCACCAGCACGGCGGCCAGCACGCTCAGCAGCACCGCGGCGGTCAGGCTGGGCCACAACACGTGGGAGTTGCGTCCGAGCGCGATCAGGATGGTGCTCGTGCCGCCGGTGGAGGCGAAGACCATCACTGAGGCGGCCAGGAAGTAGGGCAGCAGGCCCAGCTCGCGCACCGCCTCGGCGGGCACCCCGGCAGCCTCGGCCAGCAGCGGCACGCAGAGCACCGCCAAGGCGCCGACCGCGCCGGTGGCGAGGCTGAGCCAGCGGGCGTCCCGCACGATCGGCACCGCCGCCGCGGGCTCCTCCCGATGCGGGGCGACGAACGGCCCGAGCCCGCGTAACGCGCCCTGGACGGCGGCGGTCGCGGGATTGAGCACGGCGGTCATGACCGCGAACGCGGCCAGCGTGACGGTGTCGTGTTTGCCCAGCACGGAGGTGACCACCAGCGAACCCACCATGCCCGTGACCATCGCGACGAACAGCGGCACCGCAGCACGAAGCAGAGCAAACACCGAACCACCCTATGGCCTGGAGCGCACTCCAGGTCTTTAGGGTTGAACCATGGAATACGTCAACCTCGGACGCAGTGGCCTACAGGTCAGCCCGCTCTGCCTCGGCACCATGAACTTCGGCCCGCAGACCTCGGAGGAAGACTCCTTCGCGATCATGGACAGGGCCCTGGAGCTGGGCATCAACTTCTTCGACACCGCCAACGTCTATGGCTGGAAGATGGGCGAGGGCATCACCGAGCAGATCATCGGCCGGTGGTTCGCTCAGGGAGGTGGGCGCCGGGAGAAGACTGTCATCGCGACCAAGCTGAACGGCGCGATGAGCGAGTGGCCCAACGACAAGAAGTTGTCCGCGCTCAACATCCGCAAGGCCTGCGACGCCTCGCTGAAGCGGCTGCAGACCGACTACATCGACATCTACCAGGCCCACCACGTCGACCGGGACACCCCGTTCGAGGAGTTCTGGGAGGCCATGGAGATCCTGCGCCAGCAGGGCAAGATCGTCTACGTCGGCTCCTCCAACTTCGCCGGCTGGCACCTCGCCAAGGCCCAGGAGACGGCGGCCAAGCGCAACTTCAACGGGTTCATCAGCGAGCAGTCCCACTACAACCTGCTCACCCGCACGGTCGAGTTGGAGGTGCTGCCCGCGTGCGAGGACTACGGCCTCGGCGTGATCCCGTGGAGCCCGCTGGCCGGCGGCCTGCTCGGCGGCGTGCTGCGCAAGATCGACAAGGGCCGTTCCGCCGCCGACCACATGGTCGTGCAGCTCGAGAAGCACCGCGACAAGATCGAGCAGTACGAGAAGCTCTGCGACGAGCTGGGCGAGGAGCCCGCGTACGTGGCCCTGGCCTGGCTGCTCAAGCAGCGGGCGGTCACCGCGCCGATCATCGGCCCGCGCACTCTGGAGCAGCTCGAGGGCAGCCTGCGGACGCTGGAGATCGAGCTGGACGAGGCCGCCCTGACCCGCCTGGACGAGATCTTCCCCGGCCACAAGACGGCCCCGGAGGACTACGCCTGGTAGGTCAGGTCAGCAGCGCGCCGATGACCACGATCAGCAGGAGCAGGCCGAGCACGACGGGCAGCAGCCAGGGGCGAGGACGATCCACGACCTGGAGCCTAGCCCGGCTCGGCAGGTGCGAGCGCCCATTCGGCGAGTGACTCGTACCTCACATGAGGTCCCGGATAGCTGCGGACGAGACGGACATGCTCCGCCCGCCACGGCGAGCCACTGAACCCGGCCAGCGACTCGACCAGCGGGCGGAGGTCCGTCTCTGCCTTGGCACGGGCAAGCGTGAGGTGCGCGTGGAAACGTTTCTCGTCGGTCTGCGTGGCTCCGGCGCGGCGGGCGCCGGCCTTGACCGAGTCGGCCAGCCTGGTCATGGAGTCGCCGGCGACGCCGATCCAGAAGACCCTGGCCCGGCGGGCGGAGGAGAAGGCGCCGAAGCCCTCGAAGACGAGGTCCAGCGCGGAGTGGCGGCGCACGGCGCGGGCCAGCCGCACCTCCAGCTCGGGCAGCACCGCCTCCGGCACCTCGCCGAAGAACCCCAGCGTGATGTGCCAGGTGGCCCGGTCCGGCCAGCGCAGCCCCGGCACCTGCCCGACGTGCGGCGCGATCGCGCGCGAGATCTCGTCCAGCACCTCGTCGGGCGGCACCAGGGCCGCGAAAAGCCTCATGCCAACCGATTATCACGCCATGGCGAGAACGGGCTTCCTTCCGACCCGGCGGCCGATGAGCCGTGTCATGAGCACCGCCAGCCCGGTGCCGACCAGCACCAGCACGCCGGACAGGATCACTCCCGCACGCGGCCCGCCCAGCTCGGACAGCCAGCCGATCAGCGGTGCGCCGAGCGGCGCGCCACCGGTGAACACCAGCATGTAGATGCCCATGACCCGGCCCCGCATCTCCGGGGAGGTGGCGAGCTGGACGCTGGCGTTCGCGGCCGTGTTGATGGTGATCAGCGCGATCCCGGTGGGGATCAGCAGCAGCAGGTAGGCCGGATAGAAGGGCGCCAGCCCTGTGGCGATCTGGAACAACCCGAACCCGATCGCCCCGGCGAAGAGCACCTTCCTCGACAACCTTGCCCGGCGCGCCGCGAGGAGCGCCCCGCCGAGCGCGCCCACCGCGAACATGCTGGAGGCCAGCCCGAAGGAGGACGCGCCCGCCTTGAACACCTCGCGGGCCATGAGCGCGATCGACATCGAGAACGACTGCGAGAACATCGACACGAACCCGATCAGCAGCACCGGCATGAGCAGCTCCTCGCGCCGGATGACGTACTTCAGGCCCTCTCTGAGCTGCCCCTTCGCCCTCGGCACCGGATCCGTCGGGTTGAGCTGGGACTTCCGCATGAAGATCAGGCTCGAGATGACGCCGCCGAACGTGAGCGCGTTGATCAGGAAGAGCGGCCCCGTGCCGCCGAACACGTAGATCAGCACGCCGGCCAGCGCCGGGCCGACCACGCGGGCGAGGTTGAAGATGGAGCTGTTGAGCGCGATCGCGTTCGGCAGGTCGCGGCGGCCGACCATCTCGACCACGAACGCCTGCCGGGTCGGCACCTCGACGCACGAGATCATGCCGAGCACGAACGCCATCACGTAGACGTGCCACACCTGGGCGGCGCCGGTCATCGTCAGCACGCCTATGGTGAGCGCCAGCGCGGCCATCAGCGACTGGGCGGCGATGAGGATGGGGCGCTTGGGGTAACGGTCGGCGAGCACTCCGCCGAACATGCCGAACAACAACATCGGCAGGAACTGCAGCGCGGTCGCCGTGCCGAGCGCCGCCGCGCTGCCGTGGGTCAGATCGAGCACCAGCCAGTCCTGGGCGGTGCGCTGCAGCCAGGTGCCGACGTTGGAGACGGTGCCACCGGCCGCGAACATGCGGTAATTAGGAATTCTGAGCGACCGGAACATCCCGGTCTTGCGTTGTTCAGGCTCTATATCTTGCTGAGCTTCTCCAGAATCGGCGCGGCCTGCCTGATGATCGACCTCTCCTCCGGCGAGAGCTCCTTCAACCGCTGGGTCAGCCACGCTTCCTTGCGGCGTCGCTCCTCCTTCAGCAACTTCTCGGCGGCCTCGGTCACGGTCACGGTCACCTGGCGCCGGTCGGTCGGATGCGGGGTACGAGCGACCAGGCCGCGTTCCTCGAGCGCCGCGATCACGCGCGTCATCGAGGGCGGCTGCACCTTCTCGAGCTCGGCCAATTCGCCGGGGGTTATCCCGGAATGCCGTTCTACGTCCGCGAGCGTCGCGAACTGCGTGGGCGTCAGCGAGTGCGCCGCCGCCTGCCGTCGTAGGCGCCTGGTCAGCCTTGCCAGCGAAACGCGCAAGGCCGAAGCCAGGCCTGCGTCGCTGCGCAGGTCCATCTTGTGCTGGGGGTTGGTTAGCATGAGTCATTACCTTTGCTAACTATACGGCATAGCAAGATATTTCCCAATCCTTGAGGGCTTGTCTCACCCTTGATACCCCGAAGCCGCCCCACGCGCGCGGAGCGGCTTCGGGCAGATTGCGTGCTCAGAGTCCGAGCAGCACCCGGATCGGGCCGATCGCGAAGTAGAGCGCGAACAGGACGGCGACGCCCCACAGCAGCGGGTGGATCTCCCGCGACCTGCCGCGGACGACCTTGATCAGCACGTAGGCGATGAAGCCGGCGCCGATGCCGTTCGAGATCGAGTAGGTGAACGGCATGATCACGATGGTGAGGAACGCCGGGATCGAGATCTCGTAGTCGCTCCAGTCGATGTCGCGGACCGCGGTCATCATGAGGAAGCCGACCAGGACCAGCGCGGGAGCGGCGGCCTCGTACGGGACGACCTGGACGAGCGGCGCGAAGAAGATCGCCACCAGGAACAGCAGACCGGTCACCACGCTGGCGAGGCCAGTGCGAGCGCCCTCGCCGACGCCGGCGGCCGACTCGATGTAGGTGGTGTTCGAGGAGACCGAGCCGGCACCGCCGGCCGCCGCGCCCAGCGAGTCCACGAGCAGGATCTCCCGGGTACGCGGCAGCGTCCCGTCCTCCTGGACCAGGTTCGCCTGGCGGCCGACGCCCACGATCGTGCCCATGGTGTCGAAGAAGTCCGTGATGAGCAGCGTGAACACCAGCAACGCGGCCAGCAGCACGTCGATGCGGATGAATCCGCCGAACGGGTCGAACTCGGTGAACAACACGAGTGGGTTGTGGAATCCGAAGATCTCGCTGGGGATGACCGGGCGGTTCAGCTGCCAGCCGCCGGGGTTCTCCGCCGAGAAGTTGCCGGCCTTGGCGAGCAGCTCGACGATGATCGCCAGGATGGTGGTGCCGATGATGCCGATGAGGATGGCGCCCTTGACCTTGCGCGCCACCATCGCGGCCGTGGCCAGCAGCCCGACGATGAACACGAAGATCGGCCACGAGGTCAGGCTGCCCGCGATGCCCATCTCCAGCGGCGGCCCGGCGGGCACGCGGCGCACGAAGCCCGCGTCCACGAAGCCGATCAGCGCGATGAACAGGCCGATGCCGACGCTGATGGCCGTCTTGAGCTGGGCCGGGATGGCGTGGAAGACCGCCGTCCTGAGCCCGGTCAGCACCAGGACGGCGATGATGACGCCTTCGAGGAAGACCAGGCCCATGGCCTCCTCCCAGGTCATCACCGACGCGATGCTGAAGGTGACGAAGGCGTTCAGGCCCAGCCCGGCCGCCATGGCGAAGGGCACCTTGCCGATGACGCCCATGAGGATCGTCATGATGCCCGCCACGAAGGCCGTGCCGGCGGCGACGAGCGCCACGTTGGGCGCCGTGCCGTCACCGATGTACTGGCCGGTCACGTCCTTGCCGGTGCCGATGATGAGGGGGTTCAGCACCACGATGTACGCCATGGTGAAGAACGTGGCCAAGCCTCCGCGGATCTCACGGGAGAATGTCGATCCTCGTGCGGAGATTGCGAAGAATCGATCTATTGCGTTACGTGTGTCGCTCACGACGCGAAGAGTGACAGCATGCGTGAACTGCGAAAAGTGGCAGTGATGAGATCGAGACCCGATTGGAAGCCCGATGAGAAATCTGCTCATCGGACTGCCGCTACGGTCTGGACCAGGCACAGACGGTGGGGCGGCAGTCCGATGAAGCAGGTTTCTTGTCGCTAGGCTGGATCCGTGAAGCAGCAGTGGCACCCCGACCCCGAGCCGATCAAGACCAACGACATGGCCACCATCGCCGTGGGCATCGCTCTTTGGGCCGTCGCCCTGGTCGTTCTGCTGATCTTCCGCCCGGCTCCGGAGAACGAGTGGTGGATCTGGACGTGCGTGACCGGGATCGGCTTCGGCTTCCTCGGCATGTGGCTGGTACGCCGCCCCAGGTCCTGACATTCGTCATCTCCGGCACTTCACCGAAGTCACCCTCAAGCGGTGTTACCACCCACTACACCGGCATGTCCCTGTGCGACCATGCTTGTCAGCATGAAGAAGCCCATCGTGACACTCCTCCTGGGCGCCACGGTCCTCGCCGGCTGCGGCACTGGAAATAAGCCGGCGGACGGGGCCGGCGCCAAGAACGCGGGCACCGTCGCGTGGACCCGATGCACCAACCTGACCGGCGCCGACGGCAAACCGACCGCCCCTCCCCCCGGGGTCGAGTGCGGCAAGATCCAGGTGCCGCTCGACCACGCCAAGCCCGAGGGCGAGAAGATCGACCTCGCCCTGATCCGGGTCAAGGCCACCGGCGACGACCGCCTCGGCTCGCTCGTCTTCAACTTCGGCGGCCCCGGCGGGTCAGGCGTGGACACGCTGGCCCTGGCCGCCAGGGCGTTCAGCACCCCTGGCACCCGGTACGACCTGGTCAGCTTCGACCCGCGCGGCGTCGAGCGCAGCTCCGGCGTCAAATGCGGCGGCCAGGTCGAGAAACTGCTGGAGGCCGAGAGCGACGCCGACGGCGACCGGCTGGCCAAGGAGTTCGCCGCGGCCTGCCAGAAGGACTCCGGCAAGATCCTGCCGTACGTCGGCACCGTGCAGGCCGCCAAGGACCTCGACCTGCTCAGGGCCGCGCTGGGGGACTCCCGGCTCAACTACTTCGGCCTCTCCTACGGCACGCACCTCGGCGCCGTGTACGCCACCCACTTCCCCAAGAACGTCGGCCGCTTCGTCCTCGACAGCGCCTTCGACCCCACGGTCACCTTCGAGGAGCGGGCGGTCACCCAGGCGACCGGCTTCGACCACGCCTTCGAGGCGTTCGCCAAGGACTGCGTGGCGCAGAGTTGCGAGCTGGGCGCCGACCCCGCCGCCGTCGAGCAGACGGTCGAGCAGCTGCTCACCAAGCTGAAGGACCAGCCGCTCAAGGTCGGTGACCGGGAGCTCACGTACGGGCTGGCCCAGCTGGCCGTCATCACGCCGCTCTACGCCAAGTCCACCTGGCCGATGCTGGAGCAGGCCGCCGCGGCCGCCATCAAGGGGAACGGCACCGCGATGCTCACCCTGGCCGACTCCTACACCGGCCGCAAGCCGGACGGGACGTACACGACGGCGATGACGAGCCTGCAGGCCATCAACTGCGCCGACAACGCCGAACGCCCCACCGCCGCCCAGACCGCCCAGATCAACGAGCGGATCAAGAGCATCTTCCCGATCCTGGCTGCCGAGGCGTCGAGCGGCGCGTGCGCCCACTGGCCGGTGCCGGGTGACGACACGGCCAAGCGCATCGACGCGACCGGCTCGGCGCCCATCGTGGTGATCGGTGGCAAGGGTGACCCCGCCACGCCGTACCAGTGGGCCGAGACGCTCACGCGGCAGCTCAAGACCGGTGTCCTGGTCACCTACGAGGGCGAGGGCCACGGGGCCTACCTGACCGGCAGCGGGTGCGTGACGAAGGCGGTGGACATGTACCTGCTGAACGGCGAACTCCCCACCCAGAACACCACCTGCCCCGCCTGACCC
>NZ_VCKY01000248.1 GCF_005889735.1 Nonomuraea turkmeniaca
GTATAAGCGACAGGGGCGGGGGTGCGGCGGGTGCGGCGGGTGCCGGGTTCGGCGGCCGGTGTGCGGGGCAGCGTGACGGCCGCGAACAGCGCGCACGCCAGGGCGACCCCGGCCACCACGGCCAGTGCGCCGTGCCAGCCCAGCGGGCCGGCGGCGAACCCGGTGCCGAGCCGCCCCAGCATCCCGCCGACCGAGTTACCCGCGATCATCACGCCCACCGCGCCCGCCAGCCGGCCGGCTCCGACCTGGTCGGCCAGGTACGCCGCCGCGACCCCCGCGAACCCGGCGATCGCCACCCCCTGAACCGCCCGCATGCCCAGGAGCACCGGAAAGGACGGCGCCAGCGGCAGCAGCAGCCCGAGCACCGCCGACACCACCACCGACCAGACGATCACCCGCCGCCGCCCCACCGCCTCGGCCAATGCGGCCACCGGCAGCACCGCCACCGCGAGCGCGCCCGTGGCCATGCCGATGGCCAACGACGCGCTGCCCGGATCGAGCCGGAAGGCGGCGGCCAGCTGCGGCAGCACCGGCTGCGGCGCGTACAGCAGCGCGAACGACGACAACCCCGCCGCCGCGACGGCCGTGCCGACCCGCCGGGTGTCCACCTGTGCCGGCGCTCTCCGCGCTTGGATGACCACCCGAACAACGCTAAGCAAAGCTAATAAATACGTCTAATGCGGAAACAGGCGATAATTCATACCGTGATGGATGAATCGGATGAGCAGCTGGCCGCCCACCTCGCGCCCGCGCTCGCCCTGCTGGCCGCGGTCGGCGAGACCGGCCACGTGACGCGCGCCGCCGAACTCCTCGGCATCCCGCAGCCCACCGCCAGTCGCCGCCTCGCCGCCCTGTCCGACCTGGTCGGCGCCCCGCTGGTGCTGCCGTCCGGCCGCGGCATCCGCCTGACCAGAGCGGGCCGCACGCTGGCCGACGCCTCCGCCCGCGCGCTGAGCACCGTCACCGGCGCCGCCCGCGAGGTACGCGAGGAGATCGACCCGGATAGCGGCCGCATCGTGCTCGGCTTCCTGCACCTGCTCGGCCGCACGCTCGTCCCGTCGCTCATCCGCGGCTTCCGCGAGCACCACCCGCGCGCCCGCTTCAGCCTGGCCCAGGGTTCCCGCCAGGACATGTTGCGGGCCCTGCGCGAGGGGGAGATCGACCTGGTGTTCGTCGCCCCAATGCCGCTGGACGACCCGGACCTCACCAGCCGGCCGCTCGCCGACCAGGAGCTGGTCCTGTCCGTGCCGCCGTCGCACCGGCTCGCGAGGCGCGAGCGGGTGCGGGCCGCGGAGCTGGCGGGGGAGGAGCAGGTGGCCCTGGAGCACGGGTACGGACTGCGGCAGATCACCGACGACATGTGCGCGGCGGCGGGGTTCGAGCCGCGGATCGCCTTCGAGTGCCAGGAGTCGGAGACCATCCGCGGTCTGGTGGCGGCGGGACTCGGCGTCGCCGTCCTGCCCCGCTCGCAGCCGGGACCCCGCTCGGTCACGCCGGGCTCGGGCGTCGTGGAGATCCCGCTGTCGCCTCCCGCGTTCCGGACGATCGGGGTGAGCTGGCCGGCGGGGGAGCGGCTGACCCCGGCGGCGCGGGCGTTCCGTGACCATGTGTGCTCGGGCGCCATGGACCTGGGTCCCGGCTTCCGGCCCGCCCGGTCGTGAGCTGCTACGTTTCCGGGTCATGACACATGACGGCGACGCGGGCGTGCCGGGCTCGCTGGCGAGGGTGCTCGCCGAAGTGGCGGCCGAGCGGGCGGCTCAGGACGAGAGGTGGGGCATGCAGGAGCTCCCCGACGGCACCGGTGGCGAACGTACGCGGGCTGAGTCCGACCTGGCCCGGCATGAGACGGAGACGGCGGCCCGCGACGGCGCGCTGACGTGGCGGCACATCCTGGCCGAGGAGGTGCTGGAGGCGTTCGCGGAGACCGACCCGGACCGGTTGCGCGCCGAGCTGATCCAGGTGGCCGCCGTGGCGGTGAAGTGGACCCAAGCCCTCGACCGCCGCTCGGCGCCTTCCGCCCCCACCGGGAGGAGCCGGTTCCGGGCCATCGTCGACGTGCACGTCATGCTCCTGCGCGGGGACACGCTCCTGCTCGCCCGGCGCGACGGCACCGGCTACGGCGACGGACTGTGGCACCTGCCGTCCGGACACCTGGAGGCGGACGAGCCGGCGACCATGGGCGCCGCCAGGGAGGCGGCCGAGGAGCTGGGCGTGACCATCGATCCGGCCGACCTGACGTTCGCCCACGTCATGCACCGGGCTCCCGACCGGGTCGGCCTCTTCTTCACCACCGAGAGGTGGACCGGCGAGCCGTACAACGCCGAGCCTCACAAATGCTCGGAGGTCGCCTGGTGGCCCGTAGACGCGCTACCTGCCGACATGGTGGACTATCCGGCGGCGGCCATCGCGAACATCCTCGAACGGATCCCGTTCGCCCAGCACCATTGGTCTACATCCCCTTGACGTAGCTACATGGCGATGTCGCTCTTGGAGCGGTGGGCCCAAGCGGGAAGCGGGTCTGAGGCGTCCATCGACTGCCCGACTACGGCTGGTGGATCTTCCTGCCGGCGTCGAGCGGCAGCGCCGGGCTCAAGGGCTGCCGGCAGGAGGAGTGGCGTGCCGACGCCGACGCCGACGCCGACGCCGCCGTGCCGGGTCGGGATCGCTGCCGGGGCCGCTCGAAGGACGCGGAACGGCTTCCTCCACCGAACGATGACGCGGGGCACATGAGGAGGCCGGGGCCCCGGACGGGACCCCGGCCAATCACTGATCAGGACTTACTTGTCGGAGCGCTCGGTCACCCTGATCGCGTTGACCAGCGGCTTGCCCGCGCTGCTGACGAAACGGACATTGAGCTGGCCGTCGGTCACCTCGGTGGTGAAGGTCCGCGTATGCGCGGCGTAGGTGCCCACCTTCAGCGCGATGTCGAGGTTGGGCAGTACCTCGGCGTCCTCGATCAGGACGTCGAAGACGCGCTTGTTGGCCTTGGTCTCCTCGACCTCGGCGAAGCCCAGCTCGACGGTGTAGGTGCCGTTCGGCACGTTGTCGAACCGGTACTCGTACATGCCCTGCCGGTTGGTGCGGTACACCTTCTGGTTGTCGGTGCCCGCGATGGTGCGGCTGGTGGACTTGGTGGAGGTGTTGCCGAGGTAGCCGACCCCGGTGGTGGTGGTGTAGGCCCGGTCCTGGTACCAGGTGTCACCGGCCGCGTCCACGCTGGAGGTGCTCGAGGCCGAGTCGATGGCGGCCTGGTAGGCCGGGACGATGACCTTGACGGGAATGCTGATCGTCGGTGTCCTGCCGCTTTCCGACGTGACCACCAGGGTGGTCTCCAGGATCGTGCCCCGCTCGGCGGCGGAGGTGTCGATCCCCAGGGTCAGCGTGGTCGTGCCGCCGGTTGCCAGGTTCCCGGTGGCCGGGGTGAGGGTCAGCCACGGGGTGGCGCCCTCGACGGTGAAGGCGGTGCCCAGGCCGGGGTTGCTGAGTTCCAGTGTCCTGGTCCGCGTCTGCGCGACCGGGACCACCACCTCGAGGTTGTCGAGCGAGGCCGCCACCGCGCCGGTGCGCAGCGCGGCAGAGCCCTCGCTCACCCCGGCGCCCTCAAGGGTCACCGTCTTGGTCGTGCTCTCGTAGTGCGGCGCCGCCAGTTCGACCTGGTAGTCCCCGGCTGGGTACTGGGCGGCGTAGGTGCCGTCGGCGAGGGTCGTCACGGTGCCGGCCACCGTCTCACCCGACTTCACGGTCACTGTGGCACCCGCGACGGCCTCGCCGTCGTTGGCGTCGGTGACCGTGCCGTACAGGATGCCGGTCTTGGTGGGCTTGAAGTCGATGCTCAGCCCGTCGGACAGGGCGGGCTTGTTCAGCGAGTACTGGAAGGCGACGGTGCCGGTGTGGTTCTCGATGCCGATGGTGGCCTGGTCCCCGGTCTCCCGGCTGACCGTCGGGTCGATGTCCTTGTAGCGGAAGCCGATCGAGCCGTCCTCACCCAGCAGCACCTCGAAGGACAGCCGGGCCGTACGGGGACTGTAGAAAGCGGCGTTGCGGTACTCCACCACGTACGTCCTGCGCGGGCTGGTGCCGGTGACCCGGGTGTAGACCCCCGAGTCCGCGTCCAGGTAGAGGTCGTCCCACAGGGCGTAGAGCGCGGCGTTCGGCGTGCCGGTTGCCGGGATGGCGACGTTGGTGCTGCCCAGCGCGGTGCCGTTGAACACGATGCCGCCGTTGACGCCGATCCGCCCGGAGGTGTACGGCGTGCCGTACAGGTTGAAGGTGAACGGCAGGGTGAAGGTGGCGGTGGTGCTGTCACCGGTCAGGGTGACCGGGTCGGTGCCCTCGACCCAGGGCTCCTCGCCTGCCGTGCAGGTGTAGCCGTAGGAGTCGACCCGGTCGGCCAGATTGACGTCGGCGGTGATGTCACCGGTGACCGAGATCGCCTTGGTCGCGTCCGCAGCGCAGAGGTCGGGCGAGGCGATCTGCAGGCTGTAGTCGCCCAGTGGCAGGGTCAGGTCGTACCTGCCCTCGTCGTCGGTGGTCGCGGTGACCGGGGTTCCCGTCACCGTGATGGCGGCGCCGGCCGCGACCCCGGCCCGGCTCCTGACCGTGCCGCTCACCTTGCCCGAGGGGGCGGCCGTCAGTGCGATGTCCTTGGTGACCGTCTCGTTTTCGAGGACGGTCGCGGTCATCGTCGCTGTCTCGTAACCGAACTTGATCGCCGTGATCGTGTAGTCGCCCACGGAAAGGTTCTTGGACTCGTAGGTGCCGTCGGCGCCGGTGACCACCGAGCGCTTGATCGGACCCTCGATGTTCAGCGTCACGCCGGAGAGGGGCTCGCCTCCCGAGGTGGCCTTGCCGGCCAGGATGCCGGTCGGGCCGTGCGGCGCCATGGAGACGGCGGCGTAGGTGTCGAGCTTGCCCTGGCCCCAGACATTGTTGTCCGCTGCTGTGCCGCCGCAGGTGACGTTGTTGACGTCGAGGGCCGTCTGGTCGAGCAGGGCCCGGGTCTCGGCCAGGTTGCCGCGCAACGCGGGAGAGTAGGACCAGATCAGCGCCACCGTGGCGGTCGTGTGCGGTGTCGCCATGGAGGTGCCGGTTTTGGACCCGTAACCGCCGCCGGGCAGGCTGGAACGGACATTCACCGCGGGGGCCGAGATGTCCGGCTTGATGTCGCCATTGATGCCGGGGCCGCGCGAGGAGGAGGCGTAGACGTTGCCGGCGCTGTCGAACCCGCCGCTGGCGTAACTCTGCTGGTAGACGCCGGGGCTGCCCGCGGTGCCGCAGGAGGATCCGGCGTTGCCGATGGCGAAGGACGGGAAGATCCCGGCGGCGACCCACGAGTCGACGATCTGCGTGTACCACAGATCCACCGTGTCGGCGCCCCAGGAGTTGTTCACCGCGTCGGGGGCGAGGTCGGGGCGGGGGTTCTGCCCGTTGGCGTCGGTGGGCGCGGCGATCCACTGGCCGGCGGCCAGCAGATGCTCACGGGCACAGTTGCTGGAGCCGCAGCCCTTGGCCGCGATCCACTTGGCGCCGGGCGCCACGCCGATCTGGTTGGCGCCGTCCTCGCCCACCATGGTGCCCATGGTGTGGGTGCCGTGGCCGTTGTTGTCACACGGGACGCCGCCGGTGCACAGACCAGTGGCGTCGAAGAAGTTGTACGCGTGGCTGTAGGAGCCGTCCGCGTTCAGGCCCCGGTACTTGGACTTGACCGCCGGGTGGGTGTGGTCGACACCCGAGTCGAGGTTGGCGACGACGATGCCTTCGCCCTTGACTCCGAGGTCGGTCCACACCCTGGGCGCGTTGACGGCGCTGATGTTCCACTCGACGGCGTTGACCGAGGGCTCGTCCTTGCCCGGCTCGGGCATGTCGATCGCGATCTCGTCGTCGGCCTCGATGGCGGCGACCTCGGGCAGTTCGGCGATCCGCTCCAGCGTCGCCGTGTCGCCGATGACCTTGACCATGTTGACGATCCAGAACGATTCGTACTCGGCCTGCTCCCGGTCGAGCAGGGCGATGAGGTTCTTCTGGGTGAGCTCGGCCGTCTGTGTCTTGGCCGCGTAGACCGCCTCGGCTTTGGCGACCTTGTCGGTGGCCTGCTGGGCGGCGAGAAGGTTGGCCTGGTCCTTCAGCCGGACCCAGTAGACGGCCTTGTCCTCCTTGTCGAGCTGCTGAAGGACTTCGGCCTCCGTCTTCGCCTGAACGGCCTCGGTCGGGTCGTCGTCGGCGAGGGCCGGGCCCGCGGCCAGGGGTAAGACCACGGCCGCGAGGACGCCGGCGATGGCCGTGCGCCATCGCCTGGTGTTTCGATTCACAGTGCTCCTTGAGGGGGCTCGGGCTATTCGATGATCACGCGAATGCGAGATCATCTGACAGTGATAGTCAGGCAAGGTTGTTTATGGATCAACGGAGTTCTCGTGACGTATCGGCGACACGGCGGCAATACGTCAGGTACGTGAATCCGCACGACTTCAAAGAAGGTGAGGTTTGATTTGTTACACACTTTCGGTCTTGACGACCTGGAGGAAAACGCCTATCTCGCCCTGCTCCGCCTGCCCGCGAGCGACGAGAGGGACCTCTCAGAGCGCCTGGGGCGCCCCGCCGAGACGGTTTCCGTAGCCGTTGATCACCTGGTCAAGGAGGGGTTCATCCGGCGGGCCGGCAACCGGCTGCTCGCCGTCCAGCCGGACGTCGCCTTCGGGCCCGGGCTGCTGCGCCGCCACGGAGAGATGCAGCGGGTGCAGACGTTCATAGCCACCCTCATGGAGGAATATCGCGAGCGTTCCGCCCTGCGTGACGCCCGTGAGGCGGTGGAGGTCGTGATCGGCGCCGCCGAGGTCATGGCTCGGTGGCAGCACCTGCAACGCGCGGCCCAGAAGGAGGTCAAGAGCCTGGCCAAAGAGCCGATCGTGATCTCGGCCGACAACCAGGCTCAGCGGGTGGCCATGGCCTCCGGCATCGTCTACCGGAGTGTGTACGAGCGCACGATGATCGACGTGCCCGGAGATCCGTACCAGCTGGCCTGGTCGGCCGCCAACGGCGAGCTGATGCGTATCGCGACCGACGTACCCACCAAACTGATGATTTTCGATGGGCGCGCGGCATTCGTACCATTGATGTCGGCCAGTGTTGAACCTGCCGCCCTGGTGATCACGTCGGGCACCTTGCTGGGCGTGCTCAACTGGGTGTTCGAAACCGTGTGGGCAGGTGCAGTGCCCTTCCCCGCGACCGAAAACACGCTCGGCCCAGAGGAGCAGCGGCTGCTCTCTCTTATCATCGCCGGATACACCGATCGCGCGATCAGCAAGCAGTTCGGCCTCAGTCATAGGACCGTGCAGAGGCGTGTGCGCCAGCTCACCCGTCTGGCTGGTGTGGAGACCAGGCTCCAGCTCGTCTGGCACGCCGCCAAGCATGATTGGCTGTGATCGTCAGCCGGGACAGCAGATCTTCGGGCCCCCGGCCGGTTCCTCGCTCAGCCGGAAGATCTCCGGCTGCGGACGCTCCACGCGTTCCCGCGCGGCACGCCCGCGGCCCCTGACCGACCCGCACGTCGGGTTCAACCGCCGGGTCGGCGCGTTCCAGCCGGTGGTTGCCGACGGCCGCGGAGAAGGCGCACGTGGAGGCGCTGATGCTACAGGCGGTTGACGGCTTATCTGTTCTCTGTAGAGGATGCGCCTACCAGTGTCCGCCTTCGGATGGGGACGGCCATGATGCCGGAGTCGTTCAACGCCAGCGCTTTTCTCGTGGACCGCCAGGTCGAAGCCGGTCGAGGCGATCACGTCGCGGTGACGGGGCCCGCGGGCGCCCTCACCTACGCGCAGCTCGCCGCCCGCGTCGCCGAGCTGGCCGCCGGGCTGCGGGAGCTGGGCGTCCGGCCGGAGGAGCGGGTGCTGCTCGTCATGTCGGACCGCCCCGAGACGGTGGTGGCCATCCTGGCGGTCATGCGGATGGGCGCGGTCGCCGTGCCGATCTCCACCATGTACAACGGCGCCGAGCTGGCCACCCTGTTCCGGGATGCTCGGGGGCGGGTCCTGGTGGCCACGCCGGAGTTCGAGCCGGCCGTGCGCGAGGCGCTGTGGAACTCCCCCGACGTGACCACGCTCGTCCTCATGGACCCGGCCGGCCTGAACGCGGGGTTGCCGGACGCCGGGATGCGGGTCCGGGCATGGGCGGACGTGCTGGAGGCGGGCCGGGCCGCCGGGGCGGCGCAGGAGGGAGGCGCCGGGGCCGCGTACGACAGCTGGCGCGACTCGCCCGCCCTCTGGCTCTACACCTCGGGCACGACCGGAGCACCCAAGGCCGCCATGCACCGGCACGGCTCGATCCGCGACGTCTGCGAGACCTACGGAGCTCAGGTCCTCGGCATCCGCCCCGGCGACCGGTGCTTCTCCGTCGCCCGGCTGTTCTTCGCGTACGGCCTCGGCAACTCCCTGTTCTTCCCCCTCGCCGCGGGCGCGACCGCGATACTCGACCCGGCCAGGCCCACCCCCGCCGGGGTGATCGAACGGGTGATGGCGGACCGGCCGACGTTGTTCTTCGCGGGCCCCACGTTCTACACGGCCCTGCTCGCCTCCGGCGCCCCCGGCGACGCGTTCCAGTCGGTCCGGCTGGCCGTCTCGGCCGGCGAGGCGCTGCCCGCCGAGATCTACCGGCGCTTCACCGAGCGGTTCGGCGTGGACATCATCGACGGGCTGGGCTCGACCGAGGCCCTGCACATCTTCATCTCCAACCGGCCCGGCCAGGTACGTCCGGGCACCTCGGGCACCGTCGTGCCCGGCTACGAGGCCCGGCTGCTCGACGACCTCGGCGCCCCGGTCCCCGACGGGCAGCCCGGCCACCTGTACGTCCGGGGCGACTCCATCGCGACCGGCTACTGGTGCCGTACCACCGCCACCCGCCAGGTGTTCCAGGGGGAGTGGCTGCGGACCGGCGACACCTACACCCGCGACGCGGACGGCTTCCACCACTGCCTGGGCCGCTCCAACGACCTGATCAAGGCGGGCGGCATCTGGGTGTCGCCGATGGAGGTCGAGGCCAGGCTCCTGGAGCACACGTCGGTGGGCGAGTGCGCGGTCGTCGCCTACATCGACTCCGACGGGCTGGAGAAGCCGGTGGCCTGCGTGGTGCCGGCCGCGGGCCACGCGGTGGACGCCACGGAGCTGGTCACGTTCTGCCGTGACGGCCTGGCCTCGTTCAAGCGCCCGCGCGAGGTGCTGGTCGTGGATGAGCTGCCGAAGACGGCCACCGGCAAGATCCAGCGCGTGGTGGTCCGGCAGCTCGCCGCGGACCTGCTGGGCAAACGTCAGACCGGACCCGTGCCGTAGATCGAGATGGCGAACGGCCGGTACGTCGCCGTGTAGACCTCTTCCCCGAGCCGGGGCAGCGTCGCGTCCAGGTAGTGGTGCAGCCGGGTGGCCTCCGGCCACGGGTGGACCGCCACCAGGACGCCTCCGGGTGCGAGCAGCTCGCCCAGCCGCGCCGAAGCCTGGCGCAGGCGGTCCGTACGGCCCAGGTAGTAGAGCGTCTCCGAGCAGAACACCAGGTCGAAGTGCTCGTCGGGGCGATGGGTGAGGATGTCCGCCCGCATGAAGCGCACCCGCGCGTTGTCCTGCACCCGCTCGCGCGCCCGCGCCAGCGCCCGCTCGGACACGTCCACCCCGGTGATCTCGGCGTCCGGGTACGCGGCCGCGAGCGCGTGCGTGAACACGCCCTCCGCGCAGCCCACCTCGATGATCCGCCGGTACGGCCTGGGCGGCAGGTGATGCAGCGTGGACAGGTACTTCTGCCGTTCGTAGCTGTCGGTCGCCAGCTTCCACGGATCCGGATTGCGGTGCCACCAGTCGAAGTAGCGGCGCAGGAGCACCCCCTGCGCCGCCGGCGAGAGCAGCGACAACGTCCGGAAGAACGTGCGATGCATGATCTCGGGGAAGCTCGGCATGCGGTCAGCGGCCTCTCTCGATGGGGACGGAGGAATGTCCCTGGCGTGAGGTGGAGTCGTTGCCGGAAGTGCATGCCCGCTGAGAGCAGACCTGACGCGTGCCTCCACCCGGGGACGTCCCTCCGCGCGGATCACCACCGGATCAATCCAGCGGATCCCCCGCGATCCCGTCGTAGAAGCCGATCACGCTGGCCATCAGCCCTACGTCCTGCCGCAGCTCGACGTCGCCCACCCGGCCCACCGGCACCACGCCCCGCGAGTTGCACAGGAAGACCTGGTCGAGGTCCGGCAGGGCGGACACCTTCAGCGGGCGCCGCTCCTGCGGCACGTCCATCCGCCGCAGCAGCCCCATCGTGATCCCGCGCAACATCGGCGCGTCCGGCCAGATCAGCCGGCCGCCCGCGAAGCCGCCCAGGTTGGTGATCGCGCCCTCGCTGATCAACCCGTCCTCGGTGGTGAGCAACGCCTCGTCGAAACCCTCGCGGGCGACCTGGCGGATGAGGTGCGCCTGCGGGAAGCCGGCCGCCTGCTTGATGTGCGGCAGATACCGCTGGTAGACGACCGGCTTGACGCTCTGGGGGCGGCCGGACAGGTGGAAGGGCGGCTTGGCGGCGGCCATGACGACCGGCCGGCCGCCGGACTCCACGACGTAGACCCGCACGCTGGCGTCCCGCCCGTCGTCGCCGAGCACGGCCCTGATCGAGCCGAGCACCGCGGCCCGGTCGAGCGCCACCCCGAACAGCTCCAGGTTGGCGCTCTCGAGCCGCTGGACGTGCAGATCGAGCCCGCGCACCCGGCGGTCTCTGACCTGCATGGCGGTGAAGTGCCCGTAGCGGGCCTCCAGCGCCGCATGCGCGTCGGCGCCCACCGGCCTGCCCTCGATCACTGCGCGTCCCATCACGTGATCTACTTTACGTACACGGCCGCCGACCAGCGGACCGGACGGTTCGTGGACTCGCCCCACCGGCCCACCCCAGGTTGCCCGGCCGTCAACCGGCTCCCGCTCGCGTGACGGTGAAGGGAGCCATCTCGCCCAGCCCGCGGACCGACAGCTTGTCCACCGGCCGCAGCCGGAAGGCCCGGTCGCCCTCCAGCTCCTCGGCCATCGCCGGATCGGCCAGGATCGTGCCGGGCAGCGACAGCGCGGTGAGCCGGCTCGCCAGGTTGACCGTGGTGCCGAACACGTCGCCCATCCGCCAGATCGCCGGCCCGGCCGCCAGCCCCACCCGCAGGTCAGGCATGCCCCGGCCGCGCGCGTGCGTCTCCACCAGGCGCAGCGCGATCTCGGCCGCCACGTGGGCCTTGTCGGCCACGAACAACACCGAGTCGCCCAGCGTCTTGACCACCCGGCCGCCGGTGGAGGTGATGACGTCGGCCGAGCCGCCCTCGAACCTGTCGATCAGCCTGGCCAGCTCGCTGCTGGTGATCTGCCTGCTCAGCCGGGTGAACGCGACGAGGTCGGCGAAGCCGACGGACAGCCGTACCGCGCTCATGTCCTGCTCGGCGATGCGGCCCGCCGCGGCGGCGAGCTGGCGCTGCCAGGCGTAGACCAGCAGCTTCGCCAGGTCGGGCACCACCCGCTCGGCCCGCCGGCGCCAGGCCCGCGGCCGGTCTGCCAGCGGCACGCCCGCCTGGTCCAGGGCCTCGACGCCCAGCTCGGCCTGCGACTCGGCGAGCCGGGTGGTGGCCCGGCCGAGCGAGCGGGCCATCAGCAGCACGTGCTCCTCGTCGTAAACCCCGGAGCTGACCATGCCGAGCAGCGTCTTGAGCGCCTCGACGTCGGAGTCGGTGAACTCGACGGCGTCGTCGGCCACGTTGGCGAATCCCAGAGCACGCCAGAAGCGCCGCGCGCGGTACACCGGCACCCCGGCCATCTCGGCCACCTGGTGGCTGGTGTAGCGGCGCGGCTCGCCCAGGAAGGCCTCTGTCAGCCCGTTGTCGTCCCCGCGGCCCACGCGTGCAAGATAGCACTGTGTGGGGCAAATCACTCGAGAAGGGCTTGCAGCGCGATGCGCTCCTCCTCGGGGACGTAGCCGGCGTAGTAGTCGTACACCGACCTGCGGAAGAGCCGGGCGGCCAGCGGGCCGTCGCCGGCGCGCACGGCGGCCAGCACCTCCTCGTGGTGGGCGATGCTCCGGCGCATCAGCGCCTCCTCGTCGGGAGCGGCGGCGATCTTGCCGGCGATGAGGCCGACCACCACCGAGCGCACGACGTCGGTGCAGACCTGGATGAGCTTGTTGCCGCTGGCCCGCGCCACCACGTCGTGGAAGGCGACGTCCGCGTCGCTGAAGGTGTCGCGGTCCGCCTCTTTCATCCGCTCCACGGCCGCGGCCATCTCTTCCAACTGCTCCTCGGTACGCAACCGCGCCGCGAGCAGGAGTGCCGCCGCGTCCAGCACCATCCTGAACTGCACCAGCTCGCTCAGCGACAACTCCGCGACCCGGGCCAGCGTGGTCATCGACTTGTGCAACGCGGCAGGGGAGAACGGCAGCACCTCGGCCCCGTTCGGGTCGCCGGGCCGCGAGCGCACCAGGCCGCGCGACTGCAGCACGCGCAGCGCCTCCCGCACGGTGGACCGGCTGACCGAGAACTGCACCATGAGCTCGCGCTCGCTGGCCAGCCGCGCGCCCGGGCCCAGGGCGCCGCTCTCGATGGCCTCCTCGATCTGCTCCACGATCCGTTCGTAGGCGCGTACGGTACGCACAGGCTCGAACCGCGGACCACCCATGGACGTCCCCCTTGACCCGAGCCGTTGCCGACTGGCAATGTGCGTAGCCTACTGGTCCGACCAGTGCACTAGCCAGGAGGCTGCAAGACATGAGGCGCATCGGGATCTGGATCGCCGTGGGCGGTCTCCTGCTGAGCACTGCCGCCTGCGGCGGCGACTCCGGCGGCGGCGGCACTTCGACCCCCGCGGCCCCATCGTTGTCCGTCGGATTCGTGGCCGAGCCCGCGAACCTGGACTTCACCTCCACCGAAGGCGCCGCCATCCCGCAGGCGCTGCTCGTCAACGTCTACGAGGGCCTGGTCAAGCTCGACCAGGACGGCAAGATCGTGCCGCTGCTGGCCGAGAAGTGGGACGTGTCGAGCGACCGGAAGACGTATACGTTCACGCTGCGCAAGGACGTGAAGTTCAGCAGCGGTGCGGCGTTCACGGCCGACGACGTGGTGTTCTCGCTCGACCGGGTCAAGACCGACTGGAAGCTCAAGATCAAGTCTCAGCTCGACGTCGTCGACAAGGTGGAGAAGAAGGACGACTCCACCGCCGTTGTCACGCTCAAGCGGCCCAGCAACGGCTTTCTCTACTCGATGGCGACCAGGCTCGGCGCGATGTTCAGCCGCACCGGCGTCGCCGACCTGGCCAACAAGCCCGTCGGCACCGGCCCGTACGTGCTGGGCTCGTGGCGGCGCGGCGACTCGATCCAGCTCAACGCCAACCCTTCCTACTGGGGCACGAAGCCGCCGCTGTCATCGATCACGCTGAAGTACTTCAAGGACGCCACGGCGATGAACAACGCGCTGCTGACCAGTGGCATCGACGTCATCTCCAGCGTCCAGGCGCCGGAGTCGCTGCAGCAGTTCGCCGACCCCAACCGCTTCCAGACGGTCGAGGGCACGACGAACGGCGAGGTCGTGTTGTCCATGAACAACGCCCGCCCGCCGTTCGACGACAAGAAGACCCGCCAGGCCGTGCGCCACGCCATCGACCACAAAGCGCTGCTGGACACCGCCTGGGCCGGGCGCGGCCAGCTGATCGGCTCGATGGTGTCGCCGACCGACCCGTGGTACGAGGACCGCACCGTCGACTACCCGTACGACCCGGCCAAGGCCAAGGAGCTGCTCGGCGGCAAGACGCTCACCGTCAAGATGCGCATCCCGAACCTGCCGTACGCGGTGGCGAGCGCCCAGGTCGTCAAGTCCCAGCTGGCCCAGGTGGGCATCACGGCCGACATCGAGCCCCTGGAGTTCCCGGCCCGCTGGCTGGACGTGGTGTTCAAGCAGGGTGACTACGACATGTCCATCATCAACCACGTCGAACCCCGCGACATGGGGATATTCGCGGACAAGTCGTACTACTTCCGTTACGACAACCCGGAGTTCGGCAAGCTGCTCGCCTCCGCCGACGAAGGCACCGAGCAGCAACAGACCGACGACCTCAAGAAGGCCGCCAAGCTGCTGTCCGACGACGCCGCGGCCGACTGGTTGTTCCTGTTCCCCAACCTGATCGTGGCGAAGAAGGGCGTCACCGGGCTGCCGAAGAACGCCATCGCGGAGTCCTTCGACTTCACCGCACTCGCCAAGCAGTGATCCTTTACCTGCTCAAACGGCTGGCGGTGCTGCTCGCGAGCACCGCCGTGGCCGGGGTGGTGGTGTTCGCGTTCATGGCGCTGCTGCCCGGCGACCCGGCCGAGATCGCGCTCGGCGTCAACTCCACCCCGGAGGCGGTGGCCGCGCTGCGCACACAGTTCGGCACCGACCGGCCGGCCGCCGTGCAGTTCTTCGACTGGTTCGGCGGGCTCGTCCAGGGCGACTTCGGCACCTCGTACGTGACCAGCTCGCCCATCGGCCCGCAGATCAGCGACCGGCTCGGCGTCACGGCGGTGCTCGTGCTCGGCGGCATGGTGGTGGCGGTGCTCATCGCGGTGCCGCTCGGCACGTTCGCCGCCGTGCACCACCGCAACCCCCTGGGCGCCGTCATCAGCGCGGCCAGCCAGGTCGGCATCGCCGTCCCGGCGTTCCTGGCGGGCATCCTGCTGGTCTTCGTCTTCGCGGTGCAGGCGCAGGCGCTGCCGTCCGGCGGGTACGTGCCGATCGCCGAGAGCCCGGGGGAGTGGCTGCGCAGCCTCCTGCTCCCGTGGTTGTCGCTCGGCCTGGTCCAGGGCGCGGTGCTCACCCGCTACGTGCGCAGCGCCGTGCTGGACGTGATGCGCGAGGACTACCTGCGCACCGCCCGCGCCAAGGGCAGGGGCAGCACCGGCGCGCTGTGGCGGCACGGCCTGCGCAACGCCTCGATCCCCGTGGTCACCGTGCTCGGCCTGCAACTGGCCACGCTGCTGATCGGCGCGGTCGTGGTCGAGCGGGTCTTCGTCATCCCCGGGCTCGGCGACCTGCTGCTCAACGGCGTGGCCGGGCGCGATCTGCTGCTCGTCCAAGGTGTGGTGATGGTGCTGGTCGCCGCCGTGCTCCTGATCAACTTCGTGGTGGACGTGACCTACCACCTGCTCGACCCGAGGTTGCGATGAGAGGCCGCATGAACGCCTCGCTGCTGGTCGGCGGCACGCTCGTGGCGCTGGTGGTGCTGGCCGCGCTGGTGTCGTTCTTCTGGACGCCGCACGACCCAACGCTCGTCGACGCCGCGCGCAAGCTCCGAGCGCCTGGCGACGGCTACCTCCTGGGCGCCGACAAGTTCGGGCGCGACACCTTCAGCCAGCTCATGGTCGGCGCCCGCACCACCCTGTACGTCGGCATCGTGGCCGTCGGCATCGCCGCCGTGCTCGGGGTGCCCCTGGGAATGATCGCCGGCATGTCGCCGTGGGGCTGGTTGTCGGAGCTGATCATGCGGGTCAACGACCTCGTGTTCGCCTTCCCGGCGCTGCTGCTGGCCGTCATGCTCGGCGCGGTCTACGGCGCGGGCACGCTCACCGCGATGATCGCGATCGGGGTGGCCACCGTGCCCGCGTTCGCCCGCGTGGCCCGTGCGGCGACCCTGCAGGTCATGGTCACCGACTACATCCTCGCCGCCCGGGCCACAGGACGCCGCCGCACCGCGATCGCCGTACGGCACGTGCTGCCGAACATCGGGTCCGTGCTCATCGTGCAGGCGTCGGTGTCGTTCGCGATCGCGATCCTGGCCGAGGCGGCGCTGTCGTTCCTCGGCTT
>NZ_VCKY01000249.1 GCF_005889735.1 Nonomuraea turkmeniaca
CCACCAGCGCCTGCACCATCGGCGTGCCCGCGGTGCCACCCGGCTCCCCGTCGTCGTCGCCCTTCTGGACGCGCTGCCCGATGACGTAGGCGGTGCAGTTGTGGGTGGCGTCGGCGTGCTCGCGCCGCCGCCCGGCGATGAACGCCGCCGCCTCCTCCACGCTCCGCGCGGGCGCCACCGCGCACAGGAAGCGCGATCGCCGCACCTCGCTCTCGTGCTCGACGGCGGTGGTGAGGGTGAGGTACGGAGCAGGCACATCCGACAGGGTAATGCCGTCGCCACCGGAACCATCCGGGCTACCATCACGTTCATCCGGCAAGACCTCGGGGAGGGCCTCCATGGACACTGCGAACGACGTCATGCCCTTTGTCACCTCGGCGATCGGCGCCTACGGCGTGAGCGTGCTGGCCAAGACCAGCGAGCTGGCCGCCGGCACGCCGGTCGCCCGCGGCACCCGCATCCTGCAGCGCGTGTTCGGCCGCGGTGACGCCTACTCCAGAGCGGTGATCGAGGCCGTGGCCGAGGCCAAGCCCGACGACGGGCCCAGCCACGCGGCGTTGAAGTCCGCCATCTTGGCGGCCTTCCGTGCCGATCCCCACCTGGCGCGCGAGGTCGCCGCGATGTTGCCCCGGGTCGCGGTGACCGCATGGGGCGGCGATGACGGCGGCGTGCTCGTCACGGAGGGCGACGCGCCCCGCTGAGCCGAACAGGCTCGGGGGCTGCCGGTCCGTGGCCGCGGCGCCGGTCCATGTCGCGGGACGCGGGCAGCAGGCCCGTCAAGGTCGTGGTGAGCGCGTAGGCCACGCCGCAGGTCAGCAGCACCGGCGCCAACCCCGCGCCGGCCACCGCCGCCCCGGCCAGCACCCCGCCCAGGGGGATGCCGGCCCAGGCCAGTGAGCTCCCCAGGGCCTGCACCCGGCCCAGGAGGTGCCGGGGCACCCGCTCGTACGTGATGGCGCTCAGGATCGGGTTCAGGAACCCGGCGGAGAACCCGCTCACGGCGAACACCACCACCATTCCCCACACCGGCGCGTCCACGGCCAGAATGACGAACTTCGGCGGCCCGGCCAGCAGGAACGCCACGAAGAACACCGGCCTGCGCCGCATCCGGTGCGCCACCGCCGCGGCCACCAGACTGCCCCCGACCGCGGTCAGCCCCATCACGCTGCCGTTCAGCCCGAGGACGGCGGGCCCGTGGCCGGACTCCTTCGCCCACACGGGCGCGAGCACCTGGCCGTAGGCCGCGTCCAGCAGGTTCGTGACGCCGACCATGACGATCATGGCCAGCAGCAGCCGCTCGCCACGCAGGAACGCGAAGCCCTGGCCGAACCGCCGCCAGTACCCCTCGTGCTTTTCCCGCCCCGGCGCGCGCTGTCCCATGCCGCGCGGCAGCGCCCACGCCACCATCACCGACCCGAGGACGAAACACGCGGCGCTGATGCCCAGCACCGTCAGCGCCCCCAGCACCGCCACCATCGCGCCGCCCACCGCGGGCGCCACGGTCTGGGCGAGCCGATCGGTCACCCCCATGAGGCCGGCGGCCCGCTCCAGCGGCACCCGCGCCCGCTCGGCCGCCTCCGGAACCATGATCTCCTTGGCCAGGTCCCCCGGCCCGCGAGCCGCCCCGATGACCGCGACCAGCCCGGCCAGCACGGCCATCGACAGGAGCCCGAGGGAGTGCAGCAGGACCACCGCCCCGGCCGCCGCGGCGCTCACCACGTCGGCGGCCCACGAGATCCGCCGCGGTCCCACCCGATCGACCAGCGGCCCGGCCAGCAGCTTGACCAGCACGTACGGGGTCATCTCCGCGAACGCCACGACCCCTGTCCACACCGCGCTGCCCGTGGTCGTCAGCACGAACCAGGGCAGCGCGATGGCCGACACCCGCGTGCCGGTCATCGCCACGGCCATGGCCGCGAGCACCCCGCCCAACGGCCGTAAGGATCCGCGCAACGTCCGTAAGGACCCGCTCCGCCCCATCATGTCTCCTCGGGCACGTCGAATTCGGGGAGGAGTTGCGTGATCAACGAGACCCGCACCGCGCCGTCAGGCGCCTCCTCGCCCTCCGCGTCGGGCCGGTACCGCGCGATCACCTCGCCCAGTTCCTCGCGCAGCCGCCCCCCTTCCTCCGCCGTGAGCCGCAGCGAGAAGGAGCTGAGGTCGAACACCTGCCGCCACGGCCGCGGCATGGTCTGCAGCTCGTTGAGTGCCTGCTGCGTGCGCAGGTTGTACAGGGCGGCGATGGACTGCATGTACGCCAGCACCGCCTCCGGCTCCCGATCCGACAGCCCCTCTTCGTCAGTGAGCCGGGTCACGCGGTGAACCGAGCGCCACCAGCGCTCCCGCGCGTTACCGCGCTCGGTGTCCTCCTCGACGAACCCGGCCGCGCCGAGCCGGCGCAGGTGGTAGCTGGCCGTGCCGGAGTTCACGCCCAGCCGCTCGGCCAGCCGGGTCGCGGTGGACGGGCCGTGCTTGCGCAGCAGGTCGACGAGTTGCACGCGGACAGGGTGGGCGAGGGCTCGCAGCCCTTTGGCGTCGAGGACGACCACGCTCTCACGGGGATCGGTCATACCTCGAAGGCTAAACCGCAAACAGTTCTTCGCAAAGAGTTGTTCGCGAAGAACTGTTTGCAATACGGGTCAGGGGCGACGTTCGCTCGGGGTTACCCAGACATGGCACGGGCCCGGAGGACGCGCTCCTCCGGGCCTCGACGTGCCCCGGGTAATAATGGTCCATCCAGCAACAGGCCGGACGCCTTTACTTTGTAGATCAAAGTGTCCTCCCCGGCTTCTTGCGTCAGCCCTGTTCCTACCGCGGAGCACGTCCGGGGTATCGCCCGAAACCCTCAAATTCCGGTCATTGTCGTTTCAGCTCGTGCGCCAGCTCCTCCAGCTCCGCCCCGCCCGCCATGAGCGCTGTCAGCGCCTGCGGGGTGATGTCGGCCTTGGCGTACTCGCCCATGCTGGTCCCCCGGTTGAGCAGCAGGAACCGGTCGCCCACCGGGTAGGCGTGGTGCGGGTTGTGGGTGATGAAGACCACGCCGAGCCCGCGGTCGCGGGCCCGGGCGATGTAGCGCAGCACCACGCCCGCCTGCTTGACGCCCAGCGCCGAGGTGGGCTCGTCGAGGATGAGGACGCGGGCGCCGAAGTGGACGGCGCGGGCGATGGCCACCGACTGGCGTTCGCCGCCGGACAGCGTGCCGACCGGCTGGTCGACGTCGCGGATGTCGATGCCCATCGCCCGCAGCTCCTCGCGGGCCACCCGGCGGGCCTTGGCCACGTCGAAGGCCAGCCCCTTGGTCGGTTCGGACCCCAGGAAGAAGTTCCGCCAGACCGACATGAGCGGGATCATCGCCAGGTCCTGGTAGACGGTGGCGATGCCGCGGTCGAGCGCGTCACGCGGGCTGGAGAAGCGCACCTCGGCGCCGTCCACGAGCAGCGCGCCCGCGTCGTGCTGGTGCACCCCGGCCAGGATCTTGATGAGCGTGGACTTGCCCGCGCCGTTGTCGCCCAGCACGCACACGACCTGCCCGGCCGCCACGCCCATCGACACGTCGCGCAGCGCCAGCACCGAGCCGAACGTCTTGCCGATGCCCCGGGTCTCGAGAATCAATGCCGCACCTCCTCGGCGTAGCGCCGGACCAGGCGATTGGCCAGCGTCGCCAGCAGCAACATCCCGCCCAGGAAGAACGTGAACCAGTCGGCGTCCCAGCCCAGGAACACGATGCCCTTGTCGGCCATGCCGAAGATGACCGCGCCGATGGCGGCCCCGATGGCGGAGCCGTACCCGCCGGTCAGGAGGCAGCCGCCGATCACCGCGGCGATGATGTAGATGAACTCCTGCCCGATGCCGATGTTGGCCTGCACGGAGGTGTAACGCAGCGCCAGGATCGAGCCGACCAGCCAGGCCGCGAACGCCGTCGTCATGAACAACGCGATCTTCGTACGGGCGGCCGGCACGCCGACCGCGCGGGCGGCCTGCTCGTTGCCGCCCACCGCGAAGATCCAGTTGCCGGCCTTGGACCGCATGAGCACCCAGGTGGCCACCGCGGTGACCAGGACCCACCACAGGATCGCCACCCGGAACGACGTCCCGCCGACCTGGATCGTGCCGGCGAGAATCGTGTTCGCGCCCTCGAACCCGGAGGCCCGGCGCAGGCCGCTGACCTGCACCGTCCCCGTGATGGCCTTGGTGACGCCGAGGTTGACCCCCTGCAGCATCAGGAACGTGCCGAGCGTGACGATGAAGCTGGGCAACTTGGTCCGCGTCACGACCAGCCCGTTGGCGAGGCCGACGGCCAGCGCCACCACCAGGCCCACGAGCATGGCGAGCCAGACGTTGAACCCGAAGCGGGTGGCCAGGGTGACCAGGATCAGGCCGCTCGTGCCGGTCAGCACACCGGCCGACAGGTCGAACTCGCCGCCGATCATCAGCAGCGCGACCGCGACCGCCATGATGCCGAGCGTGGCGGCCGGGTCGAGCCAGTTCGCGATGCCGTCCGGCGACCGGAACACCGGCGACTGGGCGGCGAAGAACGCGAACACCACGACCATGCCGACGACCGCGCCCAGCTCGGGCCGGATCAGCAGGCGGCGGGCCAGCCCGACATGGGCGACCCGCTCGTCGGCCGCAACCGTCATCGGGTACCCGCCTCGGCCAGCTTGGCCACCTGGTCGGCGTTGTCCTTGGTCACGAACCCCGGCCCGGTGTTGACGGGCAGGCCGCCGCCGACGGTGTTGAGGTTCGCCTTGTAGAGGTTGAGGAACGTGATCGGCAGGTAGCCCTGCAGGTACTGCTGCTGGTCCACGGCGAACAGGACCTCGTCCGCCTTGATCGCCTCCACGACGTCGGCCGACAGGTCGAACGTGGCGAGCTTGGCCTGCGATCCCGAGTCCTTGATCGCGTCCCTGGCGGCGACCGCCACGGCCGGGTTGAGCGACAGCACGCCGTTGACCTGCTGGTCCGACTGCAGCTTGGCGGTGACCTTGGAGGTCACGTCGGCCAGGTTGCTCACGTCCACCTGCAGCCGCTCGACGGTCCCGCCCAGCGTCTCCTCCGCTCCCTTGCACCGCTGGTCGAGCCCGACGTTGCCGGCCTCGTGGATGACGCACAGCAGCTTGGTGACGCCGGCGGCCTTGAGCTGCTCGCCGGCGCCGCGCCCGGCCACGTCCTCGGACTGGCCGACGTGGGTGACCGCGCCGAACGCCTTGGAGGAGTCGGCGCCGGAGTTGACGGTCACCACCGGGATCTTGGCGGTGACGGCCTTGCCGATGGCCTCCTTCAGCGCGTCGGGGTTGGCCATGGAGACCACGATGCCGTCCACCTTCCCGGAGACGGCCTGGTCGATGAGCTGGGACTGTTTGGCGGGGTCGCCGTCGCCCTGATACGTGACGCTCACCCCGTACTGTTTGCCCGCGGCTTCGGCGCCGTTCTTGACCACGTCCCAGAAGGAGTCGCCGGGCGCCCCGTGGGTGATGACGGCGAACCGGGCGCCGCCTGCTTGCGGGGCCGCGGACGATGCGGGCGGGGCGCTCTGCGCGGTCTGTCCTCCGGAGGAGCAGCCGGTCACGGCGAGAGCGCCGAGCAGGGCCAGCACGATCGGGGTACGTCTCATAGGACACCTCCAAGACCAACGGACTTGGCCTGGTTGTACCCCAATGTCAACTCTTTGTATAGACATAAGGACGAATACCGCCACCCTTCGTTCACACGAGGCGGCGACCGTACGGAGGTGCTTGTGCGTCCACTCTTCGCCACAGTCCTGCTGCTGCTCACTCCCCTCTCCCCCGGCGTCGCGACCGTCCCGGCCGCCGCCGAGACCCCACCCCTGTACGACGACGAAGCCGGCGGCCACGCCAACGGCGACGACCCGGCGATCTGGGTGCATCCCACGCGCCCCGGCAAGAGCGTCGTGATCGCGACCGCCAAGGAAGGCGGCCTGTACGCCTATGCCTTGTCCGGCGCCCAGCTCCAGCACCTGCCCGCCCAGCCGCCTCCCGGTCCCGGTCACGAGCCGGGTCGCCTCAACAACGTCGACCTCGTCCACGGCTTCCGCCTGTCCACGGGCGCGAAGGTGGACCTGGCCGTCGCCTCCGACCGGGGCCGCGACCAGCTGCGCGTGTACGCCATCGACCCGGCCAAGGCGGCGGCCGGGCAGCCGCCGCTGACCGACGTCACCGATCCCGCGGTCCCGTTCGTCTTCAACACCACCCAGGAGGAGGTCGACGCGGCCGAGACCGCGTACGGCCTGGCCGTCACCGGCACGCAGGTGCTGGTCAGCCGCCGCCACGAGACCACGCTCGGCCTCCTGGAGCTGACCGCCGCGCCGAACGGAAGGGTCACCTACCAGCGCGTCCGCACCCTCGCCCTCCCGTCGAGCTTCCCCCTCCCCGACGGCTCGGCTTGGACGCCGTGCCTGGAGCCGGGCGAGCTGCCGCAGGTCGAGGGCATGGTCGTGGACCGCGGCACGCTCTACGCCGCGCAGGAGGACGTCGGCATCTGGCGCCTGCGCGCCGACCTGACCGGCAGGCCGGTCCTGATGGACCGCGTCAAGGAGTACGGCCGCCAGGACACCTACGACCCGGCGACCGAGGAGTGCGTGCCCGGCCACGACCGTGGCTACGGCGGAGAGCACCTGGCGGCCGACGCCGAGGGCCTGACGGTCTACGAGACGGGCCGCGACAGCGGCTACCTGCTGGCCTCCAGCCAGGGCGACGACACCTTCGCCGTCTACGACCGCGCCGGCCGCAACGCCTACCTCGGCCAGTTCCGGGTGGGCCCGGGCGGCCGCGCCGACGGCGCCGAGGCCAGCGACGGCGCGATGGCCACCAGCGCCCCGCTCGGCCACGCCTTCCCCGAGGGCCTGCTGGTCGTGCACGACGGCGCCGACAGCCCGCCGGACGGGGACCGCGAGGTCACCAATTTCAAGTTCGTGGACTGGCGGAAGGTGGCTGTTGACCTGCGTCGGGGCGTGTGACGTAGGAGTTCGAGCAGCTGATCTAGAGGGTGGCGGGCAGAGCCGATGGCAGTGCCGACGATGACGCCAGCACAACGGGCGAAGGCCTTGGAAAAGGCGGCCGAGGCTCGCACGGCACGTAGCGCGCTGCTGGCCGGGGTGAAGTCCGGTACGACCAGCGTCGCGGAGGTGTTCGGCCGTAGCCGGGAGGAACTGGTGAAGAAGCCCGGGTAGCGCAGGTCCTTCGCGCGGTTCCTGGTTACGGGCCGGCGAGGGTCGCGGCGCTGATGGCCGTGCCGGCGGTGGCTGAGAAGCACCGGATCTGCGGACTGAGCGAGCAACAGCGGGAGCGCCTGCTGCGGGAGCTGGCCGGATGATCGCCGAAGATCAGCCGAGCGTGGGCCTCATCTGCACCGGCCCGGCCGCCCGGATAATTGACTCGCCTCGTCAGCGGGAATGCCGATGTAATCCCGCTATGCGCATCACCTCAGAAACGTTCGCTGACGGCATCCGCGAACAGCTCTTCACTATCGGAGACATCCCTGGGGTGCTCTGGACGCCCGCCGAGGGCTCCGGTCCCCGTCCACTGGTCTTGATCGGACACGGCGGCGGCCAGCACAAGAAGGGATGGGAGGTCGTCTCCCGGGCCTTCCCCTACGTCACCTCCTGCGGCTTCGCGGTCGCCGCGATCGACGCGCCAGGTACCGGCGACAGACCGGAGCACCCGCAGATCCGGCGGCTCGTCGCGCTCATCCAGGAACGAGAGGCCGCGGGCGAGCCCTTCGGCCCGGCGTGGCCCGCCCTCAACGAAACCGTGGCGGCGCAGCTCATACCCGACTGGCAGACCACCCTGGACGCGCTCCAGAAACTGGACTCCGTCGGCGACAGCCAGCCCGTCGGGTACTACGGCCTGTCCCAGGCCGGTGAGATGGGCATCCGCCTCGTCACGGCCGAACCTCGGATCACAGCTGCGGTCCTCGGCCTCATCGGAAGCGAGTGGCTCACCGACACCGCGGCGCGGATCACGATCCCGGTCGAGTTCGTGCTGCAGTGGGACGATGAAGGCAATCCGCGGGACTCCGTCATGAAGCTGTTCGACGCACTCGGCTCCGCCGAGAAGACCCTGCACGCCAACCCTGGCAGCCACTTTCGAGTCCCGACCTTCGAAATCGACAGCTCGATCCGATTCTTCGCCCGGCACCTGGGTAGCCCTGGCACCGCACCACTTCCGCCGCTAGATCCTTGGGGTCGGAATTCTTAACACATGAGCCCGAAGTGGGACAGGTTGTGAAGCTGGTCGGGTGGTTGAGCAGGCGGCCGGGCCGAGTCGGGCTCGGGTGATGAAGTCCTTCGACGTGGCGGTCGATGGTGGCGAGGGCGTGGCGGAGGCCGGGAGGGGCGTGTGGCTGGTCGGCAGCGGCAGTGGGCGTAATAGCCGATTGTATGCTTGCTGTAGAAGATGGCGATGCGCTGGCCGTCTGGGGTCAGGACGTAGGTGTGGCTGTGTCCGAGGCGGCGGATGAGGCCTTTGCCGGCCAGGCGGCGCAGGTCGTAGGTCATCTGGCTGGCGGTGTAGGGCGTGCCGAGCAGCCGGGTTACCAAGCCGCGAAGGGTCTTGTTGGTGAAACCGGTGACGGCGAACAGCGACAGGCTTAGGGCGCCGGTCAGGGCCATGACCCCGCCCAGGACCGCGCCGGTGTTCTTGATGTACTCCTCTTCCACGCCGTCGCGGCCGGTGATCCCGGTCAGCCAGTCCATGGCGTGATTCGGGCCCGCCACGAACCCGTCCAGACATGCTGAAGTGAAGTAGCACTTTCCCGCCTGCGGTCTGCGGCTCGGGGTCGTTCATTGTGTCGCCTCCTGCGATCTGCTTGCGTTCTGTGACTTTGTCGAAGAGAGATGGATCCGCCTGTCGCTCGACCAGGGTCAGGGTCCGGTGAGTTCGGAGGAAACACGCTTCGGCGTGTCGCGATCAGCGACCTGTCCCAGGATCTCGGCGGCGCGGCGCTCGCCAAGGGCTCGGGCGAGTACGGCGCGGATCCGGCGCGTTCTTCGGCCTTCGCGATCGCCTGGGCCACATCGTCGACGACGTGGTACGACGCCTCAGGGGGCCACCCGCCGGGCTGGGGCCGGTGCGATACCACGACCACGTGGTCGCCCGTCGGAGACCTGCCCTCCCAGCCGTCGGTGATGTCGAACAGGTGACGCCCGATCACCATCCCCCGATTCTCGCCCAGGTCGGCTTGACGTCGCCGCCACCGACCCCGACGCCACCCACGACTTCGGCCTGCTGCCGGTCACCTGATGTCGGCGTCAGGTAGTAGCACGTGGGTGCGGTGGTCGAAGGCCTGTCCGTGCGGCGCGCAGGCAGTACCGGGCTCGCGCGGGCACAGCGCCCAGTGCCGAGTGACGCGCGCCCGGTAGAGGCGGTACGGCGCGGGCGGACGCAACCGATCGGGCGGGAACGCCCAGCCACCACGTTCGGGATCTCCCGGATAGACCGAAAGCCACCGGTCGAGGTCGGTCTCCTCGGCCGCGCTCGCCGCCATGTACACCGCCTGCCCGCTGCCGGGCTCCACCTGGGAGTCGAAGACCACGATGCTGACCTCGGGGCGCTCGGCGATGTTGCGCGAGTGGGCCGCCCCCGGCGAGGAGATCCACAGGAAGTCCCGGTAGCCGTCGTGCGCGAAGTAGACCGGTGTGACCCACGGGCTTCCCATCCCGTCGGCCGTGCCGAGTGTGAGGTAGCGATTGGCGTCGATGATCGTCCGTACCGTGTCGGCGAGCGCGCTCATCGCCGGCCCCACGCGATCAGCCCGGCCACCGTACCGAGAGCTAGGGGCAGCCACGGGTCCGCGTGCAGGATCGCGACACTCGTGACGACGGCGCCGGCCATCAGGCCGACCAGGCCCAGCGCCGCCATCCGGCACAGGCGCGGCACGAGCAGGCCGATCGCGGCGGCGATCTCCAGCGCTCCCACCAGGTAGCGGAACCACTGGCCGGCGCCGATGGCCTCGAACAGGCCCACGCTCGCCGGGTCTCCGGCGAGCTTGACCGCGCCGGCCATCGCGAACTGGACGGCGAGCACTACCTGCCCCGCCCACAACAGGACCTTGGCCCGGGGCCGGATGCGGTTGATCGCAGTAGTCATCGGTGACCTCCGAAATCTCGTGGTGATGTCGACGTCACCACCTTGCGCCCGACCGGTTGCCGCGCTGAACCGTGGCGACCACCGAAGCATTACCGAAGCACCGCCGAGCGACCGCGCACCCGCTACCGGCCGCACCGGCGGATGCGCCATCCTGGGGTGATGGAAGGCGAGATCTCCCCGAGGGAAGCCGAGGTCCTGGCAGCTGTCGGTAAGCACCTGTCCAACGCGCAGATCGCCGGCCGCCTGCAGCTTTCGGTGCGGACCGTGGAAAGCCACGTGGCGTCCCTTCTGCGCAAGTACGGCGTCGCCGACCGGCGGGCCCTCGCGGCGCACGCCGCTCTCCGGGCCGTCCGGCCAGGCGAGATCAGCCGCTTGCCCGCCGGCCGTACGAGCTTCATCGGCAGAGGCGACGAGCGCGACGCCGCCCTCACCGCGCTGGCGGAGTCGCGCCTGGTCACGCTGCTCGGCCCGGGCGGGGTGGGCAAGACGCGGCTGGCGACGGTGGTGGCCGACGCGTATCCCGACGGCGGCGCGTTCGTCGACCTGGTCCCGGCCCGCGCCGGGCATGTCGTCCAGGCGCTGGCCGCCGCGCTCGGGGTGTCGGAGCGCCCGCCGAGGCCGCTTGAGCACACCGTGCTGGAACGGCTCGCCCCCGGACGGGCCCTGCTCGTCATGGACAACTGCGAGCACCTGATCGACGAGGCCGGCGCGCTGATCGACCGCGTCCTGTCCCGCTGCCCGGAGGTCCGCGTGCTGGCGACCACCAGGGAACGGCTGAGCGTGATGGGGGAACGGGTCATCACGATCTCTCCGCTTCCGCTGCACACCGACGCGCGCCGGCTGTTCCTCGACCGCGCACGTGCGATCGAGCCCGGCTTCGACGCCCCTCCCGAGCTCATCGACGACCTGTGCGCCAGACTCGACGGCATGCCGCTGGCCATCGAGTTGGCCGCGGCGCGCGCCGGATCCCTGGGTACGGCGGGGCTGCTGTCCGCGATCGAGGACCGGCCGCGCCTCCTGTCGGGCGGTCGGGGTCCGGATACACGTCACCGATCGCTGCGGGCGGTGCTCGGCTGGAGCCACGAGCTGCTGGACGACGAGGAGCGGGCCGTGTTCCGGCGCCTGTCGATCTTCTCCGGCGCCTTCGACCTGGACGCCGCCGCGGCCGTCTGCCCGGGCATGCCGCTCGCGGAGGTGGCCGACGTGGTGGGACGGCTGGCCGACAAGAGCATGGTGGCCCGCCACGGCGACCGGTGGCGGCTGCTGGACACCGTACGCGCCTACGCCGGCGAGCAGCTCACCCTGTCGGCAGACCTGACCGCGACGCGCGCGGCACGATTGTCATGGGCGGCGAACACGGCGGCCCGCCTCGAAGAACTACCGGCCACATTCGACCGCGTGGCCGAAGAGCTGCGCGCGGCCCTGATGGAAGCCGACGATCGGCCCGAGTCGGGCGGGGCAGCGCACCGCCTTGCCCGGTCGCTGGCCCGGCTGACGTTCGGCAGAGGCGCGTTCACCGAGGCGCGAGCCCACTACGCGGCGGCCGCCCGGCATGCGGGCGACGTGGCCGAGGCGTTCCGTGACCTCCGGGACGCCGCTCAGGTCGCGGTGGGCGTGGCCGACGGAAGCGCCGCGTACGCGCTGATGATGGAGGCCGTCGCCCGCGCCCGCGAAGCCGTCCCGCCGCGCCCCGATCTGCTCACTGCGGCGCTCGCCCACGCGGTGATCATCGCAGTGCGCTACCGATCAGGGGCCGAGGAGTCCTGCAAACGCCAGGCCGACCTGCTGGCGGAAGCACTTCCCACGGCGGACCCGCACGCCTCTGCCCTCCTCCTGACCGCGCGCGCCTGGCACGAGACCGGAGTCGACCCTGCCCGTCAGGCTGTCGACGCCGCCCGCGCCACCGGCGACGACGTGCTGCTGCTCGGTGCCCTCGACGCCCTGGCCACCGCGACGGCCCAGGCTGGCAACACGCGCGAGGCGCACCGCATCGGCCAGGAACGACTCGGCCTCATCACCACCCTGCCCGCCGGCGACCCCGCGTCCACGGCGGAGACCATCGACGCCTTCCACGCCGCCAGCAGCGCCGCGATCGCTGTCGGCAACCTGCCCGCGGCGCGCACCATTCAGCAGCGGTCCCGGACGGAGGATCCCATCGGCGCTCACCCCTACATCGCGGCGCCGCGGCTCGTCCGGGTGCTGGCATTGACCGGCCGCTTCGACGAAGCCCTCGCACACGCGGAGACCATGTGGAACGGCTGGCGCGCCGACGGCTCCCCGCAGATGGCCTGGATGTCCTCCGCGGTGGCCATGGCCGCGTTGGTGCATGGACTGCGGCGATCCGACCGGTTCGAGCTCTGGCGTGCTCGGGCAACGGAGATGTCCGGCTGTTCCGACCCGGCCGACTCGCCCGACCTCGCAGCGTGCATGGCGTTCGTCGACGCCAGGACCGCCGTGCACACCGGCCGCTTCGACGATGCCGAGGCGCTGGTCGAGCGGGCGTTCGCCGACTTCGCCGAACCTTGGTGGGCGAACTACGCGCGGGCCGCGGGAGCCGAGCTCTCCGTAGCCGCCGGGCTGCCGGACCGCCGGGCTCGCCTCGCCGAGGCGGCACCCTTCGCGGCCCAGAACGACTGGGCCGCCGCCTGCCTGGCCCGTGCCGAGGCCGAGGACGCCGCCGCGCTGACTGCCGTCACGGCACGGTGGGAACGCATCGACGCGGTTTTCGAGCGAGCGTGCACCCTGGCCCTGATCCCGGCCCGCACGCCCGAGGCCAGCGCAGCCCTCCAAGCCCTGGCCACCCATGCCCCGGCCGCTCGCCTGAACCTTGCGGGCCAGGGAGGTGTGCTCCGGGCCGATGACGCCACCGGCCTGGGTGTGCAGGTGCTCGGAGGCGTCCAGGACGGTGACATTGGTCAGTCCGGCCTGGTGGAGTAACAGGGCCAGGGTGGGCCCGGTGATGGAGGCGCCGACGATGGCGATGGCCGGCTGGTCGCTGTCATGGATCGCGGATGGGCCGGCGGAGGCCGCGGTCGAGGCGTCGGGACGCGACGGGGTAAGGGGATAGCGGAACTCGCCCGCCCGGCCATCGCGGAGCACAGTGACGCGCAATGGCACAGGGGCGGGCGAGAGGCCGGTTGCGGGCGGGGTGCGCCGCCCGTGCCGCAGGCTGCGAAGCCGGAAGGGGGACACACGCCACTGGCTGAGCACCGCACGATGTGGCGCCCTTCAGCGTGCAGCCCGGGCCGCCGGGGCGCCCGATGAGTACGCCAAGCGTTTCAAGGCCATGGCGAAGGGGTGGATCGAGCGCAACAAGGCGCAGGATTTCTACGCCTATGCCTCCATACCGGCGATCTCGCTGGCCAAGGCGCTCCTGGAAGACTCCCTGGCTGCCCCCGGATCGGTGGCCAGCCATGTCTTCGCCGGCATGGATCGGGTGGTGCACCGACGCCCGACCTGGGCGTTCGCGATCAGCATGTCGTCCCGGCGGATCGCCGCGTACGAATCGATCAACGGCGAGAACCGCCGCGGATGGTATCTCGGCGAGGGCATGACATACCTCTACAACGACGACCTCGCCCAGTTCAACGACGCCTTTTGGCCGACGGTCGACCCGTACCGGCTGCCGGGCATCACCGTCGACACCATGCCCCGGCTCGACATGGGCGGCGGTCAGGGGTTGTACACCCCGAACGCCCAGTGGGTAGGTGGCGCCGCCCTCGACGAACGGTACGTCAGTGCCGGCATGAGCCACCAGGCCGACGGCAGCGAACTGGAGTCGAAGAAGTCCTGGTTCTGCCTCGACGACATGGTGGTCGCCCTCGGCGCCGGTATCAACGGCGGTGGCGAGTACTCGCGTCCCCCGGTCGCCGACGCGCGAGTCAACGGCGGGGCGCATGCCGGCACGAACTACGGCGACAGCCAATGGCTGCTGGTGAAGAACGACGCGAACCCGAGCCTCACCCGGGAATCCTTCTTACGGTTCGACCTCGGCGGGCTGCGGGCGGACGTCGCGTCCGCGCGGCTGGTGTTCCACGCCCAGGTCGTCGACTCCGGCGGCGACACCGCGACCGTGAACGTCCACGGCGCCGGTGACGGCTGGGAAGAGGACACCATCACCTGGGGCACCAAGCCGTCGATCGGATCACGGCTGGCCACGAGGCGCGCGACCGCGGCCGGCGGCTGGTTGTCGGTTGACGTGACCGACTACGTAAGTGGCCTCGCCGGCACCGGCCATGTGGACTTCGCGATCCTGCAGCCTGCGGGGCAGGGACTGTCGGTGCAGATCGGCAGCCGGGAGCACCGCACGCTCAGGCCCGTCCTGAGGTTCACGCTCGCCGAGCCAGTCGAAACCGTCGAGACGATCGTGGAGAATCGCCACCTGCACGCGGCCGGCACGAATGCGCTCACCGTAGATGGCACCGCCCAGCCGGTCAGCCAGGGCTGGTCGGCGAGGTTCCCGGACGCACGCTGGGCGCACCTGGAAGGCGTCGGCGGATACGTGTTCCCCGGCGGGGCGGAGCTGCACGCCTCGCGCGCGGAACGCACCGGCAGCTGGCGCGACATCAGCACCGGCACTGTGATCGGTGACCCGACGCCGATCATCCGGCGCTACCTGACCATGTGGTTCGACCACGGGGCCGCTCCGGACCAGGCGACGTACGCCTACGCCCTGCTGCCCGGCGCGACCGCCCAGCAGACCGCGGACCGCGCCGCGGACCTGGGCGTACGGATCGTGGCCAACAACGAAGAGCTGCAGGCGATCGAGGTGAACGAAGCCGACGGGACTCTGTTCTTCGGGAACTTCTGGGTGTCCGGCGACGGTGATGGGCTCACCACCGATGCCCCGGCCGCCGTCGTCGTCCGTCGCGCGGGCGGCCAGATTCGGGTCGCGGTGTCCGACCCGAAACGGACGGCGAGCACCGTCAAGGTCACCCTCCCATATCCGGCTTCAGCCGTGCTCTCCGCTGACTCGACGGTCACCGTCTCGACCGGGAATCGGCCCGTGGTCACCGTCAAGGCGGCCGGTTCGGCCGGCCGTTCCCATCAGGCGGTGCTGGCGGCCGGCTGACCGGAGCGGGGGACGATCCGCCTGTTCATGGCCCGGACGGCGGCCCGGCCGTTGAGCGAGTCGAGGCCATCGCGTTTGGCCTCGTACTCGAAGAACATGGTGTCGTCGAAGCGTTTCTGGCCGTGATGGCGGAACTGGCCGGTAGCCGCGAGTAGTTTGCTGATGCTGGGGATGACGCCCTCGGTCATCACCGCGTACTGGAACCCGAGCCGGTATTCCCCAGGGAACTCGTAAAGGCAGATCAGGCGGCAGATCGCCGCGTAGTCGTGTTCGGGGTCGAGGTGCTGGCCGTGGCCGATCTCCGCCCAGGCATCCCCGTGAATGCCGATGGCCGGGAGTCCTTGGCGGCGCGTTAGTCGATGAGCTCATCGGTGAAGGCGTTTGCGGCCGCGGACGGCCATGGAGGCGTAGGTGTAGTGGTCATGGTCGCCTCGCTCTCGAGCGCAGCTCGAGCAGGGTAGTGCGG
>NZ_VCKY01000024.1 GCF_005889735.1 Nonomuraea turkmeniaca
AGCGCCTTGTGCAGGATCGCCCGCTGGCTCTCGACCGGCTTGCCCTCACCGAAGTTGTGCCACAGACCGAGCGACACGGCGGGCAGCAGCAGTCCGCTGCGACCGCACCTGCGGTACGGCTGACGTTGGTACTTCAAGGATTACCTTCCTGCGATACCCGTGAGCGTGACGCCCCGGATGAACGTCTTCTGCGCCAGGAAAAAGACGATGAGGATGGGCAGCATCGACAGCAGCGCGACCGCCATCATCTGGTTGTACTGCGTGACGTACTGGCCGCTGAACATGCCCAGGCCCTGCGCGAGGGTGATCTTCTCCATCGAGCGCAGGTAGAGGGTGTTCTCCAGATACTGGTTCCAGTTGCCGACGAAGGAGAACAGGCAGATCGCCGCGATCGCCGGCCTGGCCAGCGGCAACATGACGCTCCACAGGATGCGCAGCTCCGAGGCCCCGTCGATGCGGGCGGCGTCGATGAGCTCCTGCGGGATCGTGGTGAAGAACTGCCGCAGCAGGAAGATGTAGAGCGCCACGCCGAAGAACTCCGGCACGATCAGCGGCAGATACGTGTCCACCCAGCCGAGCTTCGAGAACATGATGAACTTGGGCACCAGCGTGATCTCACGCGGGATCATCATCGTGGCCAGCAGCGCCGTGAACATGATGCCGGCCGCCCGCGCCCGCAGCCGTGCGAACGCGTAGGCGGGCAGGATGCACGAGATGAGGTTGCCGGTCATCGACAGCGCGGTGATCACGATCGTGTTCAGCAAGAACGTGTTGAACGGCAGCGACCCCGTCCAGCCCTTGACGTAGTTCTCGAAATGGAAGGAGTCCGGGAACCACTGGGGCGGGAAGGCCAGGTTGTCGGCGTCGGATTTGAGCGAGGTCGTCAGCATCCACAGGAACGGCAGCAGGAACACCGCCGAGCTGATGATCAGCAGGACGTACGCCCCGCTACGCCGGATCCGCCTGATGCGCTCGGCCTGCTCGGACGTCAGGGGCGGGCCCGGCTTCGTACGCGCGGGCCGGGCCGCGGTCTCGAGGAGCATCGGGGACCTCACTTGAACTCGTAGTGCACCCAGCGCTTCGCCAGGCTGAACTGGATCGCGGTCACGACGATGACCAGCACGAACATCGCCCACGACAGCGTGGCCGCGTAGCCCATGTCGAAGTAGACGAAAGCGTGCCGGTAGATGTAGAGCCCCAGCACCATCGTCGCGTTGCCGGGACCGCCCTCGGTCATGACGAGGATGAGCACGTAGCTCTGCAGCGCGGCGATGAACCCGGTCACCACGTTGAAGAAGATGACCGGCGACATCATCGGCACCGTCACGCTCCAGAACCTGCGCCACCACCCGGCCCCGTCGATCTCGGCAGCCTCGTAGAGCGTCTTCGGGATGCCCTGCAGCCCGGCCAGGTAGATGACGATCGTGTTGCCCGCTCCCCACACGCTCATCAGCACCAGGCCGGGGATGGCCCACTCCTGCGAGGCCAGCCAGCCGGGCCCCTGGATGCCGACCGAGGCGAGCAGCTTGTTGATCAGCCCGTAGTCGGGGTGCAGGATGTTGATCCACAGCAGCGCGGTGGCCAGGCCCGACACCACCGACGGCAGGTACATCACGGTGCGGAACAGGCCCTGGAACCGCAGCGGCTGGTTGAGCAGCAACGCCAGCAGGAACGTGAAGCTCACGCCGAGCACCACCGCGCCGAGGCCGTACTGCACGGTGTTCTCGATCGACTCCCAGAACTCGGGGTCGTTGACCATGCGCACGTAGTTCGCCAGGCCGACCCAGCGCGGCGACTGGAGCAGGTTCCACTCCATGAAGCTGAGCACCACCGCGGCGAGGATCGGCCCAGCGCTGAACAGGACGAACCCCACCAGCCACGGCGAGACGAACAGGTGGAAGCGCCGCGCTTCCCGGCGGGCCAGAGTGCTGCGGACGCTGACGGCGGTCATGCGATCTTGTTCTCGCTCAGGACCGGTGTGACCTTGTCGACCATCTCCTTCAACGCGTCGTCAACGCTGATCTTGCCGAGTTGCGCCCGCTCCCAGATCGGCAGGGCGGTGTCCACGACCTTCTTGTTGGCCGGCAGTCGCAGCACGCCGTCGTCGGAGGCGTACTCGGCCATGATCTTCTTGACCAGGTCCGCCTCCTCCACCGGGATGCCGAGCGCCTTGGCGTTGTCCTCCCACGCGGACTGGCGGGCCGGTGCGGCGATGCGGCGGAACTTGTAGCCGGAGGCCGACAGGAACTCGTTCATGTAGATCCAGGCGGCGTCCTTGTTCTGCGACGAGGCCGCCATCACCAGCGCGCTGCCCACGGCCGGGCTGGTGCGCCCCTCCGGCCCCTTGGGCAGCTGCGTGGAGCCCCACTTGAACGCCTTCTGCTTGGACAGCTCCAGCATGACCCACGCGCCGTTGATGAACAGGGCCGCGTGCCCGGACTTGAACGGATCGACCTTCTCCAGCAGCTGCAGCTCGGCCAGGCTCGGCGTCGCCTTGTCCTTGAGCAGCAGGTCCAGCCAGCGGGCCATGACGTCCCTGGCGTTCGGCTCGGCGATCATCACCTTGGACTCGGCCACGTCCAGGAATCGCCCGCCGAACGGCATCAAGAACACGGAACTCAGGTCCGGCGCCGGCTTCGGCATCGGCGAGACGCCGTAGATCTTCTCCACGCCCGACCCGCTGGTCATCTTCTTGGCCGTCTCGAAGAGCTTGTCCCACGTCCAGCTCTCGTCCGGGTAGTCCAGCCCGGCCTTGTCGAACAGGTCCTTGTTGTAGAACAGCAGCTTGGGCGCCATGTCGGTGGGCAGCCCGTACAGGGCGCCGTCCCGTTGGAAGTAGCCGAGCCCGCGCTGCGGGATGTCGTCCATGTCGAACTCGGGCGTCTTGGCGATGAACTCGTCCAGCGGGTGCAGCACCTTGTTGGCGATGAGGTTCTGCGTCCAGGAGTAGTGGTTGTAGAGCACGTCGGGCAGCGAGCCGCCGGCGGCCTGGGCCATGTACTTGGTGAGGAACTGGTCGAACGGCGCCGACTCGCGCTTGATCTCGATGTTCGGGTGGCGCTTCTTGAAGAAGAAGTCGAACTGGGCGTTGCGCACCTCGGTGACGGCGTCCGTGGTGAACCCCAGCGTGATCACGACCTTGGACGCAGGGTCGGGCACGTTCGTCTTCGGCCAGGTCAGCGAGTTGTTGAGCTGTTCGGCCTCCTCGAACGGCCAGTCGTCGCTGCTGGGCCGGTTCGGGTCGATCACCTGGGCGCCGGACTTGACCGGGGCCGCGGCCTGCTTCTGCTGGCGGCTGTCGCCGCAGGCGGACAGGGCGGCGGCCGCCACCGCCAGGGCCAGCATCTGCCGACGGTTCATCTCCATGGGGCTGGGCCTTTCACAGGAAGAGCTCGATCACCGGAACGGCCACGTCGGGGCGCTGCACCGGGAGCTGCAGGGTCAGGGTGCCGGGCGGCAACGCGCCCAGCTTCGTGTGCCCGCTGTCCATGGCCGGGTCGGGGGCCAGGACGCGGATCTCGGAGGCGTCGTTGAGCAACTGCGCGTAACGCACCTTGCCCGCCAGGCCGGGAAGGTGCAGATGCTTGTACGGCCAGGCGTACAGGTGCACATAGAGCCGGTCGCCGCGCTGGGTGAAGCGGCAGTCCGGCGGCGCCTCGTACGTGCTCGGCCCGGCGCCGTAGATGGAGCGGCCGTGCAGCCGCGTCCACTCGCCGATGCCGCGCAGCGACTCCAGCGCCCGCGGGTCGAACGCGCCGCGTCCGTTGGGCCCCACGTTGAGCAGCAGGTTGCCGTTCTTGGAAACCGTGTCGACCAGCATGCGCACGAGCAGATCCACCGGCTTGTAGTCGAGGTTGTCGCGGTCGTAGCCCCAGCTGCCGTTGAGGGTCTGGCAGGCCTCCCAGACCTCGGCCGGCGGGGCGGGCGGCTGGAACTGCTCGGGCGTGGTGAAGTCGCCCGGGATCTCCAGGCGGTCGTTGATCAGGACGTCAGGCTGCAGCCTGCGGACCATCGCCGCCAGCTCCTCCGAACGCCAGTCCGCGGCGCCCTTGCCGCCGGGTGTGCGCTCGCCGTTCCTGACCCGCTTCGAGTAGGAGAAGTCAAACCACATGGTGTCGATTCGGCCATAGCGGGTAAGCAGCTCTTCGACCTGGTTGTGCAAATAGGACTGGTATATCTCTATATTTCGGTCATCGGGGGTGACACCCTCGACGTACGCCGGATGCAGGCCGTCGATCGGAAAGTGTGGGTGGTGCCAGTCGATCAGCGAGTGGTAGAAGCCCACACCGAGCCCGCGGGCGCGGAAGGCCTCCACGATCGGGCCCACCAGGTCCTTGCCGAACGGCGTGTTCGCGACCGAGTAGTCGGTGTAGGCCGAGTCCCACAGGCAGAAGCCGTCATGGTGCTTGGTCGTCAGCACCATGTAACGCATGCCCGCGCCGGCCGCCGCCTCCGCCCATGCGTCCGGGTCGAACAGGTCAGGGTCGAAGTGGTCGAAGTAGGGCTGATACTGCTCGTCCGTGAGCCGCTCCCGCTGCTTGACCCACTCGTGGCGGGCGGCGAGCGCGTACAGGCCCCAGTGGATGAACAACCCGAACCGTTGCTCACGGAACTCCGCCAGCCGGGCGGTAGAGGTCGGATGTATGGCGGGAGTGCTGCGGTCGTGTGGCGACGGTCCGTGAGGCATGGCTGCACGGTAGACCGCCTAATTAACTTCGTCAAGAATTGAATTGAAACCCGCCGCAACCTAGGCTCTTGCCCATTGTGAGGAGAGTCGGGCGCCTTGCGCGACCGGAGCGGGCCCGGCCGGCGCCGGGCGGCAGGACGCGATCGACTCCTCCTATCTCTTTCTCTGTGGAGGGTCACGTGGCGAATTGGACGCTCAGCGACGGGGACGTGCGGGCGGTGCTCGACCTCTCACCTGCGGGCGAGCTCACGCTGGAGGTGCGGTACGCCGGGCAGGTCCTGGTGGAGCCGTCCAGGCTCGGGATCCGCACCGCCCACGCGGACCTGAGCACGGGCCTGGTCCCGGCGGGGATGTCCGAGCGGCAGGTGGAGGAGACCTACCTGACGGTCACCGGGAAACGCCGTGAGCACCGGTACGCGGCCGGCGAGTGGACGTTGTCGTTCACCAGGGACGGGCACCGGCTGGACCTGCAGATCCGGGTCGGAGACCACGGCGTGGCCTACCGCTACCTGATCCCCTGGACCGGGCCGGTGACCGTGGTCGAGGAGATCTCGGAGTACGTCGTGCCGGGTGACGGCCGCGCGGTCCTGCTGCCGTACGAGAACGGGCGCTGCGACTACGAGGAGATCCACCGGCACACCACGGTGGCCGAGGCCGAGCCCATGCTGTACGGCTACCCGTCGCTCTTCCAGGCCGGCGGCACCTGGATGCTGATCACCGAGTCGAACCTGGACGCCGGATACGCCGGCTCCCGCCTGCGTTTCGACGGCCGCGCCTTCCGGCTCGACCTGCCGGACCCGTACGTGACCGCGGCCAGCCCGCTCGTCACCCCGTGGCGCACGATGATCGTCGGCGACCTGGCCACGATCGTCGAGAGCGACCTGGTCACCAGCCTCGCGGCGCCGTCCCAGGTGGAGGACACGTCCTGGATCCGCCCCGGCGCCGCCGCCTGGTCCTGGTGGTCCGACGGGCCCTCCACCCGCGACCTGGACGCGCAGAAGCGCTGGGTGGACTTCGCCGCCGCGAACGGCTGGCCCTACGTGCTGGCGGACGCCGGCTGGAACAAGGAGTGGATGCCCGAGCTCATCGCCTACGCCCGCGACCGGGGCGTCGGCGTCTGGCTCTGGTCGCACTGGCAACACGTCGACACCGAGCTGGAGCACCGCGAGAAGCTCGCGCTCTGGAAGGAGTGGGGCGCCGTCGGCGTGAAGATCGACTTCACCGAGTCGGACGGCCAGGACCGGATGCGCTGGTTCGACGCCATCCTCGCCGCCACCGCCCGGCTCCGGCTCATGGTGGTCTTCCACGGCGGCACGATCCCGCGCGGCACCGAGCGGACCTGGCCGCAGTTCATGTCCGCCGAGGCGGTCAAGGGCGCCGAATGGATCAAGCCGAAGCCCGGCAAGGAGCCGCTCTACCCGGCCACCCACTACCTGTCGCTCGCGTTCACCCGCAACGTGCAGGGCCCGATGGACTTCACGCCGTGCACGTTCACCGCGGTGCGGGCCATCTCGGCCGGGTTCGAGCTCGCCCTGTCGGTGCTCTTCGAGTCCGGGATCCAGCACTTCGCCGACTCCATCGAGACCTACCAGGCCCGGCCCGAGGCCCTGCGCCTGCTGTCCACCGTGCCGGCCGCCTGGGACGACACCCGGCTGCTGTCCGGCGACCCCGCCGACCACATCCTGCTGGCCAGGAGGAGCGGCGGCGAGTGGTACGTCGCCGCGGGCGTGTCGGGCGAGGCCCGCACGCTCACCGTGCCGCTCGACTTCCTCGACGAGGGGGAGTGGACGGCCGAGATCTACCGGGACGCCCCCGGTGACCAGCTCGCCACCGAGACCGTCACGGTCCCCGCCGGGGGCAAGCTCGACCTCGCCGTCGCCCAGAACGGCGGCTTCACACTGCACCTGAGGAGAGCACTCTCATGACCGAACGACAAGGGGGCGTCTTAGCCGCCCCGGCACCCACCGCCGCCGGCGCGCTCGGCCTCGACCGGGCGGGGCTCGCATGAGGAGCCTGCGCGTGGCGGGCGCCCTGTCGGCGCTCGCGCTGCTCCTCGTGGCCGCCCCGCCGGCCCAGGCCGGCTCCGGGACTGGGGCCGGCCTCGGGGACGGGGCGCCGCGCTGGGAGACCCGGTGGAATCCGAGCCCCTGGCGGGACGGTGTGAACGCGTTCGAGGCGCTGGAGGACGACCGGCGCGGCTCCCACCCCGAGGGACAGCCGCACGTTTACGTCCAGGGCAACGCCTGGCGGTTCGACGCGCACCTGGAGGACCGCGACGGCTCCGACCGCATGCGTAACGAGGTCCGCGGCATGCGCGCCTCCGACGGCCGGGCGCTGGAGATGCGCAAGGACGAGACGTGGCGGATCACGTACCAGATGTACATTCCCGACACGTTTGACGCGACCACCAGCTTCACCCACATCTGGCAGCTGAAGACGTCCGACATCGGCACCCCGGTCGCGCAGCTGTCGCTGCCGGTCATCAACGGCGTGCCGAAGATCGCGGCCCGCTACTGGACGCTGGAGGACAACAGGTCCCACGACTTCGCCACCGCCGACCTGGAGCCGATCCAGAACAAGTGGGTCGGCGTCACCATCGAGCTCAAGTCCGCCGACGCCGGCTCCATGCGGTGGGTGTTGCGGGACGGCAATCGGACGATCGTCGACCAGAAGGTCGAGGGCATCGACCTGTGGTGGACGCCGGAGCAGTACAACCGGCCGAAGTGGGGCATCTACCGCAGCATCAGGAGCGCCGGGCTGCAAGAGACGTACATGCTGGTCAAGGACCTCAAGGCGGAGCAGCTCGGGCCCGCGACGCCGCCCGTCACGCTGCCGCCGCCGGACCGCGGCCCCGGCACGTACGAGGCCGAGCGGGTCGGCAACGTGTGGGAGGGCGCGGCCGAGCCCGCCTACTGCGCCGTCTGCTCCGGCGGGCGGAAGGTGATCCTCATCGGCGGCAACGTCTACGACTACGCCGTGGTCAAGGGCGTGCTGTCGGAGACCACCGGGACCAGGCAGATGACCGTGCACGCGCTGGTGGACGGCTCCCAGACGTACTCCGTCAGCGTCAACGGCGGCGACGCGATCCAGGTGCCGATGACCGGGACCAAGGACACGGTGACCACCGCGACCGTGCCGGTGGACCTGGTGGCCGGGGTCAACACGATCCGGTTCTACAGCCATACCGCGCGCTCGCCCGAGCTCGACAAGATCGTCATCAAGTAAGGGACTCTCATGGCACATGACCTCAGCAGGCGTGCCGTGCTGACCGCGGGTGGCGCGCTGGCGCTGACCGCGGCGGCCGGCGCGCGTCCCGCCGCCGCACGTCCGGCCGGCACGCAGCCATGGCAGTCCCGGCTCGTGCACTACGACCGGCACGGGCGGCTGGCCTACGAGCAGGACGCCGAGGCCAACCGCGTCCCCGACTTCAGCCACGCCGGCTACCGCAACGGTGAGCGGCCGATCCCGCACGTGCCGGTCGTCAAGACCATCCGGCCGGTCGAGGGCGACAACACCGCCCACATCCAGGCGGCGCTGGACGAGATCGGAGCCCTGCCCCGGGCCCGCCGCGGAGCGTTGCTCCTGCTGCCGGGCACGTACCCGGTGGCGGGCACGTTGTACGTGCGGGCCGGCGGCACCGTGTTACGCGGCGTCGGCGACGGCGAGGACCCGTCGGGCAACACGATCATCAAGGCGACCGGGAACAACCCCAAGGACCGCGACGTGATCGTGGCCGGCGGTGTGGAGGGCGGCGGCTGGAAGGGCGAGGTCCCCGGCACCCGTACCGACATCACCACCGGGTTCGTGCAGGTCGGGTCGCGCCAGTTCGAGGTGGCGAACCCGGGGGCGCTGCGCCCCGGCGACAACATCGTCATCACCCACCCCTGCACCGAGGAGTGGCTCAAGGCCATCGACTACGGCGGCCACGACGTGGGCCCGCCGTGGAAGGTCGGCGAGCATCCGCTCATCTACAACCGGTACGTCCGCGACGTGTCCGGGAACGTCGTGACGATCGACGTGCCGGTCTACAACCACCTCAACCGCGCCCACGCCACCTCCTACCTCTACAAGTGGGACCAGGCCGGGCTCGTCACCGAGGTGGGCGTGGAACGGCTGCGCGTGGACATCGAGTACCACGGCGACCCCGAGCAGGACGAGGACCACGCCTACAACGCGATCGTGCTGCTGCGGACCGAGGACTCGTGGGTGCGCGACTGCACCATGCTGCACTTCACCCAGGCCGGCGTCGCCACCCAGGAGACGACCCGGGCCACGGTCGAGAACTGCCGGGCCATCGACCCGGTCAGCATCGTGACCGGCAGTAGGCGCTACAACTTCAACACCTACACCTACTCGCAGCAGGTGCTCTTCCGGGACTGCTACGCCTACAAGGCCAGGCACGCCTTCGTCTCCAACGGGCACAGCACGGTCTCCGGCGTGGTGTTCCTGCGCGGCACCTCCGACTACGCGCTCAACTCCAGCGAGGGCCACCGTCGTTGGTCGCAGGCGCTGCTGTTCGACGGCCACCGGGACGTGGACCCGCACTACAGCTACACGCTCGGCCTGTACAACCGCGGCCGCTACGGCACCTCGCACGGCTGGTCCGCGGCCCACTCGGTGGCCTGGAACTGCGACGTCGCCACCAGCAGGCTCATCGTCCAGAAGCCGCCGACCGCGCAGAACTACGCGATCGGCTGCCGCGGCACGATCACCGGCGACGGGCCCTTCGCGCAACCGGTCGGCTACATCGAAGGCGCCAACCAGCCCGGCCTCTTCCCGCCCTCGCTCTACGAGGCGCAGCTGCGGGACCGGCTGCGCTCCGCCTGACCGCGCTACCGCTCCAGGCGTAGCAGCCCGCCCTCGGGCACGGTGACCTCCACCAGCCCGAGGGCGAGGTCCACGACCTCGTCGCCCTCGGTGCGGCCCCGGCAGTCGACGACGGTGGCGCGGGCCGGGCCGGCCGAAGCGACCTGGAGCAGCACGTCAGTGGAGGCGTCCCCGTTGGCCAGCCACAACGTGCCCGCGTCGGGAGCGCGGACGGGGATGGGCGCGTACCTGGCAGTGATCACCGTGTCGTCCGAGCGCGCCGTCACCTGGGGGTAGGCCAGATCGGGCCGGGCCGGCTCGAACCGGCCCCGCTGCAGCACCTCCGCGTGCTCCCTGAAGAACGACAACCAGAACCGCAGCACCTCTTCCTGCGCCGGCGTCAGCGCCGTCAGGTCCACCGAGATCTGCGGGACCGCGAACAGCACGTTGATCAGCTGCGTCGCGACCCACTGCGGGCTCTCGCCGGGGTGCCACATCAGCATGTCCGCGTGCACGGCCAGCGGGCCGGCGATCAGGCGCAGGTCGACGGTGCGCTGCCGGTTGTGCGCGGGGCTGAGCGGGCAGTCGGAGGCGCGAATCATCGTGGCGTACGGCCACAGGCCCGGACTCACATACGGCTGGCGCAGCTCGACCAGGCAGTCCCTGGGGAGCTGGGCGAGGAGCCTGCGCACGCCCTCGTTCACGGTGGCGCAGTCGGCCTCGGGGCCCGGCGGTGGCGCGTCCTCGACCGCGAACTGGTCGACGAAGTCGATCTTGAGGCCGTCCATGCCCCACTCCGTGACCGCCCGGGTGAGGTGCCCGGCGACCAGGTCGCGGATGGCGGGGTAGCGGGGGTCGACGATGGCGGCGTTCATGTGCTCCTTGTAGGCGAGCGTGTACGGTCGCACGCGGTCCCAGAGCGCGGTGTGGCGGCCGACGAACGGCAGGGCGTACCAGAGCAGGTAGGCGAGCCCTTCACCGCGGACCTTCGCCACATGGCCCGGCATGTCAGGGAATGCGGTGCGGGACGGCTCCCACTCGCCGACGTAGCCGTAGCCCCGGCCCCGGTCGTCGCTGTGCCAGCCGTCGTCCACGATGATCGCCTCGCAGCCCAGCTCGGCCGCCGGTGCCGCCTGCCGCTCGACGCTCGTGGCGTCGACGTGTTGTTGCATGGCGTACCAGGTGGAGTAGGCGGGCATGCGCGCCACCCGTGGGACGTCCCTGGCCAGGCCGTTGCGCGTCCCCCACCATTCGGCAACCTCGGCGAGCGTGCGCGCGAAGTGCCGCCGCGTGCAGTCCAGCCGGAGCACCAGCCCGCTGTCCGGGTCGGCCTCGTGCTCCACCCAGAACCCGAACTCGCCGGTCTCCTCGACGACTCCGGTGCGGGTGAGCACGGGCTTGACGACTTCGGCGGCGGCGTAGGTGCACACTGCCACGTCACCGGCGCCGACCAGGCATCCGACGGGGGCGTTCTTCTCCAGCGCCGCGACGCGGGGACGCCGCCAGAACGGCGGCAACCCGCGATGTTCACCCCCGTCGGCGGCCCAGAACGCCGTCGCGTCCACACACGGCACCCGCCACCCGAGCCGCACCGTGGCCGGCCGATCGGGCGTGACCCGCACCTCCAGCACCCCCGGCGCGGTTTCGGCCACCACCCAGCTCAGCCCTGCCGCCTCGCCGCTCCCCAAGACGGCCCCGCCCGCCTCCGGCACGATGGCGGTCGTGTCGAGAGCGGCGCCGGCCGCCGCTGCGGGTGGGGTGGGGGTGGCTGTGCAGGTGAAGGTGAGGCCCAAGGCCTGGAAGCACACCTCCTCCGGCGGCTGGGGCGTGCCGTCGTGTGGTTGCCAGATGCCGGGGGCGGCGGTCACTCAACGCTCCTGGGAGGTGAAGAGGGTCTGGATGGCGACCGCGGCCGCGCCGCGCGCCCATTGCTCGAAGGTCCGCGGCCGCAGCAGCAGACGGCAGTCGGCGGCCGCGCCGAACGCCTGGCTGGCGAACGACCGGTTGATCTGCTCCTCGAACAGGTCATACGCCGCCAGCCCCTGCACATCACCGGTCACGATGATCCGCTCCGGCCCGAACAGATTGGCCATCGCCGCGATGCCCAGCCCGATGGCGTGCCCCGCCCGGGCGAACACTTCCCGCGCCGCGGTGTTGCCCGCGTGCGCGGCGTCGATGGCCGCGTCGATGGTGAGCGACGCGTTCCCGGTGACCGCGCGTACGGCGGCCACGATGGGCGCGGTCCCGGCGATGGCCTCGACGCAGCCGCGCCCGCCGCAGTGGCACTCCGGCTCCTCGCCGCCCACCGGGATGTGCCCGATCTCCCCGGCCACGCCGTGCGAGCCGGCCACCACCCGGTCGTTCGCCACCAGCCCGCACCCTATGCCGGCCCCCACCGTGACCAGCGCGAACGACGACGCCCCCACGCCGTCGCCGAACCACTGCTCGGCCACGGTGAGGGACCTGACGTCGTTCTCGACCGTGACGTTGAGCCCGGTCGCCTCGCCGGCCAGCCGCGCCAGCGGCACCTGCCGCCACCCCAGGAAAGGGGAGTAGCGCACCAGTCCGAGGGCCTTGTCCACGTCGCCCGACACGGCCAGTCCCAGCCAGTGGCAGCGCTCGCCGTAGGCCGGATCGTCGGCCAGCAGGTCGGCGACGAGCTCGGCGAGCTCCTCGACCACGCCCTCGGGCGACGCCGTCGTCAGGCGGCGGTGCGCCGACACCAGGGGCTGGGCCCGCAGGTCGGTGACGACGCCGATGAGCTCGTCGTCGGTGATCTTCACGCCGGCGAAGAACTCCCGGTTCGCCCTGATCACCAGCGGGCTGGCCGGCCGCCCCGCGCCGGGCGCCGTACGCTCCCTGGCCTCCAGCTCTTCCAGGTAACCTGCCTCGATGAACGGGCGGGCGGCCTTGGTCACGGCGGCGGACGACAGCCCGCTGCGCCTGGCGATCTCCACTCGGGTCACCGGACCCTGGGTGAGCACCATGGTGAAGACGGTGGCCTCAGCGCGAGTGGTGGTGAGCCGAGGATGCATGGCGGCAATCGTAGCACTAATTAACTTCCTCAAGAATTGAATTGGAACGTGACGAAGGGGCCGATAGTGGGCGAGTCATGGGCGGGTCAGCCCAGGGAGAGACGGTCCAGGTCGGGGGCGGTGGCCGTGTCGTTGTGGACCTTGATCGTGTTGGCCCCGGCGCGCAGAGTGATCGGCACGGAAGTGGTGTAGGGGGTGTTGTTGCCGACGCCGCTCACCTTCACCTCGATCGGCGGCTCACCGTTGACGGTCACGAAGTAGGAGCGCTCGCCGTTGACGGTGAAGTCGATGTACAGCGTGTACTGGCGGGCCGTGTCCACCGTGACGTTCTCGAACAACACGTAGGCGTCCGGGCCGCCGCCGAGGTTGCGTACCTTCTGCCCGCCCGAGCACGGCCCGCAGTTGGTGATGCCCGCGCTGCCGAGCTGGTTGCGCGAGTCCTCGGCCTCGCGCATGAAGACGCGGTCGGCGGGGCGCAGCCGGACCCGGAGCTGCCTGGTGACCGTGTTCGGCCGGCCGAGCACCTGGAACGACGCCCTGATCGGGATGTCCGCCGAGGCGACGTCCTGGCCGGGCGGCGAGGTGAGCGTCCACGTCCCCTCCAGGGTCTGACCCAGCCGCATCGTGGCCGCCGTGGCCGGGCCGCCCTCGACCGTCCACCCGGCGGGCACGGCGGGGGCCAGCTCGACCTGGTCGAGCGCGTCCTCGACGTCCAGGCGCAGCGTGGCCGACACCTTCAGCGACTGCTGCCCGGGCCCTGCCCACTGCAGCCCGGATGGATCGACGGTCATGGTCGTCTTGGGCACGTACGACGTGGGTGGCAGGGGCGCGACCGCGATCCTGTCGACGCCCGGACCCTTGGCGGCGTCACTGAACACCGTGATCGTGTTGGCTCCTGCGCGGAGCGGCACAGACAGCGCCGTGTCCGCGGGAACGGCCGCGTTGTCGCCGATGACCGCCGCCTTGATCGGGGCGGCGCCGTTGACCGAGACCGACAGCGAGGTGGCCGCGGCGGTGGTGTGGTCGATCTGGAGCCGGTGATCACCGGCCGCGGCGACCGTCACCTCGCGGTACGTGATCGCGTTGCGCGAGCCGCCGCCCAGCCCGGTGACCTGCGCGCCGCCGGAGCACGCCGCGCACGGGGCGAGCCTGGCCGCCCCGGACCGCTGCTGGCGTTCGGCCTCCAGCGGGACGGGGGTGGCCGGCGACAGCGGGTAGCCGTGCGCGACCTGGATCTCGTCGATCTGCAACTGCCGGACGAAGCGCGGCGCCTGCGGGCCTGCCCAGGTGTTCAGCACCTCCAGCTTGATGTAGCGGGCATGCTGCTCGCCGAGGTCGATGGCCTGCACGCCGCGGGCGCTGGGCAGCGCGCCGGCGCGCACGGGCGCGCCCCACCGCTTGCCGTCGTCGCTCACGTAGACCCGGTAGTCCTTGATCCGCGCGGAGTCCTCCGGGCGCCCGAACGTCTCCCTGGCGTACGTGGGCGACCATTCGCGCTGGTTGACCGCCAGGTAGGACGCCTTGCGGGCACGGCCGAGGTCCAGCGTCACCGACACCGGGAGCTGCGCGTCGCTGTCCCAGTAGTCCTGGAAGCTGCCGTCCACGAGGGCGGTGGCCGGGTGTCCCTCGCGGGAGGACGAGGCGGTGGCCTTGAGGGTGGACTGATCGTAGAAGTGCTGCCGGTCGGCCGTCTCGACCTTGAACACGGTGTCGTACTGGTCCCATCGGGTGATGCCGAGGATCGACAGATGGCCGCCGGACTGGCTGAAGCGCATCTGCTCGCCGGTGCGTAGGTCGCTCACCCGGGTCACCCGATAGCCGTTGTCGCGCAGCCGCACCATGTCGGTGCTGGGCCGGGTCACCACATGCACGTACTGCACCTTGGCGCCGTCGCGGGAGACGGTGATCACGCCGTGGGCGCCGTCGTTCCAGAAGCCGGGCCGCATGCCGCCGTACATGTAGCCGCCGCCCTCGGTGCCCTGCAGCGACTCCTTGATCGGCGGGACCCACGTGGACATGAAGGCGTTGAACGCCTCCTGCTGCGGCGGGAACCGGCCGTTCACCATCGGTGTCTCGGCCATCAGCGACTTCATCGACGACCCGGCGTTGGTGATGTAGCGGCCGGTGCTGAGCCGGACGTCGACCGGGTGGTTGCCGCCGTCGTACCACCAGTCGCCGGTGGTGGGCAGCTTGTAGTCGGCCTCCACCAGGCGCGGCATCGGCGTCCACGCGGCCTGCGGGTAGTCGTAGGCCGGGGTCATGCCGGTTTTCTGCTCGTTGCTGACCGTGTCCATGATCGGCGTGTCCTCGTTGTTGTTGCTCAGCAACCAGGACGGCCGCTTCTCCCTGATCTGCTCGTAGAGCTTGTTCTGCTCCCAGTAGTCGTTGTCGTTGTCGATCCAGAACCCCGCAAGGTCCTGATACTTCTCCATGACCTCGAAGAACAGGTCATAGCTGTACATGCCAAACCCGGCGCGCGTGGTCAGGTCGACCTGCCGGCCCTTGTACGCCGAGTACGCGGCCGAGTCGAGCGTCTCGACCCCCTGCTCGTTGTGCCACTGGGGGTCGTCGGTCATGTACAGGATGATCCGGACGTCCTTCGCCTTGCCGGCGGTCACCAGCTCGCCGAGCAGGTCCCGCTTCGTCGCGCAGCTGCCGGGGATCTCCGACGGCCACGGGCGCGCGTAGCCGAGCCTGCTGTGGAAGGTGGCCAGGACGATGTACGAGGCCCCGAGCTTGCGGGCCTCGTCGACCCAGTAGTCCGCGGTCCAGCCGCCCTCCGTGACGTCGCGCTCCCAGGCCGCGCAGTCGAGGTGGCGGGGAGCCGTGAACATGCCCCAGTGCAGGAACAGGCCTGCCGTGGAGTCGCGTAACCATTGTTGCCGGGGGTGTTCGACCTCCGCGCGGGCGGCGGGGGCGACGATCAGGGTGACGATCAATGCGAAGAGCAGGGTGGCGGCGCGGGCTCGAGGTCTCACCGGGATCGCTCCCTCGTGGAGGATGGCCATTCCTAGACATCCGATGAATACAGCGGGATGACGGTGGGGTCAAGGGCTGTTTCACGGCGACTCTTGACGGGCAGTTAGCCGAAGTGGTCCTATGACTCACCGTAGGAAACTTTCCTAACCTGGAGGGATCCATGCGATTACTCCTCATGGGCGGGGCGGTGGCGGGACTGCTCGTGCCGGCTCTGCCCGCCGCCGCCGATCCCGTGGAATCCGGCCCGTGGACCGCGTACTCGCCGACGTTCACCGTCCAGGAACGCGGCTGCGGCGACGTCGGCGGCCTGACCTTCCGGCTGACCTGCTCGACCGCCAGTGGTGACCAGCGGGCGGAGCGGCGTTACGCGACCTACTCCGGCGGCACCCGGCAGTTCGAGGGGTACTTCCGGATCACCAGCCTGCCGGGGACGCGGATCAGCCTGAAGCAGACGTTCAAGACGACCGGCCCGTTCTTCATGCTCGCCGTCGAACGCGGCGGCCGCCTGTACGCCGTGCACGGCGGCACCACGATCGCCACCGGCGCGACCGTCGGCACCACGGTGCGCGTCAACACCGTGCACGTGGTCGGCAGCACCCACCGGACCTACATCAACGGCTCGCTCAGGCACACCGTCTCCAGCGAGAGCGGCAGCTTCTACGACAAGTTCGGCGCCTACCGCACCAACAGCGGCCAGGGCCCGGCCACGGTCGAGTGGAGCGACATCAGCTTCTGGCGCAAGTAGGGACCATGAGAGCTCTGGTGGCGCTCGTGCTGGTGGCGACCGCCTGCGCGGCGCCGCCGGACGGCGCGACCGCCGCCGGCGCCGGCGGCGGTCGCGCCGACCGGGGCCGGCTCGCCGAGCAGCAAAGCGCGGAGCGGCAGGACACTGTGCGGCAGGGTGCGGTTCGCCTGTCGGCCGAGCTGGTGTCGCCGACCGACGTCGAGCTGCGCTGGACGGCCGGCGACCCGGCGGCCGCCGGGCACGTGCTCGAGTTCGCCACCGAGCCGCAGGGCCGTTACACGATCCTGGCCTTCCTCCCGGAGGATCAGACCGCCTACACCCATCCCGACCTCATCCCGAACACCACCTTCTTCTACCGGCTGCGCCCCTACTACGGCCACGCCTCGGCGCCGGTCGAGGTGACGCTCGGCTCCGGCCCGTACCCCGAGCCGGAGCCGGACTGGTCGCGGCCGCGCACGATCCCCGGCGGGCCGCGGGGCGGCCTGCCGGCCGGGACCGAGGCGGCGGCGCCCGCCGATCTGAAGGCCACCGTGACGCAGGCCGACGGCGTCGCCTTCGGATGGACCGACCGCGCCGCCGACGAGGAGGGCCACCTGCTGGAGAACCGACCCGCGGGGCGGCCGGACTACCGCGTGGTCGCCGCCCTCGATCCCGACGTCAACGCCGTGGGCCTGATCACGCTCCCCGAGGAGCGGCAGGCCTCCTACCGGGTGCGGGCGTTCCGGTACGGGCCGCACTCCAACGTGGTCCATCGGACGACTGGCGGCGGCTGACAAATCATCCAACCTTAGACGCGACATGAGGCACAGAAGAGTGACCATACCCACCGGCCCCTGCAGAGCCAGAATTCGCACCAATGATCGGATGTCCTTCGTGGCGATGCTGCTGGCGGTCACCCTCGCGGTGACCGGCTGCGGCAGTGGGGACCCGTCCTCCGCGCCCACGTCCGCCGGGGGCAAGCAGAAGGTCTCCTTCCTGATCTTCCCGTCGCCGAACCTGCCGGAGTCGTACTGGAAGGCTCAGGTGGCGCTGGTGACCAAGACCCATCCCGACCTGGAGGTGGAGCTCGTCGCCGCGCCGTCGGAGTCGGAGCGCAACGACTACGCCAAGCAGCTGGCCGCGTCCGGGCAGCTGCCCGACGTGCAGATCGGCATGCAGGACCTGATCGCCCTGGAGCCGAGCCTGGAGCCCTGGACCGAGGAGGAGCTCAAGGACTTCCTCTGCCCGACGTGCGGCGCGGTCAACGGCAAGGTGCTGCAGCTGCCGGCCAACACGCAGACGATCCCGAACGTCTTCTACAACAAGAAGCTCTTCGCCAAGGCCGGGATCGAGGCGCCGCCGAAGACGTACGCCGAGCTGCTGGCCACGGCCGAGAAGCTCAAGGCGGCCGGGATCACGCCGTTCGTGAGCGGCGGGGCGTTCGTCACCTCCCAGCCGTGGACCGCCATCCTGGCCACCGACCTGTACGCGAAGACGCCCGACTGGATGACCAAGCGCCGCCAGGGCGCGGTGACGTTCGCCGCCCCCGACATGAAGGCGGCCACCCAGAAGTTCGCCGACCTCGCCGCCAAGGGCTACATCGACAAGCGGCAGATCGGCCAGGACTACCCCAAGACCCAGGAGGCGTTCCTGGCCGGCAAGGGCGCCATGTACCCGATGGGCAGCTGGTTCGCCGCCGCCGCCGACCAGTCGGAGATGAAGGCCGACATCGGCGTGTTCGCCTGGCCCAGCGACGACGGCAGCCTGCACCTGCCGGCGTACACGGGTGGTGGCCTGTCCGTCAGCGCGACCGCGAAGAACGTGGCGGCGGCCAAGAGGTTCGCCCTCGCCTTCCAGCTCACCAAGGAGAACCTGGACGCCTCGGTCAAGGCGGACGCGTTGTTCCCGGCGATCAAGGGCTACACCCCGCCGTCCGGCACCGGCCCGGTGTTCAAGAGCGTCTACGACCTGTGGCAGCAGGCGCTCGCCCAGAAGGCGACCGTCGCCCCCTTCGGCTGGGAGGCCGGCGACACGGCCATGGTGCCCGGCATGCAGGGCAAGTTCTGGTCGGCCGCGCAGGACCTGGTCAGCGGCGAGAAGAACGTCGACCAGGTGCTCTCGTTCCTCGACACGGAATGGGAGAAGAGCGGCTGATGGCCGTCGGCACCATCCATCGCAGGCCCGGTCCCGCCGGCACCGACGCGCGAGGGCGCCGCGACCGGCGCCGGAGGGGGCCGGGCCTGTGGCACTTCCTGACCTTCGCCGCGCCGGGCACGCTCGTCTACCTCTGCCTGGTGCTGGCGCCCATCATCATGAGCGTCGGCTACAGCCTCACCAACCAGGCGCTGCTCAGGCCCAGGACCGAGTTCGTGGGGCTGCGCAACTACGAGCTGCTGCTCCGCGACGAGACCTTCCTGCAGTCGCTCCGGGTGACCACGATCCTCACCCTGATCGTGGTCATCGTGCCGAACGTGCTCGGCGTGGCCGTCGCCGTCCTGCTCGACCGGCGCGGCTGGCTCTACAACGCGCTCCGCAGCGTCTTCTTCACCCCGATGGTGATCAGCTCGGTGGTCATCAGCGTGATCTGGACCCGCATCCTGGCCGACGACGGGCCCGTCAACCAGGCGCTCAGGGCGCTCGGCGTACGGGAGCCGCCGGGGTGGCTGTCCGACCCCGACATCGCCCTCTACTCGCTGTCGTCCATCGTCTGCTGGCAGATGCTCGGCTTCTGCGTGGTCGTCTACCTCGCCGGGCTGCAGGGTGTGCCGCAGGAGCTGGGGGAGGCGGCCGCGATCGACGGCGCCGGGGCGGTGCGGCGCTTCCGGCACGTCACCTGGCCACTCCTGGCACCGGCGCTGACCATCAACACCGTCGTCCTGCTGATCTCCGCCTTCAAGATCTTCGACCACGTGAAGGTCATCACGAACGGCGGCCCCGGCACGGGCACGACGGCGAGCGTGGCGTTCGTCGTGCTGCAGGAGGGATTCGTGGAGAACCGTACCGGCTACGCCTCGGCCGAGGCGGTCGTCATGCTGGTCGTCATCGCCGCGTTGTCAGTCGTCACGCTGCGCATCCTGCAGCGCAGGGAGGTGCAGTTGTGAGCCGGTCGAGCCCGCCGTGGCTGCGCCCGCTGGTGGCGCTGGCCGTCGCGGCGATCTTCGCCATCCCGCTCTACATCGCGCTGATCAACGTCTTCAAGCAGAGCAGGCAGGTGGCCGCGGACACCCTGGCGCCGCCGGCGCCGCCCACGCTGGACAACCTCGTCCACGTGCTGACCGGCCCGGACAGCCTCTTCTGGTCGTCGCTGCGCACCAGCGTCCTGGTCACCTCGCTGTCGATCGCCGTCCTGGCGGTGTTGTCGGCCATGCTCGGCCACTACCTGGCCAGGCACACCGGCTGGTGGTCGCGCGCGATCATGGTGCTGTTGTTGTGCGGGCTGATGATCCCGCCGCAGGTCATCCTCATCCCGGTCACCCAGGTGCTGAAGTCGCTCGGGCTGATGTCGACGCTGCAGGGGCTCGTGTTGTTCAACGTCGGCTACTACGTGCCGTTCGGGGTGTTCGTCTTCTCCGGGTTCATGAAGGCGGTGCCGCGGGAGCTGGAGGAGGCGGCCGCGATCGACGGGGCGACGCGGTGGCAGACGTTCTGGCGGATCGTCTTCCCGCTGCTGCGGCCGGCCACCGCCAGCGTGCTGATCTTCCTCGGCGTGTGGATCTGGAACGACTTCCTCAACCCGTTGATCATCTATGGGCCGCGCGAGGGCACCACGATCATGACGGGCGTCTACAAGTCGCTCGGCCAGTACGCCGCCGACTTCGGCGGCATGTTCGCCCTCATGTTCCTGGCGACGCTGCCGATCCTCGTCTTCTACCTGCTGCTGCAGAAGCAGTTCGTCAAGGGACTCACCGGAGGCGCGACCAAGGGCTGAAGACATCCTATGTCTGCGTCCCGGCGCTGACGTGCCGCGACGCCGTTCTGCCTGGCTGGCGAGGCGGCGCGGGCTGTCCACGTGCACTCACCCCATGTAGGTTAGGAAACTTTCCTAAAAAATGTACCGGTCCAGGTGTTGACGGCGGTGCCGGTTTTGTGGGAACACGTTCTAAAGCTCCAATCTCTTACTCGAGGCATCACTCTCAGCCAGGAGCGCCCGATGAACTTCAGCAAGTCCCGGGCCTGTGCCATCGCCTGCTTACTCGTCATGGGAATGGCCACCCTCCCCGCCGCCGCGGCCCCCACCCGGTACGAAGCCGAGAACGCGACGATCTCCCAGGGAGCCGTGGAGTCGAACCACGCCGGCTACTCCGGCACCGGCTTCGTCAACGGGACCAACGTCGCCGGTTCCTTCACCGAGTGGACGATCAACGCGCCCGGCGCCGGCACCGCCACACTGGCCTTCCGCTACGCCAACGGCACCGGCGCGGACCGGCCCAGCGACATCGCGGTCAACGGCACGAACGTCGCGGCGAGCCGGTCCTTCCCGGCCACCGCGAGCTGGGCCACCTGGGCCACGGTCACGCTGACCGCGCCCGTCGTCGCCGGCGCGAACAAGATCAGGGCCACCGCCGCGAGCGCGGGCGGCAACCCCAATTGGGACTATCTCGACGCCGACGTCCCGACCGGCGGATTCACCGACTACCAGGCGGAGACCGCGACGATCTCGCAGGGCGCCGTCGAGTCGAACCACGCCGGCTTCACCGGCTCCGGATTCGTCAACTACGCCAACGTGACCGGCTCGTACGTCGAGTTCGCCGTCAGCGCCGCCGCGGCCGGCACCCAGAGCCTGACCTTCCGTTACGCCAACGGCACCACCGCCGACCGGCCCATGACCATCACCGTCAACGGCACCGCGGTCGCCACCGCCCGGCCCTTCCCCAGCACCGGCGCCTGGGCCACGTGGCAGGAGGTCACCCTGGACGCGCCGCTGACCGCGGGCGCCAACACGGTCAGGGCCACCGCCACCGCCGAGGGCGGCGGGCCGAACCTCGACCGGCTGCGGGTCACCGGCCCCGGCGACACCGAGAAGCCCACCTCGCCAGGGCAGCCGGTGTGCTCCGCCATCGCGCACAACGCCCTGACCCTGGACTGGCCGCCGGCCACCGACAACATCGGCGTGGTGGCGTACGACATCTACCACCAGGGTCAGCAGATCGCGACCGCGCCGGCGCCGCCGTACCGGCTGACCGGGCTCAACCCCGACTTCGCCTACCAGCTGTCGGTGTTCGCCCGCGACGCCTCCGGCAACGTGTCGCTGAGCAGCCCCGAGGCGAACTGCCGCACGCTGCCCGCGCCGGCCGACGACCCGCCGTCGCAACCCGGACAGCCGGCGGTCAGCGGCGTGCAGGCCACCACGGCCACCGTGACCTGGGGAGCGTCGACCGACGACAACGGCGTGCGCGCCTACCTCGTCCGTGACCACGCCACCAACGCCGTGCTCGCCACCGTCACCGGCACCCCGCCCGCGACCACCGCGAGCGTGCCGCTGGAGTGCGCCCGCACGTACCAGGTGCACGTGGTGGCGCGCGACACCGCCAACCAGCTCTCCGCGCCGAGCGCGCCGTCCGCGTCGTTCACCACCGGGACCTGCGGCTCGGTGCCGCAGACGCCCGCCGGCGTGGCCGGCGGCTGGGACGTGCCGTGGGACATCTCCTGGGCGCCCGACGGGACGTACGCGCTGGTGACGGAGCGGGACACGTTCCGGGTGTTCAAGGTGACCGCGTCGGGCGCGAAGACGCAGGTCGGCACCGTGCCCAACACCCAGACCACCAACGGCGAGGGCGGCCTGATGGGCCTGGACTTCTCGCCCACCTGGAACGGCACCACGGACCAGGACGTGTTCTTCATGCACACCGCGTCCGAGGGCAACCGCATCGCCAAGATGACCTTCAACGGCACCACGCTCAGCGGCTACGCCGCTGTCCTGCAGGGCATCGACAAGAACCGCTACCACAACGGCGGGCGGATCAGGTTCGGCCCCGACGGCTACCTGTACGTCGCCACCGGCGACGCCCAGCAGACGAGCAACGCGCCCGACCTGGACTCGCTCAACGGCAAGATCCTGCGCATCACCAGGACCGGCGCGGCCGCACCCGGCAACCCGTTCGGCACTCGCGTCTACAGCTACGGCCACCGCAACCCGCAGGGCCTGGCCTGGGACTCGGCCGGCCGCCTGTGGTCGTCGGAGCTGGGCAACTCCTCGCGCGACGAGCTCAACCTCATCCTGCCGGGCCGCAACTACGGCTGGCCGACGTGCGAGGGCACCTGCAGCGTCTCCGGCATGACGAACCCCAAGTACACCTGGGGGGTCGCCGAGGCCTCGCCCAGCGGCATCGCCATCGTCGGCAACACGGTCTTCATGGCCGCGCTCCGCGGCCAGCGGCTGTGGCGCATCGTGCTGAACGGCGAGAACGTCTCGACGGTCAACTCCTACTTCAACGGCACGTACGGCAGGCTCCGCGCGGTCGAGAAGGTGCCCGGCGCCAGTGCGATCTGGTTCGGCTCCACCAACTCCGACAACAACGGCGACGGCTCCGCCGACACGATCCGCCGCTCAGCCATCCAGTAACACCATCCAGTAGCACCTCCATCCCGCCGGCGGCCGCGCGAGCGCGCGGCCGCCGCCCACCCCTCTGGAAGTGACGCCATGACCCTTTCGCGACGCCGTTTCGGACTCCTCGTCGGTGCTGCCGCCGCCGCGCCGCTCCTGCCCGCACGCCCCGCCTTCGCGGCGCCCACCCTGCTCCCGTCCGGGATGACGTGGCAGCTGATGTGGTCGCCGTCGGCCTCGGCCAACGGCATGGGGGCGTGGGAGAGCATCGAGGACGACCGCGCCGACTCCCACCCGGCGGCCGCGCCGCACATCCGCCCCGACGGCGACAACTACCGCTTCACCATGCACATGGTCGACCGCGACACCAGCACGGACCGGCAGCGGCACGAGGTGACCGGCAACCGTACCTCCAGCAGCAGCTACCTGCAGTGGAAGAGCGGCGAGTTGTGGCGGGTCACCTATTCGATGTACATCCCGAGCACGCTCAAGGCCACCACGACCTTCACCCACATCTTCCAGACGAAGATGCCGGGATCGGGAACCGCGCCGATCACGGTCACCTCGTTGCGCAGGGTGGACGGCCGGCAGACCATCGAGCACAAGATCTTCGAGCCGAACATCCTGGTCGGGCGGACCGACCTGGAGCCGCTGCACAACAAGTGGATCGACATCGACTACGAGATCAAGATCGGTGACGGCTCGGCCGGCGCGGTCCGGTGGGTGGTCAGGAACGGCGGCGCCACGGTGGTGGACGCCACGACGACAGGTGTGGACACGTTCCTCGGCGACCGGGTGCGGCCCAAGTGGGGCATCTACCGGTCGCTGGGCGACACGTCGGGCTCGCTGCAGGACTGCCACCTGCTGCTGACGAGGCTCAGGTCGTACAAGGCGGTCCCGGGCGGCGGCGGGGGCGTCACGCGGTACGAGGCGGAGAACGCGACGATCTCGCAGGGCGTGGCCGAGTCCAACCACGCGGGCTACTCCGGCACGGGGTTCGTCAACGGCGACAACGCGGCGGGCTCGTACGTCGAGTGGACCGTCAACGGCGCCGCCGGAGCGGCCACCCTCAGGATCCGGTACGCCAACGGCACCACCACCGGCCGCCCCGCCACGATCACCGTCAACGGCGCGACGGTGGCCGCCGACCACCCCTTCAACGGCACCGGCGCGTGGGCCACGTGGGCGACCGCCACCGTGCCCGTCACCTTGCGCGCGGGCTCCAACACGGTGCGGATCACGGCCGCCACCGCGGGCGGCAACCCGAACCTGGACTACATCGAGGTGGTGCAATGACCAGGCGCTCTTCCGGCGGGTGGTGACCGCGCCATGCGTCTGCGACGGCCTGGCGGGGAACAGGTGCGGCATGGAAGTGCTGAGCAGCCGCGTGCTGTTGCGTCCGAGGGATCTCGCGCGCAGCCGCCGCTTCTATGCCGAGACCCTCGGCCTGGCCGTCTATCGCGAGTTCGGCCCGGCCGACCAGCCGGGGACGGTGTTCTTCCTGGGCCAGGGCTTCCTGGAGCTCTCCGGGCACTGCGACGACGGCGCCGGTCCGGGGGTGTCGCTCTGGCTGCAGGTACGTGACGTCGCGGGCGAGGAGGAACGCCTGCGCCAGGCGGGCGTCAGCGTGCTGCGCGAGGCCCGCCTGGAGCCGTGGGGGCTCGTCGAGTCGTGGATCGCGGACCCCGACGGTCATCGCATCGTCCTGGTCCAGGTGCCGCCCGACCACCCGCTGCGCCGCGATCCGCGCTGACGGGCCCACGGCTCGGTAGGGGAGACTGGGGAGGTGAGCAACGACCGCCCCGCCCCGCCTGTGACCAGCCCCGCGATCATCCTGCTGACGCTGGCCCGCCGCATCGAGACCGAGCTCAACGCCGCTCTCGCGCCGCTGGAGCTCACCGTCAGCAGGCTCGGGCTGCTCGGTCACATCGCCGTGGTGCCCGGGGTGTCGTTCAGCGACCTGGCGCGGATGTCGGGGACCACGGTGCAGAGCGTGCACACCGCGGTGAAGGCGCTGGTCGGCGCGGGACTGGTGCGGGATCACACCGCCCGCGCCGGGTCCGCTTCGACGATCGAGGTCACGCCCGAGGGCGCCCGCCTCCTCGAGGCGGCCAGGGAGGCGGTGGCCGAGGTGGACGAGCACATGTTCGGCCCGGACGCCGATCCCGTGCAGCGGCGGATCGCGCAGGCCGTGCGGGCCGCGTTCGCGATCTGAGCCCGCTCCGCGTCCTCCTTGAGCCGCGACCTTAAGCGCATGAGCAGAATTCGGTAAGCGCCGTCGGCCAGGCTCGTCTTCAGGAAGCCGACAGAACGTGAAGGAGATCTGCCATGAGGAAGCTCATCGAGTCGACGTTCGTCACCCTCGACGGCGTCATCAGCGACCCGCACGTCTGGGGCCGGCCGTACTGGGACGACGAGCACGATGCGTACGCGGGCAAGCTGATGTTCGCCTCCGACGCGTTGCTCCTGGGCCGCGAGACGTACGAGGCCTTCGCCGAGGCCTGGACGGCCCGGTCGGGAGACCCGTTCGCGGATCGGATCAACAGCATGCCCAAGTACGTCGCCTCCACCACGCTGAAGGACGCCGACGCCTGGAACGGCACCCTGATCGAGGGGGACGTCGCCACCGCGGTGGCCGAGCTGAAGCGGCAGCCGGGGGAGAACATTTTGAAGTTCGGGACCGGGTCGCTCGACCGCACGCTGATCGCCAACAAGCTCGTCGACGAGTTCCACTTCTGGGTGTTCCCCACCATCGCGGGCGGCGGCCACCGGCTGCTGGACGGCCTGGACCTCACCCACCTGAACCTGCTCGGCACGACGCGGTTCAAGTCGGGCATCGTGGTCCACACGTACGGGCTCAAGTAGACAGCCCGGGCTCATGACCGAGGCCGGCAGGGGTGGAGTTACCTCCACCCCTGCGTACATCTGGATGCATTCTCCGGCCACGTCCCCGCTTCTAGCGTCGAAGGCGCAGATTCCGGACGGATGACAGGGGGAGTGGATCATGGGCAAGGTCACGCGCCGTGGATTTCTCGGGGGCACGGCCGCGCTGGGCGGCGCGGCGATGACGGTGGAACTCACGGGCCTGACGAAGCCGGCGCAGGCGGCCGGCGGCCCGCCCTTCGGCCCCGTCGTCGTGCGCCCCGCCGATCCCCGCTACGACGATCTGGCGGTACGCAGGACGAACCAGCGTTTCCGCCCGCAGCCCGACTACTTCCACGTGGTCGGCTCCACCGAGCAGGTCGTCGCGGCCGTCAACGAGGCCGTCCGCGCCGGCCGCCGCGTCACCGTCCGCAGCGGCGGCCACTGCTACGAGAACTTCGTCGGCGACGGCGCCCAGGTCGTGATCGACATGTGCGAGATGTCCGAGGTGTACTTCGACGCCGAGCGCGGCGCGTTGGCCATCGAGGCCGGCGCCACGCTCATGCAGGCGTACCGGAAGCTCTACCTCGGGTGGGGCGTCACCATCCCGGGCGGCCAGTGCGGGGGCGTGGCCGCCGGGGGCCACATCGCGGGCGGAGGGTACGGCCCGCTGTCGCGCCGCGACGGCCTCACGGTCGACTACCTGCACGCCGTGGAGGTCGTGGTGGTCGACCGCGCCGGCCGCGCCCGCGCCGTGGTGGCGACCAGGAATCCGGCCGACCCGAACCACGACCTGTGGTGGGCGCACACGGGCGGTGGCGGCGGCAACTTCGGCATCGTCACCCGCTACTGGATGCGCGATCCGAACGCCACGGGCGGCGACCCGGCCAAGCTGCTGCCCAGGCCGCCCGCCGAGGTGCTCTCCGGCGTGGCCGTCTGGTCGTGGGAGGGCATGACCAAGGAGTCGTTCCGCAGGCTGCTGCGGAACTACGCCGAATGGCACGTCCGCAACAGCGTCCCGGGAAGCCCGCAGGTCTCGCTGTGGGGTTCGCTGCTGATCCCCGGCCGCCAGGCGGGCGCCGACCCCGGCGGCATGGTCCTGCCCGCCCAGATCGACGCCTCCGTGCCCGACGCGGAGCGGGTGCTGCGCGACCACTTCGCCGCCGTGGCCGACGGCGTCACCCCCGAGGTGTTCGTGCCGCCGCTCATCCGCGACCCGTGGTTCCAGGCGGTGCGTACGCTGTCGCTCGGCGCGGAGTCGGAGTCGGGCCGCTACAAGGGCAAGTCCGCCTACCTGCGCAAGCCGTTCGCCGACGAGCAGGCGGACGTGGCCTTCGACGCCCTCCACCAGGCCGGCGACGTCTCCTCCCGGGGGCTGTTGTGGCTCCTGTCGTACGGCGGGCAGGTCAACACGGTGCCGCCGGCCGCGACCGCCTCCGTGGAACGCCAGTCCATCCTGAAGGCCCTCCACCTGGTCACCTGGGACGAGGGCCAGGACGGCGCGGCGCACCTGGAGTGGGTGCGCCGGCTGCACCAGCGCACGTTCGCGGCGACGGGCGGCGTGCCCGTGCCCGGGGGAGGCAGCGGCGGCGCTTACATCAACTACCCGGACATCGACCACGCCGACCCCGCGTGGAACACCTCCGGCGTGCCGTGGTCCACGATCTACTACGGCGACAACTACGCCCGTCTGCAGCGGGTGAAGGCCCGCTGGGACCCGCGGAACGTCTTCCGCCACGCCCTCTCGGTCCGCCCGCCCGCGTGAGTCCCGTCAGGCAGTATTGCCCAAGCGCTTGCTTCGATCATGATGTGGTGTGATCCTTCGAGTGGCGATCACGGCCGGGGCCCCAGCGCCCCATGGCCCGCTTCGTACACCCTGTGAACGCCCCACGAGCGAAGGGATCGACTCGCCATGGCCGATGCGACGCACGCACACCCCGCCCCCGAGGGCCCCAGCCGGCGCACCCTGCTGCGTGGGGCCGCCGTCGCCGGCGGCGCGCTGGTGACGGGCGCGGCGCTGGGCGGTGCCCCCGCCCGTGCCGAGGTCGAATACGACGTCGTCGTGGTCGGGGCCGGCGCCGCGGGCATGACCGCGGCGCTGACCGCCGCCAAGCGGGGGCTGCGTACGCTCGTGGTGGAGAAGGCGCCCACGTTCGGCGGGTCGGCCGCCCGGTCCGGCGCCGGGATCTGGATCCCGAACAACGAGGTCATCCTGGCCGCCGGGGTGCCGGACACCCCGGCCAAGGCGGCCGCCTACCTCTCCCGCGTGGTCGGCGACGACGTGCCGGTCGAGCGGCAGCAGGCGTTCCTCGCGGCCGGCCCGGCCATGATCTCGTTCGTGATGCGCAACAGCCCGCTGCGGTTCCGGTTCATGGAGGGTTACTCCGACTACTATCCGGAGTTCCCCGGCGGCATGCCGAACGGGCGCTCCATCGAGCCCGCCCAGCTCGACGGCCGCATCCTGGGTGCGGAGCTCGACCGGCTCAACCCCTCCTACATCCCGACGCCGGCCGGCATGGTCGTCTTCAGCGCCGACTACAGGTGGCTCACGCTCAGCGCCGTCAACCTGAAGGGGACGGAGGTGGCCGCCGCCTGCCTGCTGAGAGGCACCGAGGCTGCGCTGCGCGGCGAGAAGCCCCTGACCATGGGGCAGGCCCTGGCCGGCGGACTGCGCGCCGGACTGCTCGCGGCCGGCGTGCCGGTGTGGCTCAACACCCCGCTGACCGACCTGCGCGTCGAGGGCGGCCGCGCGACCGGCGTCGTGGTGTCGAGGAACGGCACGCAGACGCTGATCAAGGCGGCCCGCGGCGTCATCGTCGGCTCGGGCGGGTTCGAGCACAGCGCGGCCCTGCGGGACGAGTTCCAGCGCCAGCCCATCGGGACGAGCTGGACGGTCGGCGCGAAGGAGAACACCGGCGACGGCATCGAGGCCGGCGAGCGCGCCGGGGCGGCGCTGGGGCTGATGGACGACGCCTGGTGGGGACCCGCGATCCCGCTGCCCGGCGAGGCGTACTTCTGCCTGGCCGAGCGCACCCTGCCGGGCTGCATCATGGTCAACGGCAACGGCGTGCGCTTCGTCAACGAGGGAGCACCCTACAGCGACGTCGTGCACGTCATGTACGACCGCAACACCCCTGCCGCACGGCACATCCCGTGCTGGCTGATCGTCGACCAGCAGTACCGCAACCGCTACCTGTTCAAGGACGTCGCCCCGCTCCTGCCGCTGCCCTCCTCCTGGTACGACAGCGGCGCCGTGCACAAGGCGTGGACCATCGAGCAACTGGCGCAGCGGATCGGCGTGCCCGCGGCGGCGTTGCGCGGCACGGTCACGCGCTTCAACGGGTTCGCGACGACCGGGAAGGACCTCGACTTCCACCGCGGCGACAGCGTTTATGACCGCTACTACGCCGACCCGGCCATCAAGCCGAACCCCTGCCTGGCACCCCTGTGGTTGCCGCCGTTCTACGCGTTCAAGATTGTTCCGGGGGATCTCGGGACGAAGGGCGGGATGCTCACGGACGCGCGGGCACGCGTGCTGCGCGAGGACGGCTCGGTCATCCCGGGCCTGTACGCCGCGGGCAACGTCAGCGCCGCCGTCATGGGTCACAGCTACGCCGGCGCCGGCTCGACTCTCGGACCCGCCATGACCTTCGGCTACGTGGCCGCCAATCACATCGCCGACTCGTTGTAACAGCTGCTACATTCGCCGGTGTGACAGTGCAGTGGGTGGTGCTCCTCGTCCGGCTGCCCGCCGGTCCGTCGCGGCACCGGGTCGCGTTGTGGCGGGAGCTGCGCCGGCTCGGGGCCGTGTCCCTGGGACTGGGCGCCTGGACGGTGCCCGACGTGCCGGTCTTCGCCGACGGGCTGGCACGTGCCGTCGAGCTCGCCGGCGCGGCCGGGGGAGAGGCGGTGGTGCTGGATGCGGCCGGGCGCACGCCGGCCGACTCCGAGCGCCTTCAGGCCATGTTCACCGCCGCCCGACGGGAGGACTGGGGTGAGTTCCTCGCCGACTGCGGCAAGTACGAGGAGGAGCTGGCCAAGGAGATCCGGCAGGCCAAGTTCACGCTTGCTGAGCTGGAAGAGGAGGAGCAGTCGCTGGAGCGGTTGCGGCGCTGGCACCGCGCCCTGACCGCACGCGACGTGTTCGGCACCCCGGAGGCCGGACAGGCCGCCCAGCGGCTGGCCGCGTGCACGGCGGCCTGCGAGGACTACGCCGAACGCGTCTTCGCCGCCCTCCACCAGGCCCCGGGGGCTTCCGAATGACGGTGCCGCCCACTCCGCGTGGGCGGATGTGGCCGCTGTACGCGGCCGGGTTCACCACCGCGTTCGGCGCGCACGGGGTCGCGGCCAGCCTCGGCGGCCAGTCCTCGGACGCGGTGACGTCGCTGCTGGTGCTCGGCGGCCTGCTGGCGTTGTACGACGGCGCCGAGGTGCTGCTCAAGCCCCTCTTCGGCACCCTGGCCGACCGGATCGGCGCCCGCCCAGTGCTGCTCGGCGGCCTGGTCGCCTTCGCCTGCGCCTCGGCCCTGTACGCGCTCGCCGACAACCCCGCCGCGCTGTGGGTGGCCCGGCTCGGCCAGGGCGCCGCCGCCTCCGCGTTCTCCCCCTCAGCCTCCGCCCTGGTCGCCAGGCTCAACCCGGCCACCGGGCACGGCCGCGCGTTCGGCGGCTACGGCTTCTACAAGAGCATCGGCTACACCCTGGGTCCGCTGCTCGGCGGCGTGCTCGTGTGGGCGGGCGGGCTCCGGCTGCTGTTCGCGGTGATGGCGCTGCTCGCGGTGGCCGTCGCGGTGTGGGCAGCGCTCGCGGTGCCCCGCGTGCCGCCGCTGCCCAGGACCCGCCAGACCGTGCTCGACCTCGGGCGCCGCCTGGCCGACCGGGCGTTCTGGCAGCCCACGGCCGCGCTGGCCGCCGCCACCGCCGCGCTGTCGGTCGGCGTCGGTTTCCTTCCGGTCTCCGGCGCGGCCGCGGGACTGGGCCCCGTCGCCACCGGGGCCGCGGTGTCGGTCCTCGCCGCCTGCGCCGCCGTCGTGCAACCGGCCGCCGGGCGGGCCCTGGACGCCGGCCGCCTCACCACCCGGGCGGGCCTCGGCGCCGGTCTCGCGATCGCCGCCGCCGGCCTGGCGTCGGCGATGATGCCGGGCTTGGCAGGCGTGCTGGCGCCGGCCGTGCTCATCGGGGCGGGCACGGGACTGATCACCCCGCTGGGCTTCGCCGCCCTGGCCGCCTCCACCTCGCAGGAACGCCTCGGCCAGACCATGGGGACGGCGGAGATCGGCCGCGAGCTGGGCGACGCGGGCGGCCCGCTCCTGGTCGCCGGCGTCGCCACGGCCGCCACCCTCGCCCACGGCTACGCCGCGCTCGCCCTCCTGCTGGTCATCGCCCCGGCCGCCATGCTGGCCGGCCGCCTCCGCAGATGATGCGCCGACAGCCCGCCGACAGCCCGCCGACAGCCCGCGGACAGCCGGCCGACAGCCCGCCGACAGCGCTTCCACCGGCGGAGGATCAGCGATCGGGACCGGTCCCGGGCGAATCCCGGCACACTCGCCGGTGACAGCGTCCCATCGCATGAGGAGGATCATGGCCCCCCGGATCGCCACCGCTCTGGTCGTCGCCGCGTCCGTCATCAGCCTCGCCCCGGCCGGGCAGGCCTCCGCCGCCACCACCATGCCCGCCACCGTGCCCACCACCGTGCCCGCCACCGTGCCCGCCGGCAGTGCGTCCGCCGCATGGGCCAAGCCGAACGTGCGTGCCTGCTACGACGGCAGATGCAAGCTGACCATCACCAAGCGCGTGTCGTTCCGGGTCAGCTCCCGCTTCGGCATCACCCGGCTGTCCGTCGGCTTCACCGAAGACGGGGTGACCGTGAAGGGCGTCGGGCCGGGCGTGATGTCGGGAGCCGGCTTCAGCGAGGGCGGGTCCGCGACGGTCAGCGGCATCAGGTTCCGCATCGTGTCGCTGTCGTCGCGCAAGGCGGTGCTCCGCCTGACACCGGCACGCTGACCTAGCGGGCCGCCTCACGCAGGAGCAGCACCGCGATGTCGTCCGCACCCCGGTCCACCATGGCGTCCTCGATGAGGGACTCCGCCAGGTCGTGCAGCGGCTGGTCCGGCCACGGGGTGAAGCGCTCGGCCAGGTCCGCGATCGACTCGCCCAGGTCGAGGCCGGGTTCCTCGATGAGGCCGTCGGTGTAGAGGGTCAGGACGGAGCCGGGCGGCAGGTCCAGCTCCGTGGTGGCGTACTCGGCCTCCGGGTCGATGCCGAGCAGCAGGCCCGGTGAGGTGCCGACGATTCGGCCGGCCCTACCGGGCCGGCCGAGCAGCGGCGGCAGGTGGCCGGCGCTGGCCAGGCAGGCCGCGTGCCGCTCCAGGTCGATGCTGACGTACAGGCAGCTGGTGAACCGGTCCGGAGCCAGCTCGCTGAGCAGCCGGTTGGTATGCGCGAGCACCTCGCCGGGATTGGCGCCGGCGGTGGCGTAGGCGTGGATGGCGGTGCGGACCTGCCCCATGAGGGCGGCTGCTGTGACGTCATGCCCCTGGACGTCGCCGATGACCGCGGCGGCCATGGTGTCGCTCAGCCGGATCAGGTCGTAGAAGTCGCCGCCGATGTCCATGCCGGGGTTGGCGGGCACGTACCGGGCGGCCAGTTCCAGGCCCGGCACCTCGGGCAGGGTACGCGGCAGCAGACTCTGCTGCAGGCACTGGGCGAGCTGGTGCTTGACGTCGTAGAGCCGGGCCCGCTCGAACGCCTGCGCGATCAGCCCGGCGAGGGCGGTCAGCGTGGCCCGCTCGTCGGTGCTGAAACGGTGCGGGCGGTCGTAGGCCAGGATGCAGGTGCCGATGGGCCGTCCGGACGTGACCAGCGGCAGGAAGGCCCACGCGGACATGTTGTCGGAGCGGATGGCGTCCGGGTAGGTCTCGCGCAGCTCGTCCCAGGAGCCGAAGAAGGCCGGCTTGCCGGCGTCGTACAGGGTCCGCTGAGGAACCGGCGGGATCACCGGACGCCCGTCGAAGTCCTCGACGGCCTGCCGGCTGTAACCGCGCGAGGCGGCCACGCGCATCCTGCCGCCTTTCGAGGTGAGGATGGCCAGGGCCTGCACGTTGTACACGGGCATGACGTGGTCGGCGACGAGGTCGATCACCTCCTGCGCGGTCACCGCGCGGGCGAGGGTGGTCGCCAGGTGCAGCATCTCGTGCAGCGCGATCACCTGGGTGGGCCGGTCGGCCCCGGTCTCCGGCGCCCGGCGGGCGAGGTCGCGGTCGGCCGAGTCGGGCGTGATACGGACCGTGATGCCGTTCTGGCCGGGGAACAGCCGGAACGTCAGCAGCTGTCCCGCCTGGTTACGCGCGGTGAACGAGGTGGCCTCCCGGCTGAAGACCGCGGCACGGTGGCGGTCTTCGAAGATCGGGTCCCTCAGCCACGGCAGCGCCGCCCACGGGCGTTCGCCGAGCAGCTCGGACGTGCAGCCGCCGAGCAGGTTCGCGGCCGGCGCGGTGATGAGGGTCACGCGGCCTTCCACGTCCAGCGAGCAGTACCCTTCGGGCAGCCGGTCGAGGCACTCCAGCGCCACCACCGGCGCGTTCGGCTCCGCCGCGTGCAGGGGGCGGGGACTCAGGACCCGGGGGCCCGGCCCGGGGGTGATCGGACGGCCCTTCTCGGCCGCCTCCCGGAGCACTTCCCCCATCCGGGCGCAGGTCGTGTCGATGGCGGTGCGCAGGCGCCGGCTGAGCCTGGTCGCGGGCCCGGCCGGCCACAGCAGCGTGAGCCCGCCCCAGACGGTGTCGCCGGTGCGGATCGGGGAGATCGCGGCCGCGAAGTCGTACGGCAGCACGACCGCCGCCGTCGGGAACGTGCGGGCCATGTGCTCCCGGTCGGACAGCCAGATCATGTGCCGCTGGCGTACCGCCGCGGCGATCGGCACGCGCTCGTTCCACCTGACCCTGGCCCACACGGAGGCGACCGAGGCGGGCATGCCCACCTGCGCGTCCATCAGCACCACTTGGCCGTCTTCGGCGAGGAGATACACCGCACCGATGTGGGCTCCCGTGTCGGCGACGGCCGTGATCAGCAGCTCGTCCAGACGAGACGAGCCGGAGTGCGAGGCGGCCTCCTCCCGCACCGCCTCAGACCGTCCTCACGCTCACGAATCGTGAACGAGAAAGCAGCTCCAAACCCCCCATATGGGCAGGATACACGCAGAGATGGAGCGAATTGATTACATTCTGTCCATAACCCATCCTTTCGCTCCGGCCCTCTGCCAGGCCGTGAGCTGACGATGAGCCGGTCCCACAGGCGGGACCGCCACAGCTCGTCCCTGATCACCCTGGTGGAGCGGCCTTCCAGACGCCGAACTCCGTTACTCCGTCTCGGCGAGGACCCGCTGGGCGACGGCGAAGGCGGCGTTGGCGGCGGGCACACCGCAGTAGACGGCGGTCTGCAGCAGCACCTCGCCGATCTCGTCGGGGGTCAGCCCGTTGCGCAGCGCGGCGCGTACGTGCATGGCCAGCTCCTCCAGGTGGCCCTGGGCGACGAGCGCGGTGAGCGTCACGCAGCTGCGGGCACGGCGGTCCAGGCCCGGCCTGGTCCAGATCTCGCCCCAGGCGTAGCGGGTGATGAAGTCCTGGAAGTCCCTGGTGAGGGGGGTGGTGCGGGCGATCGCCCGGTCCACGTGCGCGTCGCCGAGCACCTCCCGGCGCACCCGCATGCCCGGCACGGCCGGCAGGTGGGCCAGGAGCGCGGCCGTCACGCGGTCGGGCTGGTCGACGTTGGCCAGGTGGGCGGCGCCGGGGAGCTCGACCAGCGTGGCGCCGGCAATGCCGTCGGCCAGCTGCCTGGCGTGGGCGGGCGGCGTCGCCGGGTCGTCCCGTCCCGCCACGACCAGCGTGGGGGCCTTGACCTCGGTCAGCGCGTCGCGCAGGTCGTAGGCCGACAGGGCGTCGCAGCAGGCGGCGTACCCCTCGGGGTCGGCGGCGGCCAGGTCGTCGAGCAGCGCCCGGTCGGCAGGCCCGGCGAACCAGCGCTGGGCCGTGGCCTCCAGCAGCGGCGCCGTGCCTTCCGCGCGGACCAGCCGCGCCCGGTCCCGCCACGCCTCCGGCTCGCCGAACCTGGCGGAGGAGCAGATCATCGTGAGCGACCGCACCCGGTCGGGGCGGCCGAGCGCCAGGGTGGCGCCGATCGCGCCGCCGATGGAGACGCCCGCGTAGTGGAAGCCGTCGAAGCCCTGCGCGTCGGCCGCCTCCAGCACCATGCGCGCCAGATCGTCGATCGAGCTCAGCGCGATCGCGGGGGAGCCGCCGTGGCCGGGCAGGTCGAATCTGAGCACCCGGAACGTCCGCGCGAGCGCGGCCAGCTGCGGCTCCCACACCCGCAGGGACGTGCCCAGCGACGGCCCCAGGATCAGCGGCTCCCCGTTCGCCGGGCCGTCCAGCTGGTGCTGCAACATCGTCATTCCTCCTCGAGCGCCCGGTCGACGAGGGCCCGTGCCGAGCCCGTGGAGCCGGACAGGGTCAGGTTGGCGCGCATGCGCTCCGGATGCACGCGCAGGTCCGAGACCAGCTCGGCGGCGTCGCGGGCGGCGCCCGCCACCAGGCGCAGGGCCTCGCGCAGCGGTTGCCATTCCGCGTGCCAGGCGCCGGACGGGCGCTCGTCCTCGGCGGCCAGCGAGCCGTACAGGGTGGCGGCCAGCGCGGGCAGCTGGCGGGCGGCGGCGGCGATCATCGTGGACCTGACGGGATTGTGCTTGTGGGGCATGGACGACGACCCGCCGCCGACGCCCTCGGTCACCTCGCCGATCTCGGTACGGGACAGGACGAGCACATCGGCCGCCATCTTGCCCAGCGCCCCGGCCGTGAACGCCAGCGCCCCGGCCAGATCGGCGACCGGCGTCCGCAACACGTGCCACGGCAACCGCGGCTCGGCCAGCCCGGCCTCGGCCGCGAACCGAGCCACGAGCACCATCCCGGCATCGCCGCCCGCCGCGCCTATGCCGTCGCCGCCCGCTGCGCCTATGCCGTCGCCGCCCGCTGCGCCTATGCCGTCGCCGCCCGCCGGGCCGGGGGCTCCGGGGACGGCGGTGTCGTGGAAGGCGGCCAGGGTGCCGGCCGCGCCGCCGAGCTGGGCCGGGAGTGTGGCGCGGGCGGCGCGCAGGCGCGTGCGGGCGTCGGTGGCCAGCAGCCGCCAGCCCGCCGCCTTGAGCCCGAACGTCGTCGGCACCGCCTGCTGGGTGAGCGTCCGCGCGGCCATCAGGGTGTCGCGGTGCTCGGCCGCCAGCCGGGCGAGCGCGGCCACGACCCGGTCGAGGTCCGCCAGGACCACACCCAGCGTGCGGTACGCCACCAGCATGATCGCCGTATCGACGATGTCCTGGCTGGTCGCACCCCGATGCACGTACGCCCCGTACGGCGACGCGGCCTCGCGCAGATCCTCCACCAGCGGAATGACCGGATTGCCACCGGATCGAGCCCGCCGGACCAGCCCCGGCAGGTCGAAGGCGCCGGCTCGCGCGACGGCGGCCACGGCATCGGCCGCCGGACGCGGCACCAGGCCGAGCGCCGCCTGCGCCCGGGTCAGCGCCGCCTCGGCGTCCAGCATGGCCTGCAGGAAGGCGACGTCACCGGTCTCCTCGGCCGCGCCCCGCATCGGTGACAGCAGCCCGAGGTCCGCGCCGGGCACGTCACCCGAAGTCAAGGAAGACCGTCTCCTTCTCGCCCTGCAAATGGATGTCGAACCGGTAGAACCCCTCGCGCTCCGCCACCGCGACCAGCGTCTCCCGCCGGTGCGCCGGCAGCCCGTCGAGGAAGGCGTCCTGCCCGAAGTAGATGCGGGTGTACAGGTGGTGGAGCAGGCCACGCGCGAACACGCACACGCTGATGTACCCGTTGCCGGGCATGAGCGTGCGCAGCGCGTACCGGCCGTCGGCGTCGGTCGGGACCCGCCCGAAGCCGGTGAAGTCCAGCCCGTGCCGCCCGATGACGGCCCCGGTCACCGGGTCCCGCCGCAGCGATCCCGGCGCCCCGCTCAGGTCGCCGGACGGGTCGGCCTGCCAGAACTCCAGCAGCGCGTCCGGCACCGGGTCGCCCGCCCCGTCGTACACGTACCCGTGAACGGTGATCCCGCCCCCGTCGTTCAGTGGGGCCAGATCGCCGCCGCCCGGGAACGGCAGCGCGTAGCCGTAGAACGGGCCCACGGTCTGCGAAGGCGTCGCCTTCATCGGCCCTCCTCCATCCAGGTCGCCGCCGGCCCGTCCAGCACGATGTCCCACCGGTAGCCGAGGGACCACTCGGGCACGGACAGGTCGTGCTCGTAGGCGGCCACGAGCCGCTGCCTGGCCCGCTCGTCCGTCACCGACTGCAACACCGGGTCGTACGCGAACAGCGGATCGTTCGGGAAGTACATCTGCGTGACCAGCCGCTGCGTGAAGGCCGCGCCGAACACCGAGAAGTGGATGTGCGCGGGACGCCAGGCGTTGACGTGGTTGCGCCACGGGTACGCGCCCGGCTTGATCGTGGTGAACGAGTACCGGCCCTCGTCGTCGGTCAGGCACCGGCCCACCCCGGTGAAGTTGGGGTCCAGCGGCGCGGGATGGTCGTCACGCTGGTGCGGGTACCGGCCGGAGGCGTTGGCCTGCCAGACCTCCACCAGCTGGCCGCGTACCGGCCGCCCGGCGCGGTCGAGCACCCGCCCCTGCACGGTGATCCGCTCGCCGAGCGGCTCGCCGGCGTGCTGCTTGGTCAGGTCCGCGTCGAGCGCGGTGACGTCGGTGACGCCGAAGACCGGCCCGGTCAGCTCGACCGCCTCCGGTTCCTTCACCATGATCAGCGGCTGCTTGGGGTGGCGTAGCACGCTGCTGCGATAGGGGGCGAAGTCACGCGGGGGGTGGTTCGCCTCCTGGCCGTCGCAGTCCTTGTGGAGGTCGGCGATCTCGCCGTCGATGTCCGCTTGGGTGAGGGGTGGGGTCATGGTGCCTACCTTTCCAGTACGACGGCCAGGCCCTGACCGACGCCGATGCAGAGACAAGCCAGCCCGGTGCCGGTGCCGGCCGCCGCCAGCCGGTGCGCCACGGTGCCGGTGACGCGGGCGCCGGAGGCGCCGAGGGGGTGGCCGAGCGCGATCGCCCCGCCGTTCGGGTTGACGATGGCGGGGTCGAGGTCCGGCAGCTCGGCCAGGCAGCCGAGGACTTGGGCGGCGAACGCCTCGTTCAGCTCGGCCGTGTCCAGGTCGCCGAGCGTCTTGCCGGCCTTGGCGAGGGCCTTCCGCGCGGCTTCGACCGGCCCGAGGCCGAAGTAACAGGGTTCGAGCGCGCTGGCGGCGCCGGCGGTGATCCGCGCCAGGGGCTCGCGGCCGCGCAGCCCGGCCTCGTCGGTGAGCAGCAGTGCCGCCGCGCCGTCGTTGAGCGGGGAGGAGTTGCCCGCGGTGACCGTGCCGTCCTTGCGGAAGACCGGCTTGAGCCGGGCGAGCGCCTCCAGCGAGGTATCTTCGCGGATGCCCTCGTCCCTGGTCATCCCGGCGATCGGGACGATCTCCCCGTCGAAGGACGCCTTGGCCGCCTTCTGGTGGCTGGCCAGCGCGTACGCGTCCTGCTCGTCCCGCGTGATGCCGTGCTTGTCGGCGATCAGCTCGGCGCCCTCGCCGAGCGGCACGGTGTGCTCGGCCGGCATCTTCGGGTTGACCAGCCGCCAGCCGAGCGTGGTGGACACCAGCTCCTGCCCGCCGGCGGGGAACGCCCGCTCCGGTTTGGGCAGCACCCACGGGGCGCGGGTCATCGACTCCACGCCGCCGGCGATCACGGTGGACGCGTCGCCGAGCGCGATCATCCGGTACGCCTGGATGACGGCCTCCATACCGGAGCCGCACAGCCGGTTCACGGTCGCGCCGGGCGTGGACACCGGCAGCCCGGCCAGCAGCGCGGCCATGCGGGCGACGTTGCGGTTCTCCTCGCCCGCGCCGTTGGCGTTGCCGAAGATCACCTCGTCGGGGGCGGTCACGTCGTTGCGCTCGGCGATGGCCGCGACGACGTGGGCGGCCAGGTCGTCGGGGCGGATGCCGGCCAGCGCCCCGCCGTGCCGGCCGAAGGGCGTGCGGACGGCGTCCACGATGTAGACGGTGTTCATGCCAGCACCTCGGCTTCCGTACGGTCCCGCAGCTCGTCCACGCTCACGCCCGGCGCCGTCTCCACCAGGCGCAGCCCGTCCCCGGTCACGTCGAGCACGCCGAGGTCGGTGATGATCCGGTGGACGCACGCCTGGCCGGTGAGCGGCAGCGAGCACGCCTTGACGATCTTCGGTGAGCCGTCCTTGGCGGTGTGGTCCATGATCACGATGACCTTGCGCGCGCCGTGGACCAGGTCCATCGCCCCGCCCATACCCTTGACCAGCTTCCCCGGAACCATCCAGTTGGCCAGGTCACCGGCGGCCGAGACCTGCATCGCGCCCAGCACCGCCACGTCGATGTGCCCGCCGCGGATCATGCCGAACGACAGCGACGAGTCGAAGAACGCCGCCCCGTCCCGCACGGTCACCGTCTCCTTGCCCGCGTTGATCAGGTCGGGGTCGACCTCGTCCTCGGTGGGGTAGGGGCCGACGCCGAGGACGCCGTTCTCCGAGTGCAGGATCACGTCCACGTCGGCGGGCAGGAACGACGGGATGCGGGTGGGCAGGCCGATGCCCAGGTTCACGTAGTCGCCGTCGCGCAGCTCGGCCGCCGCGCGGGCCACCATCTCGTCACGCGTCCAGCTCATGAGCGAACAGTCCCTCCTGTCGGAGCTGCGGAAATGGTGCGCCGCTCGATGCCCTTGTCGGCCGCCTGCTCGGGGGTGAGCACGAGCACCCGCTGGACGAAGACGCCGGGCAGGTGCACCTCGTCGGGGTCCAGCTCGGTCAGCTCCTCCACCTCGGCGATCGTGATCCGCCCGGCCATGGCGGCGAGGGGGTTGAAGTTCCTGGCGGCCTTGCTGAAGACCAGGTTGCCGTGCCGGTCGCCTTTCGCCGCCCGGACCAGCGCGAAGTCCGTCGTGATGCTGTGCTCGAGCACGTACGGGCGGCCGTCGAACTCGCGCACCTCCTTGGGCGGCGAGGCGACCGCGATCGACCCGTCCGGGTGGTGGCGCAGCGGCAGGCCGCCGTCGGCCACCGGCGTGCCGACCCCGGCCGGGGTGTAGAAGGCGGGGATGCCGCTGCCGCCCGCGCGCAGCCGCTCGGCCAGGCTGCCCTGTGGCGTCAGCTCCACCTCCAGCTCGCCCCCGAGGTACTGCCGGGCGAACTCCTTGTTGTCGCCGATGTACGAGGCCGTCACCCGGGCGATGCGCCCGGCCGCCAGCAGCACGCCGAGGCCGCCGCCGTCGACGCCGCAGTTGTTCGACACCACGGCGATGCCGGTGACGCCGGTGTTGTAGAGGGCCTGGATCAGCACGTTGGGGATGCCGCTCAGCCCGAAGCCGCCGACCGCGAACGACGCGCCGTCGCGCACGCCGGCCAGCGCCTCCTCGGCGGTCGCGACCACCTTGTCTCTCCGCACGACGCTCCATTCACCCCGGAGTGTTCGCATAGTGAACTTTTGTCCACTATTGTGTGGTCGAGTATCTGTAATGAGAGGCGCTCCTGTCAAAGGATCTCGAGGGGTGGGCGATGGAACCGGCCGGAACCCTGGAACGCGGCCTGGCCGTGCTGCGCGTGCTGGCCGGCGACCCGCGCCGCCGCCTGGGCCCGACCGACCTGGTGCGCGCGACCGGTCTGGCCCGGTCCACGGTGGACCGTGTGCTGGCCACCTTCGCCCACCTCGGCTACGTACGTCTCGAGGAACGGGAGGTGCGGCTCGCACCGCGGCTGATGGAGCTGGGGGAGGCGTACCTGGCCTGTGCCGGCCTGCGTGACGTGTTGTCCCCGTTCGCCGAGCGGCTGGCCGAGGACCTCGACGAGTCGGTGTCGCTGGCCGTGCCGGACGGTGCCGCCGGAATCGAGCATGTGCGCTTCATCGGCCAGTTCACCCGGCGGCGCACCATGTCCGTCGCCTTCCGGGTCGGGGACCTGCTGCCCGCCGACCGGTGCGCGGCCGGTCTCGCGCTGACCGACCCCTCGGCGTCGTGGGCCGAGGACGACCAGCTCGTCGAGCCGGGCCTGGTGGCGGTCGCGGTGCCCGTACGGGACCAGCACGGCGGAGCGGTCTGCGCGGTCAGCGTGGTCAGCCACACCAGCAGGCACACCGCCGCGGGGCTGCGCGAGCACGCCCTTCCCCGGCTGCTCAAGACGGTCGCCGAGATGGAGACGGCGCTGGCCCGGCCGGCCCCCGAGCCGCACAGGGACGTCGCCGCCGAGGACGCCTCACGGGCCGCCAAGAAGGAGCTGGGCGCCGGATACCTGCAGTCGCTCGCCCGCGGCCTGGCCGTCCTGGTGTCGCTCGGCACCGCGCCCGGCGGCTCGACCCTGGCCGACGCGGCGAGGGTCACCGGGCAGCCGCGGGCGACCGTGCGCCGCGCGATCCAGACGCTGGAACGGCTCGGCTACGTGGCCGCCGACGGCTCCCGGTTCGTGCTGCTGCCCAAGGTCCTCGAGCTCGGGTACGCCCACCTGTCCGGGCGTGCCTTCCGCGCCGTCGTGCAGCCGCACCTCGCCGATCTAGTGGCCCGCGTGCACGAGTCGGCCTCGGTGGCCGTGTTGTCCGGCGACGACATCGTCTACCTGGCCCGCGTGCCGACCCAGCGGATCATGAGCGTCGACATCACCGTCGGCACCCGCTTCCCCGCGTACGCGACCTCCATGGGGCGGGTGCTCCTGGCCGACCGGCCGGAGGAGCGGCTGGAGGACATCACCCCCAGGCCGCTGTCCCGGCACACCATCACCACCACCGCCGAGCTCAAAGCGGTCGTGCGGCAGGCCGCCGCGGACGGGTACGCCCTGGTCGACCAGGAGCTGGAGGAGGGCGTGCGCTCACTCGCGGTCCCCATCAGGGACCGGGCCGGGCGGGTGGTCGCGGCCGTGAACGTCGCCACGCACGCCAGCCGCGCCACCCCCGCCGACCTGGTACGCGACGTCCTGCCCGCGCTCCAGGACGCCGCAGCCCGCATGGAGGCCGACCTGGCGCACGTCCACGGCCCCGCCTGGAACGGCGCCCTGCCCGAGACCGTCAGGCTCGGCGGTCAGAAGTAACGCGGGAACAGGTCCGTCGTCGGCCAGGTGGTCACCTTGCCGATCTGCTCGTTGATGCGCGGGCTGAGCGCGTCGAAGTCGAGCGACCCCGTCTCCTCGCCCCGGTTGAACAGCGCGGCGTAGGTGAAGCCGTTCTGCAGGCGGGCGGTGTAGGTGTAGGTGCCCGGCAGCCCGCCGCTGTGCCAGGTGTTGAGGTGGCCCGTCACCTGCCGCACCCACAGCCCCGCGCCGTACCAGGCGCCGCCCTCGTTGACGCCGATCTCCGGCTTGGCCAGCATCCGGCCGATGGAGGTGGCGTTCAGCACCGCGCCGGGCGCGTCCAGCACTCTCGCGAACCGCACCAGATCCACCGCCGAGGCCAGCCACCCGCCGCCCGGCCCGCGATTCTCCATACTGAACCCGCCGTAGGGCGCCGGCACGATCGTGCCCGACGCGTCCGTGACGGTCTTGCTCGTCTGGTCCGACTCGTAGACCACCTCGCCGGCCGCGCGGTGCGCCTTGAGGGTACGTCCGAGGCGCAGCCGGGTGATGCCGACCGGCGCGAGGATCTTCTGCTTGACGTACGACTCGTAGCTCATGCCGGACACCTTCTCGACGATCATGCCGAGCAGCAGGTAGCCGTAGTTGCTGTAGGCGTACCTGCTGCCGGGGTCGAAGTCGAGGGGCCGCCCGCCGGCGTACTGCACGATGTGGGCGCGCGTGATCGGGAGCGGCACCTGCAACGTCGAGGCGATGGTGTGGTCCAGGTAGAGGTAGTCGCGCGAGATGTCGCGATCCCAGCCGCCCGTGTGCTGCAACAACCGCCACACCGTCACGTTCCGCAACCGGGAGTCGGCCGCGGTGGACAGGCCGAGCAGGGTCGCGACGGACGTCCCCAGGCTCAGCTTGCCGTCCTGCGCCAGCCGCATGATCGCCACGGCGGTGATGTGCTTGCTGAGACTCGCGATGCGGAACAACGACGTCGGCGACACCGTGGGCACCGACGGATCGTCGCTGTAGCGATAGGCCCTGGCCAGCACGAGCTTGCCGTTCTTGGTGATGGCCAGCTGCGCGCAGGAGATCTTGCGCTCCTCGACGTAGGTCTTCAGCACGTTGTCGAAACCCGCCAGCGCGGCCGGCGCCACCCCCGACGTCTGAACGGTTGCGGCCAGGGCCGGGCGCGGCGCTTGTAAGGCGGCTGCGGGCAACGCCACAGCGCCGGCCTGCAGGAACCGTCGTCTCGTCAAACCTGAGTGATCGTTTATAGGCATGTCCAGATTTCTACTGGATCGCCGGTTGTTGCGGGTGCCTTACACGGCTTTTCGGGTGATTTCTTAGGTTCCTTCCGCACGATCGCCGGCGTGGGAAGGATCGTGCCGCCGTTGCCTGGCAAGACCATCCGACTGGTGGCGCCGATCGTCGTGATCAGCGTTCGGTATCCCTCCTTGCCGGGATGGACGAGGGAGTCAAGCCCGATGCAAACTGATCCCCATGCACGATCACCAACGGCAGAGGAATGCCGCCCTGCCGGGCGGGGAGCGACCGGCATGGGCGTTGGCCGGCCCAGGAATCGCCGCGCTCACCGGCCTGTACCTGCTGACGATGCCCTTCGGGCCCGCAGCGCGGGTTTCTCTGCAGGTGGATCTGGGTCTGTCCAGCCAAACCGCCCTGCTCACGACTCTCGTTGCGTACCTGGTCAGCGCGGCAGCGGGTGGGGCACTGGGCGTTGGTCTTGGCGGACGCTCGCTGACGACAGTGAGCATGACGGCCGTCGCCTTGATGATCATCGGTGTGCTGCTGAACGCGCTCGCCCCCGGCACCGGGATCTATCTGACCGGCCGGGTGCTGAGCGGGCTCGGCGCCGGTGGCGTGGTGGGAGCGACGGTGGCAGTCGCGCGGCGGGCGGGCCGCCGCTGGGGCGCGCTGGTCGCGATACTGGCCGGTCTTGGTGTCCTCGCCCTGATTCTCGGCCCGTTGATCAACCAAGGGCTGTCGAGCGCGTTGTCGTGGAGGTGGGGATACCTCATCACGCTGCTTCCTTTGGTCGCGGGGCTGATCGCCACTGCCGTCAGCGGATTCGTCCTGCTCCTGACTCCGCGGCCTGCGCAACCGAACGCGGCCGGCATGCCCTACCCACCAGCCGAGCAACGGCCTTGGAACGCCCCTCCGGAGACCTGACCGAAAGATCGTCCGCGTCAGGAACTCGATCTGATCACCGCTCGTTGAGGTCGGCGGCACAACCGATCTTCGAGCAGGGAGAGCAAACCCGTGGTCTTCAAACGAATGCTGGGTGCCTTCGGCGTCGGCGCGCCCTCGGTGGACACCGTCCTGTCCACCCCGCGCACCCGGCCGGGCGGGACGCTGGACGGCGAGGTACGCCTCAAGGGCGGCGACTTCGACGCCGAGATCGAGCACATCACCCTCGGCCTGGTGGCCCGGGTGGAGATCGAGCACGGCGACATGGAGAGCTCCGGAGTCGGCGAGTTCTCCCGAGCACAGGTCTCCGGGCCCTTCACGCTGCGCAAGGGCGAGGACCGCGTCGTCACCTTCCAGCTCCCGGTGCCGTGGGAGACGCCGATCAGCGAGATCGGCGGGCAGCCGCTGACCGGCATGGCGCTGGGCGTGCGTACCGAGCTGGCCATCGCCAAGGCCGTCGACAAGGGTGACCTCGACCTGATCGCCGTCGAGCCGCTGCCGTCCCAGCTGCGGATCCTGGAGGCGTTCCTGGACCTCGGCTTCCGGTTCAAGTCCGCCGACCTGGAGGTCGGGCGCCTGTACGGGGTGGACCAGGAGCTGCCGTTCTACCAGGAGATCGAGTTCTACCCGCCGTCCCAGCAGCGCGGGGTCGTGGGCGAGGTCGAGGTCACCTTCGTCGCCACCCCCAGCGGGCTGGTGGTGGTCCTGGAGGCCGACAAGCGGGCCGGCCGCTTCTCCGGCGACGCGATCGGCCACTTCACGATCAGCCATGAGGACGCCCTGCGTACGGACTGGGCCGGCGAGATCGGCCGGTGGCTGTCCGGCCTGTCCCAGTACGGCCTGTCCCAGTACGGCCACGGCGGTTATGGCCACGGCGGACGTCACGGCCATGACCACGAGCACCACCACAGGGGCGGTGCGGGTGTGGGCGCGATGGCCGCGGCCGGCGCCCTCGGCGTGGCGGGCGGCCTCGTCGCCGGCGAGGTCGTCGAGGAGATCTTCGAGGGCGCCGAGGACGAGGGCGGCGACTGGTGAGTCCCACCCCGGCGACGATGTGATCACGGCCGCGGGGGTGCCATCCCCGCGGGCCGGTTCACTCGACGGGCAGCCGTCTGGCCGCCGCGCTCGCCCAGGCGAGCCCCAGCGCGGTCACCAGCGCCTCCCGGTCCCCGGCGCCCGCGCGCGGGCTGCGGGCCAGCAGTGCCGACAGCACGACCAGCAGCGCGGCCAGGCCGCACGACCAGGCGAAGATCCGCTCGGTGTCGGGGATCGCCCGTTCCCCGCCGAACACGGCGATCAGCACGGGACCGGCGGCCTGGCCGAGCGAGGCGGCGAACGTGTAGTGGCCGAAGGCGGTGTCGTGGCCGCCACGCCGGGTGGTGTTGGCCACCAGCGCCTGCTGCGCGATCACACAGCCCAGGTGGCCGGTGCCCAGCAGGACCCCGGCCGCGAGCAGACCCGGGACGGTGTGCCCGATCGCCAGGAACGCGACGCTCGCGGCGGTCAGCAGGAAAGCCCCGGCCACGGCCAGGCGCCGTTCGCCGTACCGGTCGGCGGCGTGCCCGGCAGGCAGCGCCAGCAGCAGCGGCGCGATCGCGAAACTGGCGCCCAGCAGGCCGAGCAGCGCCGCGGGCACGTCGAGCTCGATCGCCCGGTACGACATGGTGGGACGCAGCACGAACGTGATCACCTGCGTGGCGGCGGCATGAGCCAGCAACACGGCGGTCGCCCGCCTCCCACGCCCGCCCTCAGCCATCGCCGCCCGCACCCCGGTCACAGCTGGATGGGCAGGTGTGCACGCACATAACGGTTACAACCTATCCATCCCCCTTTGCGTGGTTGACGGGGCCACCCGGTGCTCTACCTGCTCCACGACCGCGGCGGCACCATGCAGGCGTGGACCAAGGTGAAGACCGTCCTCGGCCCTGGTCGCCCAGCTGGGCAACGGCGACTGTTCCTGATCAGCTGACCTCAGAAGATCACCAGGGGGTCTCCCACGAAGTCGGCGATGAAGTTGACGAAGAAGAAGCCGAAGAACAGGAAGTTGAGTACGAGGATGACGTAGTGCCAAGGCCGGGGCCGGGCGGGGCGCGGGAGCTTGCTGTTGAGATACATCAGCATGAACGGATAGATCAGCGCCCCGAGGTTGGACATGTTGGCCGACCACTCCACCAGGCCCACCGGCAGCGACTGGAAGATGACGATCGAGATGATCACCAGCAGCAGGATCATGAACGGGTAGTAGAACTTGCGCGGGTCACCCTCGATCAGCCGGCGCAGGCGGGGGCTGGTGGCGTTGGCGGCGTCCGTCGTCACCCGCACCATCGCCTCGAAGATGCCGAGTTGCGTGGAGAACAGGATCAGCACGCCCACGGCCAGCGCGACGTAGAACGCGACGCGCCCGTACTCGTCGCCCAGCGCGCTGGCCACGAACGTCGGGACGTTGGCGCGCGTGGGCTTCTCGCCCGACATCTGTACCGCCTGCGCCATGAGGATCGTGGGCAGCAGCATGCCGAGGATGGCGCCGACGAAGAACACGCCCCACATGTCCGTCAGCAGCAGCCGGTACCACCGCCGCCACAGGCCCCGGTTGCGCTCGTCGTCGGGGAAGGTCACGCCGCTGGCCAGGATCTGGCGCCGCTCGCCGCGCAGGCCCGAGATGTAGCCGACGCGGTAGCCCATGCCGTAGCCCTTGTCGCGGTAGTGGCCCATGACGTACCAGTTGAGGCCCGACGCCAGCGCCGTGAAGCCGGCCAGGGCGCCGAGCTGGGTCGCGGTGATCCCGGCGGGCGGGGCGGCGGGCGTGATGAACCCGCGGATGCCCTCCCACCACTGGCTGAACGGCACCACGAGCAGGTCCACGGCCAGCAGGGCGAGCAGGATGGAGCTGACCATCACCCAGTTCACCAGCTCCAGCGCGCGGCTGATGCGACGGGCGGCGGCGGTGATGAGGAACACCAGCACCAGCAGGCCGATGGCCCACCAGCGCGGCTCCGCGGCGTCGGCGGCCGGGGGCACGCCGTGGACCAGGGCGTACACGCCCTGTCCGGCTGAGGCGGCCCAGCCGCCCGCGATGAACGCGAAGATCACGATGAAGACCGAGAGCGGCACCCAGAGGGGCCACCCCGGTGGCACCCGCCCCCAGCCGACCACGGGCGTCTCGCCCGTGGCGACGACGTAGCGGGAGCATTCGACGTTGTAGAAGGTCTGCAGCAGCGCCGACACCAGGATGACCCAGCCGACGCCGACGAAACCGTACTGGCCGACGTTCAGCGGGCCCAGCAGCCACTCGCCGCTCCCGATCGAGATGCCGAGTGCGATCAGGCTGGGGCCGACGGCGTACTTGAAGAGTTCTTTTTTGCCGATCTTGGAGACCTTGAAGACCTCCTCCGGCGTGGGCAGGTCGGTGACTTCGAGATCCGGGCGGCTGACTCCGAGTGGGTGCGACATGTCACTGCCTCCTGTGGTTCAGCGTGATCCCGAACGACGGCGGCATCAAGACCCAATCGGCAAAGGACGTTTTACGCGTACTGGACGTCGGCTTTGACGATGCCGGCCCCCGCCCACGGTGAAGCCGTGGTGCGCGGGAGGGCTTCGTGCTCAGTCCGAGGAGGGTGTGCGGCCGCTGCCCGGCAGGCCGCGACCTGCTGTCATGACCAAGAGCTATAGCGCGCGAAACCGCCCAAATCTCGCGATTGTTCCAACACGCCCTGCAACCCTACGCAACGTTCTGCGCGTGGCGTTACAGCACGTTACGGGACCGACTACGTAGAGTAATTGAGCGTTGTCACACCGTGACTACAGGGAGAGATCATGAAAGTTAACCTCATAGCCGCTGGTGGTGCTCTTGTCGCCGCCGGCGTGGTCATCGCCATGGCGAGCCCCGCCAACGCCCGCCCGAGCGTATGCGACTTCAGCATCAGCGACGACGGCCACACCCTCGGCATCGACGGCTGGGGCGTGTACGCGGACTTCGACGCCGACATGTGCAAGCGCCGCCACGACAAGTTCGACCACGACAAGTTCGATCACGACAAGTTCGATCACGACAAGTTCGATCACGACAAGTTCGATCACGACAAGTTCGATCACGACAAGTTCGATCACGACAAGTTCGACCACGACAAGTTCGACCACGAGAACAAGTACGACGACAGCAAGTACGACGAGGGCTACGACAAGTACGACAAGTACGACAGCTACGACAAGTACTCCGTCTACGACAAGTACTCCGTCTACGACAAGTACTTCACCTATGACAAGTACGACGTCGTCTACGAGAAGTACCCCGTCGTGTACAAGAAGATCCCGGTCGTGTACAAGAAGTACCCGGTGATCTACGACAAGCCGGTCTACGACCACGATCACGACTACGACGTGGACAACGACTGGTACGCGAAGGACCGCCACCACGACCACGACAAGGGCCACGACGACGGCTACGGCCACCCGGGCGACGGCTGGAAGACGTGGAGCGATTGGGACTACAAGCCCACGGCTTGGTACGGCCGGTACTAGGACGCGCAGACCATTCGGTCCCGGGACACGCGCCGCGTGTCCCGGGACCCCCTGACCAGTTCAGGGGAACTCACTCCCTGTAGCGCGCCCCCCTCCCTCTCTCCCCCCTGCATGACCGGGCCGGCGCACCCGCCTGCGCCGCCTACCGGTCGACGATCTCGTTCTTGCCGATGACCACGACCCCGCCCCGGGTCAATGCGAACCGAGTGCGGTCGTACTCGAGGTCGAACCCGATCCGTGCCCCGTCCGGGATCACCACGTTCTTGTCGATGATCGCCTTGCGCACGATCGCGCCCCGTCCGACCTTCACGTTCTCCATCAGCACCGAGTCCTCCACCAGCGCGTGCGAGTGCAGCACCACCTTGGGGGAGAGGATCGACCTGATCGCCGTGCCGCCGGAGACGATGACGCCGGGCGACACCAGCGAGTCGATCGCCCGGCCCACGCGGTCCCCGTCGTTGTGCACGAACTTGGCCGGCGGCAGCGGGTCGTGCCCGGTGAAGATCGGCCACTTGTCGTTGTAGAGGTTGAAGACCGGGTGCGCCGAGATGAGGTCCATGTGGGCGTCGTAGTACGCGTCCAGCGTCCCCACGTCACGCCAGTAGCCCCGGTCGCGGTCGCTCGACCCCGGCACGATGTTGTTCGCGAAGTCGTACACGTCGGCGCCGCCCGACTTGACCAGCATCGGGATGATGTTCCCGCCCAGGTCATGCTTGCTGGTCGGGTCGAGCGCGTCCTCGCGCAGCGCGTCGATCATCGACTGCGTCTTGAACACGTAGTTGCCCATGGAGGCGAACACCTCGTCGGGCGAGTCCGCCAGCCCCACCGCGTCCTTGGGCTTCTCCCGGAACGCCACGATCCTGCGCCCCTGGGGGTCGGTCTCGATCACGCCGAACTGGTCGGCCAGCGACAGCGGCTGCCTGATCGCGGCCACCGTCACGTCGGCGCCGGAGTCCTCGTGCTGCTCGACCATCTGCCGCGGATCCATGCGGTAGATGTGATCGGCGCCGAACACGATCACGTGCTCGGGCATCTCGTCGTAGATCAGGTTGAGGTTCTGGAACAGCGCGTCCGCGGACCCGGAGAACCACCGCGGCCCCAGCCGCTGCTGCGCCGGCACGGGCGTCACGTAGTTGCCCAGCATGGCCGACAGCCGCCAGGTACGCGAGACGTGCCGGTCCAGGCTGTGGTTCTTGTATTGGGTCAGGACGACGATCTTCAGGAAGCCGCCGTTCGCGAGGTTCGACAGCACGAAATCTATGAGCCGATATATCCCCCCGAACGGCACCGCCGGTTTCGCCCGATCCGCCGTGAGCGGCATGAGCCTCTTACCCTCTCCACCTGCCAGCACAACCGCAAGCACCCTCCGGGACCTCATGCCCGAGACGCTACCCTCAAATGGCCGATCTATCGACGAATCCCGGCACGGTGAACTTCCTTCGTGTCCTGATTTGCGGCTCAACGCTCGGCCCGCGGTTACCGATCTTTGGGTTTGCCGATCGTGTTCCCTATGCTCACGTTGATCGTAAGTGCAAGATTCGCCACGTGCGGTGGGCCGCTGGACTCGGCCCACCGTAAGGTCTTCTCATGCGTGTTGATCTGCTCAGCCGGGAGTACCCGCCGGAGGTGTACGGCGGCGCCGGTGTGCACATGGAATACCTGGCCAGGGAGCTGAGGCGGCTGGCCGACACACGGGTGCGCTGCTTCGGCGCCGACCGCGACGAGCCCGGCGTCTCCGCCTACCGGGTGCCGGGCGGGTTGCGGGACGCCAACGCGGCCCTGCAGGTGCTCGGCGTCGACCTGGAGATGGCCGCCGCCTGCCAGGGCGCCGACGTCGTGCACTCCCACACCTGGTACGCCAACTTCGCCGGGCATGTCGCGAAGATGTTGCACGGCATCCCGCACGTGGTCACCACGCACAGCCTGGAGCCGCTGCGGCCATGGAAGGCCGAGCAGCTCGGCGGCGGCTACACGATCTCGTCGTGGGCCGAGCGCACCGCCCTGGCCGCCGCGGACGCGGTGATCGCGGTCTCGGAGGGCATGCGCCGCGACGTCCTGACCGCGTACCCCGAGATCCCGCCGGAGAAGGTCAGCGTCATCCACAACGGCATCGACACCGCCGAGTACACCCCCGACCCCGGCCGGAACGTGCTGAAGAAGCACGGCGTGGACCCCGGCAGGCCGTACGTCGTCTTCGTGGGCCGCATCACCCGCCAGAAGGGCTTGATCCACCTCCTGCACGCGGCACGCTCCTTCGACCCCGAGGCCCAGCTCGTCCTGTGCGCGGGCGCGCCCGACACGACGGAGATCGCGGCCGAGGTGACGCAACTGGTCCGCGACCTCGACCGCGACGGCGTCTTCTGGATCCAGGAGATGTTGCCCAAGCCCGAGGTGATCCAGTTGCTGACGCACGCGACGGTGTTCGTGTGCCCGTCGGTCTACGAGCCGATGGGGATCGTGAACCTGGAGGCCATGGCCTGCGAGACGGCCGTGGTCGCGACGGCCACCGGCGGCATCCCCGAGGTGGTGGCCGACGGGGAGACGGGCCTGCTCGTGCCGATCGACCAGGGTGCCGACGGCACCCCGCACGACCCCGACCGCTTCGCCGCCGACCTGGCCGAGCGCGTCAACACCCTGCTGGGTGACCCGGACCGGGCCACGGCGATGGGTAAGGCGGGCCGTGCCAGGGCCGTCGAGCACTTCTCTTGGGAACGCATCGCCCACCGCACCATGGAGCTGTACGCGACCCTGCGAGCCTGAGCCCTCGGCCCCGCCCCTGCCCCGACCGGGGTCCTCATCAGTTCTGGGGGGACGCAGGGCGGCGGTTGCGCGCCACATGCACGCGGACGCCACGTCCCACCGGCCATGGGGTGCGGTTCCGCCGAGAAGGTGGAGGCGAGCGGCGCGCATGGGGCGTGGTTCGGGGGTGGTGAGGAGAGTCAGACGAGGCCGCGGCGGCCGGCAAGCCGAACGGCCGCCCGCGCCTCGCGCGCGGGCGGCCTTCGGTCAGGTGGCGCGTTGCAGGACGACGACCGGGATGTCGCGGTCGGTCTTCCGCTGGTATTCGTCGTAGTCCGGCCACGTGCTCGTCATGAGCTGCCAGAGCTCGGGCTTCTCCTCGTCGCTCGCCGTACGCGCGCGGGCCTTGAACTTGTCGCCCTTGACCTGCACCTCGACGTCAGGGTTCGCCTTGAGGTTCTTGTACCACTCCGGATGGTCGGGATCCCCGCCCTTCGAGGCCACGACCACGTTGTCGTCGCCGTGTCGCTGGTAGATGAGCGGGGTCGTGTATGGCTTGCCCGACTTGCGGCCTTTGGTGGTGAGGAGCAGGACTGTGGTGTTGTTCCAGTCGTGTCCTTCCGCGCCGTCGGTCTCCTGGTAGCGCCGGACGTGTTCCTTGCCGTAGAGCATGCCGTCCGCCTACCCATCTCCAGCGTGACCTCACCGTTACTCGACGGGGTCTGTACGAGAAGTTAACAAACCTGGCACACTGCATTTGTGTAAGCGCTTACATCAGCTCATCATGAAAGCGCTTACACAAAGGAGTGGCTCCATGGACGTGACCATCTACGAGGTGGCCAAGCGGGCAGGCGTGTCGATCGCGACCGTCTCCAGGGCCCTGCGCGGCACCGGGCCCGTCGCGGCCAAGACGCGCGAGAAGGTGCTCAAGGCCGTCGAGGAGCTCAACTTCACCCCCAGCCGGCTCGGCGTCAGCCTGGCCGAAGGCCGGCACGCCGCCAACGGCGTCGTCTTCCCCGACCTCGCGGGCCCGTACTACACCGAGGTGCTGCTCGGCTACGAGGAGGTCGCCTCCGAGCTGGGCCGCTCCGTGGTCATCCTGTCGACCAAGGGCCGCACCAGGGTCAACGACCTGATCAAGGACCTGGCCGGGCGGGTGGACGGCCTGCTGGTCTTCGGCCATGCCGCCCCCGACCCGCTGATCGCCGAGCTGGTGCGGCTCGGCGTGCGGCTGGTGGTCATCTCGCGCGACCCGCTGCCCGGCGCGGACACGTTGCGCAGCGAGAACACCGCCTCGGCGCGGGCACTGGCCGAGCACCTGGCCGGCCACGGCTACGAGCGGTTCGCGTTCCTCGGCGCGCCCCTGACCAGCGGCGACGACGTGGACGAACGCTGGCGCGGCGTCCGGTCGGTGCTCGGCGGCGCGATCGAGGCCGTCGCCACGCGGGAGTACACCGTGGAGTGCGGCTTCGACGCGGCCAGGGCGCTGCTCAAGGACAGGAGGCCGGAGGCGATCGTCTGCTCCGACGACGAGGTGGCGCTGGGGGCGCTGCTCGCCGCCGAGGAGCTCGGCCTCGACGTGCCCGGCGACGTGGCCGTCACCGGCTGGGACGACATCATGGCCGCCCGCCACGCCAGGCCCGCGCTGACCACCGTGCGCCAGCCGATGCGCGAGCTCGGCGCCCGCGCCGCCCGCGCGCTCGACGAGCTGATCACCGGCGTCCGCGACACGCCGCGCCACCTCATCCTGACCACCGAGCTGGTCGTCCGCGCCAGCTGCGGTCCCCACCCCCAGGAGGTAAGAACGTGAACACGATCACCCGGCGCGCCGGAGCCCGCGCCACCGGCGGCCTGCTGGCTCTCGCGATCCTGGCCGCGGGTTGCGGCCGCGACGCCGCCCAGGCGCCGGAGCAGGCGCAGAACGTCACGACCGGCAAGGTCACGGGGGAGGTCACGGTCTGGGCGATGGGGGAGGAAGGAAAGGCGCTCGGCACGTTCGTCAAGGACTTCGAGAGCGCCAACCCCGGTGTGAAGGTCAACGTCACGGCGATCGGGTGGGACGTGGCGCACGACAAGATCACCGCGGCCATCGCGGGCGGCGCCACGCCCGACGTGAGCATGATCGGCTCGACCTGGTCGGGCGAGCTGGCCAAGACCGGCGCGCTCGACCCGACGCCGGGCAACCTGGTCGACAAGGCGGCGTTCTTCCCCGGTGCGTGGCAGACGGTCGAGCTCAGCGGCACGGCGTACGGCGTGCCGTGGTACGTCGAGACACGCGTCCTCTACTACCGCACCGACCAGGCGAAGAAGGCGGGCGTGCAACCGCCGAAGACCTGGCAGGAGTTCACCGAGTTCGCCAGGGCGCTCAAGGAGAAGGGCGGCGCCAAGGACGGCTTCCAGCAGAGCTACACGCTCGGCGCCTCCTGGCAGGAGGTGCTGCCGCTGATCTGGCAGGCCGGCGGCGAGATCGTCAAGGACGGCACGTACACCTTCGACACCCCCGAGGCCGTGACGGCGCTCAAGCAGTACGAGTCGCTGTTCAAGCAGAAGCTCGCCCCGACGAACACGGCCGAGGGCGCCTTCCCGCAGACGTTCATCAAGGGTGAGGTCGGCGGATTCTTCTCGGGGCCGTGGATGGTCGGCGTGCTCAACAACGACGGCGGCCCCGAGTTCAAGGACAAGTTCGACGTCGCCCCGTACCCGAAGGGCCCGGTCTCGGGCACCAGCTTCATCGGCGGGTCCGCCATGGCGGTGTTCAAGAAGGCCAAGAACCGCGACGCGGCCTGGCAGTTCCTGCAGTGGCTGAGCGAGCCCAAGGTGCAGGCCAAGTGGTACACGACGGTCAAGGCGCTGCCCGCCGTGCAGGTGGCCTGGCAGGAGCCCGAGCTGACCGCCGACAAGCAGCTGGCCGTCTTCGGCGAGCAGCTCAAGGACGCCAAGACGCCGCCGCCGTTCCCCACGTGGGAGCAGGTGGCCCGGGTGCTGGAGGGCGAGCTGGAGAAGCTGGCCCGCGGCACGCAGACCCCTGAGCAGACGGCCAAGTCCATCCAGTCGCAGGCCGACACGATCGGGACCGGCCTGTGAATTCGGCGGTTCCCGCGGCGGTCGTCCGGCTCACCTTACGCAGGAGCTGGATCGGCTGGATGTTCATCCTGCCGTTCGTGGTGCTGTTCGTGGTGTTCTACCTGGGTCCGCTGCTCGTCGGCATCGGCATGAGCTTCACCGACATGCGCAGCACCGACGTGACGAACCCGCTCGCCGTCGACGTCGTCGGCGTCGACAATTACCTGCGGCTCGTCAACGACGGCGCCATGCGGCGGGCCGCGGTCAACACGGTCGTGTTCGTGGTCACGGCGCTGCCGCTGACCATCGGGCTCGGGCTGGCCGCCGCCGTCCTGCTCAACTCGGGCATCGCCCGCCTGCCTGCCGCGTTCTTCCGGCTCGGCTACTACCTGCCGAACATCACCAGCATCATCGGCATCGCCGTGGCCTGGAAGTTCCTCCTGGAGCCCGAGGCGGGGCTGGTCAACCGGCTGCTGGAGCTGGTCGGCGTCCAAGGCCCGAACTGGCTGCAGAACCAGAGCACCGCCCTGCCCTCGATCATCGTCATGACCGCCTGGCGCAGCTTCGGCTTCAACATGGTCGTGCTGCTGGCCGCGCTCCAGACCATCCCGAGGGAGCTGTACGAGGCCGCGGAGGTCGACGGCGCCGGGCGGTGGGCCCGCTTCCGCTCCGTGACCGTGCCCTCGCTGCGCCCCGTGTTGTTGTTCTGCACCGTCTACAGCTCGGTCGGGTTCATGCAGTTCCTGGAGGAGCCGCTGGTGATGACCCGTGGCGGGCCGCTGAACGCCACGCTGTCGGCGTCGTTGGCGATCTTCGGCCAGTTCGGGGTCGGCAACTACGGCTACGCCGGGGCCGCCTCGACGGTGTTGTTCACCGTGATCGTGGCGCTGGCCGTGCTGCAGCTGAGGCTGGGGAGGAACAGATGAGACGGACCCGCCGCCAGCACGCGATCATCTACCTCGGGCTCACGGTCGGCCTGGTGCTGGTCGTGGGGCCCTTCCTGTGGACGGCGCTCAGCTCCGTCAAGCCCGAGCGGGAGATCAGGCGCGACCCGCCGACGTTCTGGCCGGAGACGTGGACGCTGGACAACTTCGTCGAGCTGTTCGAGCGGGTGAGCATCGGCACCGCGTTCGCCAACAGCGTGATCATCGCGCTCGTGCTGGTGGTCACGAACCTGCTGTTCTGCTCCATGGTCGGGTACGCCTTCGCCAAGCTCGACTTCCGCGGGAAGAACCTGGCGTTCGGGCTGGTCCTGGTCCAGCTGGCGATCCCGGCGATCGTGCTCATGGTGCCGCAGTTCGTACTGATCGCCAAGCTCGGCATGGTCAACACGTTCATCGGGATCATCCTGCCGACCGTGGTGACGCCGCTCGGCGTGTTCATGATGCGGCAGTTCATCTCCGACCTGCCCGACGAGCTGATCGACGCGGCCAGGGTGGACGGCGCCAGGGAGTTCCGCATCTACTTCAGGATCATCCTGCCGCTGTGCGGGCCGGCACTGGCCACGCTGGGGCTGATCACGTTCCTCAGCTCGTGGAACAACTTCCTGTGGCCGGCCGTGGTCGCGCAGAGCGAGAACATGTACACCCTCCCGGTTGCGCTCAACATCCTCAACGGCAACGAAGGCACCCACTACAACCTGCTCGTCGCCGGATCGGTCGTGGTCATCGCGCCGATCCTGCTCCTCTTCGTCTTCCTGCAGCGCTTCTTCATCCAGGGCATCGCCACCACCGGACTCAAGTAAGAGGAGCCCCCTCATGCGCAAGACGATCCTCTCCGGTTCAGTCGTGCTGGCTCTCGTGGTGCCGGCACCCCCCGCGAACGCCGACAGCACGCTCCACCGCTACGCCAAGGACACCTGGCGGTCGATGGCCGCCATGGTCGAGCCGGCCACCGGCCTGCCGTCCGACAAGGTGACCGGCGACCTCAAGACCCGCGCCAAGGTCACCTCGCCCACCAACATCGGCACGTACGTGTGGAGCACGCTCACCGCCCGCGATCTGCGCCTGATCAGCGGCCACGACGCCGCCGCCAGGATCGGCCGGGTCCTCACGGCACTGGAGCGGCTGGAGCGCAACGCCCCGACCGGCCAGTTCTACAACTGGTACGACCCCGCCACCCTCCAGCTCGTCCGCACCTGGCCGGAGACCGGCGACCCGGTCCGCCTCTTCGCCTCCAGCGTGGACAACGGCTGGCTGGCCACGGCCCTCATGATGGTCCGCAACGCCACCCCGCAGTATGCGGCCCGTGCCAACCGGCTGCTGACCTCGATGAACTTCACGTCCTACTACGACCCGGCGGCCCGCCCCGACGCCGGCACGGGCCTGCTGCGCGGCGGCTTCTGGCCGGAGCCGCCCGACGGCTGCCACGTGGAGAGCGACTACGCCGGCACCGGCACGACCGTCTACTCCACCTGTCACCACTACGGCGCGCCCGCCGAGACCCGCATCGGCCAGTACGTGGGCATCGCGCTCGGCCAGATCCCGCGCGAGAGCTACTTCGGCCCGTACCGGACGTTCCCCGACAACGGCTGCGACTTCGGCTGGCAGGACCAGAAGCCGGTCGGGTCGTGGAAGAAGCACCTGGGCGTGAACGTCTGGGAGGGCACCTACGGCTATCGCGGCATGCGCTTCGTGCCCAACTGGGGCGGCTCGATGTTCGAGGCGCTCATGCCCGACCTCGTCGTCCCCGAGGCCGCGTGGGCGCCGCGGAGCTGGGGCCGCAACCACCCGATCTTCGTGCGCGCCCAGATCGAACACGGGCTCAACGAGGCCGAGTACGGCTACTGGGGCTTCTCCCCGTCCAATGACCCGCACGGCGGCTACCGCGAGTACGGCGTGGACCCGCTCGGCATGGACACGCCCGGCTACACCTCCGACCGCGAGCGCACCAGCACCGACCCCGGCTACGAGGGCTGCCGCCCGGCCCAGCCGGAGCCCGCTGCTTACGGCGACGGCGTGGTGACGCCGCACGCCAGCTTCCTGGCTCTGCCGTACGCGAAGGACGCCGCCCTGGACAACCTGGCCAAGCTGCGCCGCGACTTCGACGCCTACGGCCCCGGCGGCTTCTACGACGCGATCGCCGTCCGCTCCGGCGTGGTGTCGAAGTGGTACCTGGCGCTCGACCAGGGCATGGTCATGGCCGCCCTCGGCAACGTGCTCGCCGAGGGCAACCTGCACCGCTACTTCGCCGGCTCCGGCGTGGAGGCCAAGCTCCGCCCGGTGATGCGGCTCGAAGAATGGGATGTTCGAGGAAACGGGGAAGCCATTGAGTAACACGTCCGCCCACCGCGACTGGCAGGACCGCATCGGCCAGACGTCCGGCGAGATCACCACAGCGGCGTGGCCCGACCTGGAGGCCCCCACGGGCCTCCGGGCGGTGCCCGGCGCCGGTGCGGTGACGCTGACCTGGGATCCCGTGCCCGGCGCCATCGGGTACCTGGTGCACCGGGACGGGGCGCCGATCGGGCAGCCGGACGTGGACGTGCCGGCCGTCCCGTCCTGCCGGTACGTCGACACGGGCCACGGGGCGGCGGCCTACGCGGTGGCCGCCGTCTCCGCCATGGACACGATCGGCCCGTTGTCCCCGGCGGTCGACGCCGGTCCCGCCGCGTCCGCCCGGGAGGTCTCGGTCCGCGTCGACGCCCGGCAGGTGAGCCGCGACCTGCCGCGCCCGTGGCGGCTCATGGTGGGGTCGGAGCACCTGTCGTACCTGTTGAACACCGGTGAGACCGGCGGCCGGCCCATCGGCGAGGAGCTCACCGAGGCGCTGCGGATCATGCGGGACGAGCTCGGCGTGGAGACGGTGCGGGCGCACGGCATCCTCTGCGACGACCTCGGCGTGTACCGCGAAGGGCGCGGAGCTCCCGAGCCAGGAGGAACGGCCGGCAACGTCTACGACTTCAGCGGCGTGGACCGGGTCTACGACATCGTCACCGGCCTGGGCCTGCGCCCGGTCGTCGAGCTCGGCTTCATGCCGCGCGACCTGGCCGCCGACCCGTCCAAGACGGTGTTCGGCTACGAGGCGATCATCTCGCCGCCCAAGGACTTCGAGGCCTGGAGCGACCTGGTCAGGGCCCTGGTCGAGCACCTGGCGGCCCGGTACGGCATCCACGAGCTGATCGACCACTGGGCCTTCGAGGTGTGGAACGAGCCCAACCTGGCCGTCTTCTGGTCCGGCACGCCCGAGGAGTACTTCCTGCTCTACGACGTCACCGCCGCCGCCGTGAAGAACGTGCACCCGGACCTGCGGGTGGGCGGCCCCGCCTCGGCGGCGAACGGCTGGGTCGAGGAGCTGCTCGCCCACGTCGCCGAGTCGGGGGCGGCACTCGACTTCCTGTCGACGCACACCTACGGCAACGCCCCGCTCGACTGGCGTCCCGCCCTGGCCAGGCACGGGCGGGACATCCCCGTCTGGTGGACGGAATGGGGTCCCACGCCGACCCACTTCCACGGCATCGGCGACGGGCCGTTCGGGGCGGCGTTCCTGCTGCACGGCATGAAGTCGGCCGCGGGCAGGATCGGCGCGTTGTCGCACTGGGTGGCCTCCGACCACTTCGAGGAGCTGGGCCGCCCGCCCCGGCTGTTCCACGGCGGCTTCGGCCTGCTCACCGTCGGAAACCTGCGCAAACCCCGCTTCCACGCGCTCGCGCTCGCCGCCCGTCTCGGCGACGCCGAGTTGCCGGCCACGTTGGAGGGGGACGTGGCCGGCGTGGAGGCGTGGGCGGCCCGGCACGACGACGGCCGGATCGGCGTGCTGCTCTGGAACGGCACGCTCAACCAGTCCCAGGCGGGCGGCGCCCCCGAGCTGGCCCGTACGGTCACGCTGACCATCGACGGGCTGGACGGCCGCCCCCGCACGCTCACCCACCACCGCATCGACCACGATCACTCCAACATCGAGGCCGTCTGGCACGCTATGGGGGATGGAGACTGGCCGGCGGACGAGCAGTGGGACAAACTCCGCGCCGCCAACACCCTCGACGAGCTCGACCCGCCCGCCACGGTCACCGGCACCACCCTCACCCTCCGGTTCGACCTGCCCATGCCCGGGGTGTCCTTCCTCGAATTGTCGGGCTGAGCGGCGCTTCTGTACGGGCGCGCGCACCGGTGAGAGCCTGTGCCCATGACCGATCCGGCCGCGGCGCTCGCCGCCCGCATCGAGCGGTTCGAGCAGGCCGCGGATCCCGGGCTGATCTGGGATCCCGCGGCGCTGGGCGAGGCCGAGCAGGCGATGCTGGCGTGCGCCGGCGACCGCTCCGACGCCGCCGCCTGGCGCCTCATCGGCATGCTCCACCTGGCCCGGTACCGGCTCGACCAGCGGACCACGCAGGACGCCGCGGTGGCGGGCGCCTTCTTCGCCGCCGTGGCCGTGGTCGACCCCGGGCGGCTGCCGGAGAAGCTGCGCGGCTCGAGCGTGCCGCCCGGCGACTCGGCCGGCACGTGGGCCGGGCTGGTGGAGGAGGTCTTCCGGCACGTCGACCCGGCCGCGTACCGGCACGTCGGCCTGCTCATCCACGCCTTGGTCCGCCGCGCCGTGGCGCATCCGACCGTGGACGCCGCCGACCGGCTGGAGCAGCTGCTGTTACAGCAGGCCATGCGCTCGACCGACCCGTCCTGGGCGCCCGCCGCGCTCGCGCTGCTCGGCGGCGGGCTGGTACGGCTGTACGAACAGATGGGCGCGCGTGAGCTCATCGACGACGCTGTGCACGTGCTGTTCAGAGCGGCCTTGGGAGCGCCGGGTGAGGTCGCCCACCTGGGGGAGCTGGCCGCGGCGCTGGCGTCGGCCGTGCCCGACGACGAGGACCTGGTCAGGGCCTACCTCGCGGCCGCCGAATCGGCACCGGACGCCCGGGACCGGCCGCAGGCGCTGCTGACGCTGGTGGACCTCACCAGGGCGCGGGCGGCGGGCTCGCTCCTGGACGACGACCTGCTGGCGTTCATCAGGGTGGGGCAGTGCGCGCTGGACTTCTGGCACGAGCAGTGGGCGCATCCCGGGGTGCTGGCGCCGTACGCGGCGGGGCTCGTCGAGTGGTACGTGGTCACGGGCGACGAGCGCTCCCTCGAGGCCGGCCGCGAAATGCTGGAAGCCCTCGGCGTCGCCCCCGACGAACCGGCCCGCCGGCTCGGGACCGATCCGATCGTGCGCCTCGGCCTGCTGGCCGATCGGCGGTGGCGCCGCTACGGCGTGACCGGGGAGCCGGCCGACCTGGACGTGGCCATCGAGGCCATGCGCGAAGCGGCCGGACCTGCCCCGCCCGGCCATCCCGACCGGGCCCACCTGCTGACCACCCTGGCCGACGCCCTGCGCGAACGGGTGGTGGTCACCGGGGGAGACCCGGCGGAACCGGTCGCCGCCACCCGCGCCGCTCTGGCCGCCCACGACGAGCACGACCCCGCCAGGCCCGAAGCCCTCCTCCTGCTCGCCCGGACCCTGAGCCTGCGCCTCACCCCGCCCACGGCCGACGAGGCCGTCACCGCACTTCGTGAGGCCCTCACCTCCGCCGAAGACCTGGCCCTCCGCGCCGACGCGTACGGCCTGCTGTCGGAGGTGCTCCAATGGCGCGCTCAGCGGGCCGACGGGCGGGCCGAGGATCTGAACGACGCCGTTCTGGCCGCCCGCCAAGGCGTCGAACTGGCCGTGAAGACCTCCCGCGAACCGGCGCCCGCCCACCGGCTGCTGTCCAACGCCCTGCTCGCCCGCTACTCCGCCGTGCGCGACACCCGTGACCTGAGCGAGGCCCTGGCACTGGCCAGGGACGGCGACGCCGGCCTGCTGACCCGGCTCTCCGCCGTGCTCGACGACCCGACACCGCCGTCGATGGACGAGCATCTCGCGCAGGCCGCGGCCGGACTGGCGCTCCTCACCTCGGACGAGGACCTGACACTCAAGCTCCTGCGCTTCGCCGAGCACCGATTCGGCCAAGCCGGCGATCGCGGGGCGTTCCTGTTCACGGCGGCGCTCCAACTGACCGAGCTCGGTCGCCTCCGGACCGCCAACGCCGTGCTGACCAGGGCGGCGGCCGCGTTCGACGAGGCCGGCCAGCACTCCAGGACGGCCGCCGCGCTGTCCGGGCTCGGTGCCAATCACGCGGAGCTGAACGAGCCGGCCCAGGCCCTGGAGGCGTACGAACGTTCGGCGGCCGTCTACCGTGCCCTGGGCGACACCCGAGCCGAGGCCGGGCAACTCGGCAACATGGGCGTCGTCCTCCTGGGGGCGGGCGACCCCGCCGGCGCCGTCGGCCTGTACCTCCGCGCGGTCGCCCGGTGCGCGGCCGACGGCCTGGCCGCCGAGGAGGCGTTCCACCAGGTCAAGGCGGCCGACGCCTATCTGGCCGCCGGCGACCCGGCCTCGGCGGTGGCGTGCGCGGTCCGGGCCCGCGAGCTGTACCTGACGCTCGGCGAGCCGAAACCGGCGGCCACCGTCCTGATCCCCGCCGCCCGCGCCGCGGTCGACCAGGGGGACCTCGCCGCGGCGGTGGAGCGCATCGCCGCCTGCGCCATCGAGCTGGAGGCCACGGGGGCGTGGGAGGATGCCTGCCGCGCACTCGACGCGCACGCCGTCCTGCTCGCCGAGCGGGGCCATCGCGCGCAGGCCGCCGCCTGCGAAGCCCGCGTCGTGGAGATCGTCCGGCGCAGGGGAGAGCGGCGGGAGCCCGCCGACGAGTGGTACCGCATCGCGCAACGCCGCCGCGCCACCGGCGACGCCGCCGGCGCCCGGGCCGCCTTCGAGCTGGCGGAACGCGAGTACGACGCGATCAGCCACCACGACGGCTCCGGGTCCGTCCGCTACAACCTGGGCGTGCTCGCGTACACGGACGGCGATGCCGAGCGGGCGCTGGAGGAGTTCGGGGCGGCGGGGGAGACGTTCGCCCGGTTGCGGGCGAACGCCAAGGAGGCGGTCGCCCTGACCATGCGCGCCTCCTGCCTGGCCGGCCTGGACCGGACGGACGACGCCCTGCCGGAGCTGGACCGGGCACTGGAGCTGGCCGCCGCCGAAGGCGACCGCGACGCCCTCTTCGTCGCCATCCTGCACCGCGCCGTGCTCGACATCCGGCGGGGCGAGTTGCAGGCGGCGGAGGAACGCCTGCACGCCGCCCTCGGCCTGGCCGTCGCCGACCCGCTGAAGGAAGGCGTCGTACACGACCGCCTGGCCGCTCTCGCCGCCCGCACCGGTGACCTGAGAGCCCAGGCGGAGGCGCTGGAGCCGGCGGTGACGGCCTTCCACGCCGCCGCCCAGAACCGCCTGGCCGCCCTGGCCTCCATCAAGCTCGGCTTCGTCCTGGAGGAACGAGCCGAGTACCGCCGCGCCAGGAAAGCCCTGGAAGCAGGCTTGACCGCCCTCGCCACGCCGCAGCCGGCCATCCCTCCGGCGCAGGCGCCGTTCGAGGTCGTCGCGGCCATGGCGGCGGTGTCGGGCGGCCTGGACGCGGACGTCCTCGAACGCGTGGCCACCATCCAGCTCACCCTGGGCGACCTCGCCCACGGCCGCGCCACGCTGTCCGAGGCCCGCACCGCGCTCCGGTCCGCCGGCGAGCAGCCGGAGGCACTGGAACGGCTGGAGCGCCGGCTCCTCCTGGAGGAGGCCGAGGCCGCGGGCGACCTGCGGCTGGCCCGTGCGACCGCCGAACAGATCCTCGCCGGCCGGCCCCGTGCCGGCGGCGCCGGCATCTCGACCGGCGACGACATCCCGCGCATCCGGAACGGACCCGGCGTCATCCCCGCCGAAGACCTGTCCCACCTGCTGGCCAAGCTGTCCGCCCTCTGCCTGGCCCTGGGCGACCCCAACGCCGCCTACAGCCACGCCGCCCGCGGCTGCGAACTACGCGACGACCGGGTCGCCGAGCACCTGCGCAACCTCGGCGCCGCCGCCCGCGCGCTGGGCCGCCCCGACGAGGCGATCGGCCACCTCACCAGAGCGGTCGAACTGGCCCGCGACACGGCCTCAGCGCTCCCCGCCCAGCTCGTCCACGCCCTCAACTCCCTCGCCGGGGCCCTCTCCGACCAGGCCCGCTGGACGGACGCCGCCCGCGCCTACGACGAGGGCCTCGCCCTGGCCGCCGCCCCCGTGTGGCGGGCCCTGCGCGCTTCGCTGCTGTCCGGCCGCGCCGGCCTCCACCTCGAACTGGGCGAGCTGGACGCGGCGGCCACCGCCTACCGGGAAGCCATCTCGATCACCGAGGAACTGGGCGCCCAGGCCTCCCGCGGCGACGACCATGCCGGCCTCGGCTTCGTGCACGTCCTGCGCGGCGAGCAGGACGCGGCCAGGCCGCTCCTCGAACGCGCCCTGGACCTCCACCGGACGAACGGCGACCACCGCGGCGCGACCCTCGACCTGATCATGCTCGCCCGCCTGAAGGAACCGGCTGTTGCGGCGGCGGCATGCCTGGAGGAGGCGCTGACGCTGGCCGACGGGATCGGGTTCAGCGCGGGCGAGGCGATCGCCCTGGCCGGCCTCGGGGCGCTCGACGTGGCCCAGGCCGAGCACGGCCGGGCCCACCGCCGGCTGTCCCGCGCGGCCGAGTTGCTGGAGGAGCTGGGCCACGAGCCGGCGCTGGCGACCGCCTGCCACCACCGGGCCGCCGCCGCGGAGGGACTCGGCGACCTGCCGGACGCCCTCGCCGACGCCGAACGCGCCTGGGCCCTCGGCCACCTGCCGGCCCTGGACCGGGCGATCCGGCTGGCCGTACGCCTCGGGCGCGGGGCTTCGGCCTGGGCGCTCGCCGAGCAGGAGAAAGAACACAGCCTGATCACCCAGCTCGGCCACGACCGCTGGCCCGCACCGGCCCTCGCCCGCCGCGCCCGCACCGCCCAGACCGGCGTGGAGGCACTGTGGCACCGCATGGAGTTCCTCGCCGCCGACCACGTGGCCAGGCGCCGCGCCACCCTACCGGCCGAACCGGAGCTGGACGCCCTCGTCGCTCCTGCGGTCTCCCGCGACGGCGGCGGCACCCGGACGGCGACAGGACTGCTCGGCTTCCACATCGGCGAGGACGAGGACACGGTGACCGTCCTCGCCCACCGCACCGGCTGGTCCGAGCCGCGCGCCTTCCCCACCAAGGTCGGCCGTGCCCTCCTGGCCGACTTCACCGGGACCCTCGACGGCGACCGGCCGGCCCTGCTCGACGTCGCGGTCCGCCGCCACCGACTGAACCTGTGGCGCCGTCTCGCCGACCTGCTGCTGGCCGACGCACTCCAGGCGCTGGACCCCGGCGACCTGGGGTGGCTCCACCTCATCCCGCACCGCGACCTGCATCGCGTCCCGCTGCACGCCCTCGCCCCGGCCGGTGGGCACTCGCTCCTCGAACGTTGCCCCGTGACCTACGCCCCGTCCGCCGCCGCCTTGACCCGCCTCACCCACCGCGTCCCGCCCCGCGCCGGCCGGTCCCTGGTGCTGGGCTTCGGCACGGAAGCGGAGACGCGGGCGGCCGAGGAGATCGCCGCGCTGCTGGGCGAGGACCCGCGCACCGGCCCCGCCGCCACGTCCGCCCTCCTCCCCGGAACCTGGGACATCGTGCACGTCGCCGCGGACGGCGTGTTCGACGGGCACGACCCGTTCGCCTCGGGCATCCGGCTCGCCGACGGGCTCCTCACCGCCAGGCGGCTGATGAGCACGAGGACACACGCCGGACTCGTCGTCCTCACCGGCTGCCAGCGCGCCCCGGCCGGTGACGGGGTGGCGGCGCTCGGCCACGCCCTCCTCCACGCCGGAGCCAGATCCGTCCTGCTCACCCTCTGGCCGGCCGCCACCGAGATCACGCGGGCGCTGATGCGCGACTTCCACACCAGGCTCCGCACCGGCACCGGGCCGGCGCAGGCGTTGCGCGAGGCCGTGCTGGACCTGCGCGACCTGTACGGGTCCGCCGAGCCCGACCTGTGGGCCCCTTACGTGCTGGTCGGTGTCCCGGACTGACCGGGCCTAGTGGTCCATCCACTTCGAGTCGGGCATCAGCGTGGCCACCACCAGATAGCCGAAGAAGCCGATCGCGAGCCCCACCGCGTACGCCCCGAACACTTCGGGCAGGTCGAACAGAGCCGTCACCGCCCCGCCGCCCACCGCGGCCAGCACCGTGGCGAGGTCGGTCAGCCCCACGGCGCCTTCCCTGCGACGCAGCGTCCGGTACGTGATCCACCCGATCACCAGCCCGAAACAGATCGCGCCGAGCACCGCCATGGGAACCTCCTCGTCGTCCAGACCGCCGCCGGCGGGTGTCGAGCCGCGTGCCGTCCCCGCTGGAAGGATCTTCGCTCACCATGGCACGCGGTGAGACCGTCTGACTAGAGGTACGACTTGGCCGCATTCACCAGCTCGGCCGCACCGTCGGGCGTGTCGACGTAGAGGGCCTCGTCGGGGGTGCGCTCACGGACGTCCTGGTCGCGGATCGCGAACACGGCCGGAGCCACGCCCACGTCTCCGTAGCGGCCCGCCACGGCCGCGCCGATCGCCTGCCGCACATCGCCGACCACGTCCCTGGCCGAGTGGCCGGAGCCCGAGGCGGCGAGATAGCCCAGCATGCCCGCGAAACGCAGCTCCGCGTCGGCGGCCGGACGCTGCTCGGGCAGCACGGGCCGGTCCAGCCAGAACACCTTGCCCGCGAGGAACGCCTGGTAACCGGCGCCCTCGTGGCCCAGCACGCGTGCCGTCCCGGCCAGCAACGCCCCGAACTCGGCCAGGTCCGCCTCCGGCGGCAGGTCCGTCGTGACGAACAGCGGCACGATCAGCGAGTCGACCATTGGATCATCCCTCCGTGAGGAGCCTCATCGTAGGGTGCCCCACCGACAATCCCCGGCCCCGCCACACCGCGGTTCTCGACCACGACGGGCTGCGCCGCGCCCGGCCCGCGCGGCCGGATCCACGTGGCGCTGCCGGAGGTGCATCGGGCGGCTGGAAGGACGGCACACGAACGAGGCGTCCGGACTTGACCGGCGCCTCAGGAGAGCCGGGGAATCAGCGTTCGGTCCACTCGTCTTCGAGGGCCGAGTGCACGATCGAGTCGCGCCAGCCGTGCGGCGTGTGCACGTGGTGCCGGATGCGGCCCTCCTCAACCATCCCCGCCGTCAGCATCGCCAGCTGCGCGGGCAGGTTGGCGGGCGACCGTGCGCCCCAGATCCGGTGCAGTCCCAGCTCCTTGAACCCGAACGACAGCAACAACCGCACCAGGTCGGTGCCGATGCCGCGCCCCCACATGTCCGGCAGGAGCCCGAAGCCGATCTCCGCGCTGTGCGGATGGTCGGCCTCGATGTGCAGGCGCGCCACCCCGATCAGGCCGCGGCGCTCGATGTCGATCACGGCCATCACGTACAGCAGCCGCGGCTCGGTGAAGGCCGCCGCCACGGCCTCGTCCACCAGCGCCGCCACCTCGTCCAAGGTGCGCGGCGCGAACGGCATGTGCTGCGTCACGGTGGGGTCGCCGTAGATGGCGTGCAGTCCGTGCACGTCGGTCTCGGTCACGTCACGGAGACCGAGTCGCTCACCGTTCCACACCACCTGGCGCATGGGCAGACGGTAACGCGAGTCCCGTGATCTTTACAAGCCCTTGTCAAGTCGCGAGTTGACTCCCGTAAGCTCGCGCGACAAGTTCGGCGACCGCGCCGTGTGAGCCGAGCGGCTCGGCGTGGCCGGCGTCGATCTCCGCCGCGGCCCGCTCGACGATCCCCGCGGGCGCCTCGTGGCCGATCATGCAGGGGGCGATCGCCAGCCGCTGGGCGCCGGCCGCGCGCAGCCGCTGGGCGGCGACGCTCACGCCCGGGTCGCTGTCGAGCGCTGCGGCCACGACCGGGAGCGTGAGCCGGGAGGCCAGCAGCACCGCGGTGGCCTGCACGGCGCGCACCGCGCGCTCGCCGCCGACGGTGCCGAGGACGACGGCGTCCACGGGGCTGGAGACGTTCAGCAGGCGTACGCGGTCGGCCCGGGCCAGGCCGCGCTCGGCGAGCCGGATGTGCAGCGCCTCGGCCAGCAGCGGGTGCGGCCCGAGCGCGTCGGTCACCACCGCTCCGGAGCCGGCGGCCGCCACGGCCTTGCCGATCTCCGCCATGACGACGGGATCTTCCCAGGTGAGCAGGGGCACGATGACGGCATCGCGTCCCATGGGAAGGGAGTCCGCCAGATCGGTGACGCTCGTCAGCCGGACCTCGATCTGCGGGTTGTCCACGCGTACCACGGCCGCGATCTCTTCCGCCGCACCGGTGGTGTCGCCGGGGGTGGCGATCACGAGCAAGGGGGCGTCCGACGGCAGGGACGTGGGCACGGGACGGCGATGGCGACCGCCTCCCGGCCGGGGGGAACGTTCACGTACAGGCAGGCTCACAGGCGCGCAGTTTATGCCCATTCGGAAGGTGTTGTTCTGTGAATAGATGGCGATTCCGTCACAACGCCCACCCTGTGATCGAGATCACATCGTAATCCGTTGAAACGTTGACTTATCGACACAAAACGGAAAGCTAGGAGCAACTAGAAGCCGGTTCTAGAGCGACGTCCCACAACCGCCCCCGGAGGCTGGGGAATGAAGCCGTTCTATGTCCGCGAGCTGAGCGTCTACCCGGTCGGCCGCCGCCGGATCTTCCTGCTCTCGATAGCCGTGCTGGCGAGCCTGGTGGCCAATTTCGAGACCACGATCGCCACCATCCTGCCCCTCCTCATGGCGGACCTGGGCATGTCGCTGACCGTCTACGGGCAGATCGCCGCGCTGTCGGTGCTCGTGGGCGGGCTCTCGGCCGGGTTCGGCGGCATCCTGTCCGACCGGTGGGGGCGGATCACGATCCTGGTGCCCACCCTGACCATCACGGCCGCCTGCAACTTCCTGCTCGCGACCGTGGACTCCGTCACCGAGCTGTTCTGGATCCGCTGCCTGATGTTGTTCATCGAGGGCGCGGGGATCACGATCACGGCCTCGCTGGTACGGGACTTCTCGCCGCGGATGGGGCGGGCGCAGGCGTTCGCGTTCTGGACGTGGGGACCTGTCGGGGCGTCGTTCCTGGCCTCGTTCATCGCGGGGTTCACGCTCCCGCTGTTCGGCAACGCGTGGCAGTCGCAGGCGATCATCATGGGCGTCGTGTCGCTGGTCATGTGCGCCGTCATCATCTGGAAGATCGCCGAGCCGTCGGCGGCGCTGCGGGCCGAGGTGCTCCAGGACGAGATCGCCGTGGCGGCCGAGGGCCGGGCCGGCCACGGCCGGGTGCGGGAGCTGTTCCGGCACCCGCACCTGTGGGCGCACGTCTTGGGCAACACGGGCTGGCAGGTGCTCTACTGGACGTTCGCGATCTTCGGCCAGACCATCCTGGCGGGCGGGTTCGGCATGGAGGCTGCCGCGGCCAACCGGGTGGTGGCCCTCGGCATCGTGCTCAACGCCGTGGCCGTCGTGATCGTCGGACGGGTCTCCGACCGGATCCAGCTGCGCAAGCCGTTCACCGCCGTGGGCACCGTGCTCACCGTGGCGACGCTCGCGTACCTCATCTCGCTGCTCGGCCCGGGCGTCTCCGCGGCGCACGTGACCGTCGTGTTCGCACTGCTCTACCTGTTCATGGGCGTCGCGTACGTGCCCTGGATGGCCAACTTCTCCGAGGACGCCGAGGACGTCGAATCCCGGCTGCAGGGCTCGGCCCTGGGCATCTGGGGCATGGTCGTCCGCGTCATGATCGTGGCCCTGCTGGTGGTGTCTCCCCCGGTGGTGGAGGCCGGCGGCTGGCAGACGTGGCTCGGGGTGGCGCTCGCCGGCCAGGTCGTGTTCCTGGTCTCGATGGCGGCCTTCAAGGGCAGATGGCGCCGTACCGCGGTCAGCGTGCCGGTACCACGACCGACTGCGGATTCCCCGGAGCGTACACCGTGATGCCCTGCGGCAACGACTTCAGCTTCTCGATCTCGGCGCAGGCGGGGCACTTGTCGTAGCCGTCCTGCCTGGCCCGGTTCGCCTCAGCTTCGGCCTTGGCCTGGGCCACCTTCGCCTGGGCCTCGGAGACCGCCGCGGAGGCGGCCAGCGAGCGGTCCACCGCCTGCTGCACCTCGGCCGGTAGCGTCACCTTGGCCAGCGTGAACCGTATCCCGGAGAAGAACTCGCCGCCCAGCGTGGCCGGCAGGTCCCGGGCCAGCGAGGCGTTGACCGCGTCCTGGACCTCGGCGATGTTCGCGTTGCTGTCCTGCGGCTTGAGTGCCGAGCTCTCCAGCAGCGAGCACGACGGCACGAGCTCGGCGCAGCGTTTGGCGCCGATCTGGCCGCGCAATGCGTTGTCGATCACCGGCCGCACCGCCTGGCCGAAGAACGCCGTCCATCCCTCGTCGCCGTCCCACGCATAGAGCGAGCTGTCGTCCTGCGCGCGGAAGGTGCGGGTGCCGTACTTGTCGTCGAACTTCTTCAGCGTCTCGTGGTCGAGGTTGAGCGTGAAGTAGAGGGTGCCCTCGATGCCCAGGTTCACACCGTCGCTGCTGGGCACCGTCACCACGTCCACCCCGAGCGTGGTGGCCCGCTTGGCGTCGGCGGTGATCGTGTAGAAGCGCTGCTGCGCCGGATAGAGGTGGGTGGCGGACCACATGCCGGTCCAGGTCATCCCCGAGCCGGGGTCGATCACCTGGCGTACCTTGTTGTCGTCGAGCGGCCCGCCGTCGCGGACGACGGCCACCTGACCGCCGTCGGTGCTCTCCAGTCCCCCCACGCCCCCGATGAGCAGGGGGAGGACGATCAGTGCGGCGATCACGGCCAGGGCGATTCTCATCCCGTACCCTTCCGCGCGGGCGGCGGTGGCAGCCGCCGCCCGCGGCTTTCGCGGCAATCGAGGGTGCTTCAGGCGAACGGCCCGACCTGGCCGGTGACCCCGTCGCGTGGGGCGGGCTCCGGCTCGGCGGCGAGGCCGAGGTCGCGGGTCTCCGGCGCGATGGCCAGGCCCAGGGCGGTGACGGCCAGCGCGATGACCACGTAGATCGACACCGCCACCGTGGTCTGGTACGTCTGGAACAGCTTCAGCGCGATGATCGGCGCCAGCGCGCCGCCCACGATGCCGGCCACCTGATAGCCCATGGACGCGCCGCTGTAGCGCAGACGGGTGCTGAACAGCTCGGCGATGAACGCGGCCTGCGGCCCGTACATCGCGGCGTGCGTGATCAACGCGACCACGGCCGCCAGCGCGATCAGCGGGAACGACTTCGTGTCCAGCAGCGGGAAGAACGCGAACACCCACACCGCCGCGCTCACCACGCCCGCGAGATAGACCGGCCGCCGCCCCAGCCGGTCCGACAGCGCCCCGAAGAGGGGGATCAGCGCCAGCTGCAGCGCCGAGCCGATGAGGACCGCGTTCAGCGCGTACGAGCGCGGCAGGCCGAGCACTTCCGTGATGTAGAGGAAGATGTACGCGGTGAAGGTGTAGAAGGCCACGTCCACCCCGATCCGAGCGGTGAAGGCGGACAACAACGCGCGCGGGTGCGTGCGCAGGACCTCCAGCAGCGGCATCTTGGCCTTGGCGCCCTGCTGCTCGACCTCGGCGAACAACGGCGACTCGGTGACCTTCAGCCGCACCCACAGGCCCACGAACACCAGCGCGCCCGACAGCAGGAACGGCACCCGCCAGCCCCACGACAGGAACGCCGCGTCCGACTGGACGAACGACAGGAGCGTGAGCAGCCCGGTCGCCAGCACGTACCCGGCGGGCACGCCGACCTGCGGCCAGCTCGCGTTGAAGCCGCGCCGCCGTCCGTCGCCGTGCTCCAGCGACATGATCACCGCGCCGCCCCACTCGCCGCCGAGCCCCAGGCCCTGCACGAACCTCAGCACCGCCAGCAGGATCGGCGCGATCACGCCCACGCTCGCGTAGCCGGGCAGCACGCCGATGAGGAACGTCGAGACGCCCATCACCAGCAGCGTCACCACCAGCACGGTCTTGCGGCCCACCCGGTCGCCGAAGTGGCCGAACACCACGCCGCCCAGCGGCCGGGCGACGAACGCGACCGCGTTGGTGGTCAGCGACGCCAGCGTCGCGTTGAACGGATCGAGCTCGGGGAAGAACAACTTGGGGAAGACCAGCGTCGCGGCCGTGGTGTAGAGAAAGAAGTCGTACCACTCCAGCGACGTGCCGATCAGGCTGGCGAGGATCACCCGCCGGGTCTGTTGCGTGGAGCCTGACATCGATCGCTCCTTGGTTGTCGAGGGGATAGCTTCAACATAAGAATCGTTGAACAATTCGACAAGAGGTTTGCTCCATGATTCCCTGTTAAATGTGGATGACGTCGTCGCTGATCTCTCCCAGGACCGCCCCCGGCTGGGACGCAGCAGCACGGCCGAGCGGGTGGCCGACATCCTGCGTGACCGCATCAGTGAGGGTTTCTTCCGTCCTGGTCAGCGGTTGTCGGAGGAGACCATCTCCGAAGGGCTCGGCGTGTCGCGCAACACGCTGCGTGAGGCCTTCCGGCTGCTCGGCCACGAGCGGCTGCTCGACCACAAACTCAACAGGGGCGTGTTCGTCCGCCTGCCATCGGCCGAGGACGTGCTCGACCTCTACCGCGTGCGCCGCGTGCTGGAGGGCTCGGCCGTGCGCCGGCCGCTGTCGCCGCAGGCGCTGACCGTGGTCCGCGAGGCCATGCGGGACGCCGAGCGGGCCGCCGCCGAGGACGACTGGCAGGGCGTCGGCACCGCCAACATCCGTTTCCACCAGGCGCTTGTGTCGCTCAACGGCAGCCCGAGGATCGACGAGCTCATGCGCCAGCTGCTGGCCGAGCTGCGCCTGGTCTTCCACGTGATGAAGAACCCGCGCGCCTTCCACGAGCCGTTCGTCGACCGCAACCGCACGCTGCTCGAGCTGATCGAGGCCGGCAAACCCGAGGAGGCCGCCGCCTACCTGGACGACTATCTCGACCACGCGCAGGAGCTGCTCGTCCACGCGTACGAGCCGAACCGCTAACGTGTCCGCATGGACCGGATCTTCACCGTTGACGAGGCCCGCTCCCTGCTGCCCGGCGTCATCGAGGACGCCCGCGAGGTGATCGCCGCCCGCGCCGACCTCGCCGAGATCACCTTTGACCGGCAGGTAGGAGGCGGCTCCGAGCTCGGCGGCATCCCCGAGATCAAGGCGCTGCAGGCCCGCATCGAGGAGATCCTCAGCGGGTGGACCGGCCAGGGGATCGAGGTGAAGGGCATCGCGCCGGTGCTGGTCGACTTCCCCGCGGTGCTCGACGGAGTGTCGGTGCGGCTGTGCTGGATCGAGGGGGAGACGGAGCTCGCCTGGTACCACCGTACGGACTTGGGCTTCGCCGGCCGCCGCCCGCTCCCGTGAGGCGTCGCATTCAACCTGGGCGTTGATGCCGGGGAGGGGTCACTTCTCCGCCTGGCCTGGCGGGACGCCGGGCTCTTGAACGGACTGGGCGCCCTTCCCCGCCGAGGTCCCGCCTAAGACGTCCGCCTGTCCCGGCGGCTCCCCGGTCTGCCCGCCAGGAGTGGCGGAGGGCCTGCCGGTGGGGGTCTCCGCCGTCCCGGTCTTGTCGACGCCGTTGGCCTTCGGGGTCTTGGCGGTCCCGCCCTTGGGGATGGCGGTCTTCGGGTTGGTGGCCGGCCCTTTCCCGGCGGGTGTTGTCTCGGCCCGCGTTGTCTCGGCGGGCGTGGTCCTCACGGGCGTGGCCGCCTTGCCTGGCCGCGCGGTCGCCCGGACTTCCGGCGGCGCCTCGCCGGCGGAGGCCGGGCGAACGGCGGGGGGCGTCCCGCGCACGGCGTCCGGTGGCGGAGTGCCCTCGCGGCCGTCGGCCGGCGCGCCGCTGGGCGGGAGAGCGGTGGTCCGGCCGGGGTCCGGCCGTGGTGTGGGGATCGGCGACGTGGCGGGCCGGGCGCTGAGCGCGGCCGGAGGCGGCTCCTTCGGGTAACCCTCGGGCACGGGCACGTGATCCAGCGTGGGCGAGCTCCCGGGAATCCCCGCCAGGACGGCGGCCACGGCGAGTTGGAGCACCCCGGCGACGACGGTGGAGATCCGCACCGCACGCGCCCGCCGCGAGCCCCGCTCAACGTCGACGCATGCCGATGCCGATGCCATGCCCAATCCTCCGGTCGGGGGGACGATCAACCTCTTGATCTAGACATGGACGACAGCGGCGGTCAAGAGCCGCCCGCCCGGCACTCCACCACGGACCGCCCCGACGGCTGCAGGCCCGTCGCCACGACCTCCAGCCC
>NZ_VCKY01000250.1 GCF_005889735.1 Nonomuraea turkmeniaca
GGACGGCCCCTGGCCGGAAGGGTGGGTCGGGGGTCAGGCGAGGCGGTGGGCGCCGGGGGCCGGGGTGGCGGGCAGGAAACGGGGCGGCTGGAAGCCGCGCTCGGCGTAGGCGTCCACGACCGACTGCCGCACGCTCTCCAGGCGGTCGTCGGCCACCAGGGCGATGGCCGAGCCGCCGAAGCCGCCGCCCGTCATCCTGGCGCCCCGGGCGCCGCCCTTGACGGCGGCCTCCACCGCGACGTCCAGCTCGGGTGAGGACACCTCGTACTGGTCCCTGAGCGACAGGTGCGAGGCGTTCAGCAGCGCCCCGATCTCGGTGACGGCGCCGGCCCGCAGCAGCCCGATGAGGGCCTCCACGCGGTGGTTCTCGGTCACGACGTGCATGGTGCGCTTGCGCTCGTCGCCCTGCAGCCGATCCAGGGCCGCCGCCAGGTCGGTCACGTCGCGCAGGGCGGGGACGCCGAGCTTGCGGGCCGCGGACTCGCACTCGGCGCGGCGCTTGGCGTACTCGCCGCCGGAGTGCTCGTGGTGGACCTGGGTGTCGATGATGAGGATGCTCATCCCGTGGGAGGCCAGGTCGAGCGGGATGGTGCGGGAGGCGAGCGAGCGGCAGTCGAGGAAGAGGGCGTGGCCCTCCTGGCAGAGGGCGGAGGCGGCCTGGTCGAGGATGCCGGAGGGCACGCCGACGAACCCGTTCTCCGCCTTCTGGCTGAGCAGGGCGATCTCCATCGGCGTCATGCCCAGCTCGTGCAGGTCGTTGAGCGCCGAGGCGACGGAGACCTCGAGCGCGGCGCTGGAGCTGAGGCCGGCGCCCGCCGGGATGGTGCCGTCGATGGCGATGTCGGCGCCCGCCACGCGGTCGCCCAGCATGGCCAGGACACCGACGACGTAGCGGGTCCAGCCCGTGGACTCCTCGTGGCTCGCGATCGTGACCGGCTCGCTGTGGCCCTGGAGGGAGAGGAGGCGGACGGTCTTGTCCGTACGCGGGGTGACGGCGGCCGACACGCCCCACGGCACCGCGAACGGCAGCACGAAGCCGTCGTTGTAGTCGGTGTGCTCGCCGATCAGGTTGACCCGGCCAGGCGCGTGCCACACGGTCTGGGGGGACGTGCCGTAAGCGGCACGAAAAGCATCAGCAACGCGCATAATCAAACACTCCTCAACAAAGGCCCGACCGTAGACTAGCGCCATGGAGGAGCTCCTGGATCCAGGGCTCGGGCAGGTCCGGGTGTTCCTGATGCACGACGACAACAAGCGGCGCAAACTCAAGTACAACCTGGGGCATCGCCGGCTGCTGACCTTCGGCGGCGCCTACTCCCATCACATCAGGGCCGTCGCCGAGGCCGGGCGCCGGCACGGGATCGAGACGATCGGCGTCATCCGGGGCGAGGAGCATCTCCCGCTCAACCCGTCCCTCGCCTACGCCAAGGCCTGCGGGATGACGCTCACCTACCTCGACCGGGCCTCCTACCGGCTCAAGCACACCGAAGAGGTGCAGGCGCGGCTGCGTGCGCGGTGGGGCGAGGACGTGGCGATCCTGCCGGAGGGCGGCAGCAACGCGGCGGCCGTGCGCGGCTGCGCCGAGTTGCCGGGGGAGATCGACGTGCCGTACGACGTCGTCTGCTGCCCGGTCGGCACCGGCGGGACACTGGCCGGGATCTCGGCGGGGCTGCCGGAGGGGAAGCGGGCGATCGGGTTCGCGGTGCTCAAGGGGGCGGGGTTCCTCGCCGGCGAGGTGGCCAGGCTGCAGCGGGAGGCGTACGCGCGCACGTGGTCGAACTGGACGCTCAACCTGGACTACCACTTCGGCGGATACGCCAAGACAACCCCGGCCTTGGACGGATTTATCGCGAAATATCGGGTCGAAGGCGTCTACGTCGCCAAGATGCTCTTCGGGATCCTCGACCTGGCCCGCCAGGGCACGTTCACGCCCGGGACCCGCGTCGTCGCGGTCGTCACCGGTCAGCCCTCGACCCCCGTGGCCAGGTGGGACGCCCCGACCGGCTTCGACTCGGGCGAGCCGCGCTGACGCAGGTAAATCGACAACACCACCATCGACAGCACGGCCAGCAGCTCGGACTGCCAGTTCTGCAGGCTCCGGTCCCAGAACTCCGGAGAGGTCACGTACGCGCCCCACGTGACCGGATCCCGCAGGTCGCTGAGCCGCTCGGAGTTGTACGCGGCCTGCCCCGCCACTGACTGCGCCAGCCACGAGAGCAGGAAGAGCAGCCCCATCACCAGCCCGAGCGAGTTGCTGTAGAGCCACAACCGCAGCCCCTTGACCTTGGCCCACGAGGGGGACTGGGTGGTGGCGTGCGCCCCGATCTGCTGCTGGTGGTCGGACTCCGCCCCGATCGAGTCCAGCTTCTTCGACTCGGGCGAACCCTTCTGCACGAGCCACACCGTGAGCACGACGAACAGGAAGAACTGCAGGTACTCCGACTGCCAGTTCTCGGCCACGTTCACCGCGAACGCCGAGGACGCCACGTACTGGAGCACCGAGACCGGCTCCGCGCCGTCGGCCCGCTGCTGGTCGTTGAACTCCAGCGTCCCGGCCACCGCCTGCCCGGCCACCGCGAACAGGAACATGATGAGGAAGGCCAGGGCCAGCGAGTTCTCCTTGAGCCACCTCACAGCCTCGCCCACCCCACGTAGAAGAACCACGTAAGGCCGAGCACGATCACGAGCGTGGTGAGGGTGAACATCACGCGCATCAATCGTCCACCTCACAGTCGTACGGCAGGTCGGGCACCGGCATGCAGCCCGCGGCCCTGACCCGCCACCCGTCGCTGAAGCGGTGCAGGAAGATCGTGTCGCCGGCCAGCCGCACCTGCGCCTCGTCACCCCACACGCTCACCGAGGTGACCACGCCGCCGGGGCCCAGCCTGAGCTCGCGCAGCGCGTCCGCGCACGTCTGGCCCCGGCTGGGGAGCCTCTGGGCGGTCTTGCGGGCGAGCATCCCGCAGGCGGCCTCTTCCTGGTTCGCGGTGATGAGGGCGTGGAAACGCTCCGCCACCCGCGCGGGAGAGGCCGTGTCCACGGCGCAGCCGGCCGCGGCCAGCGACGCCAGCAGGATGACCAGGATCCTCATGGGGCACCCGCTACCCAGCCGTTAATCAAACATGCTGGCCGGTCAGCCGCCGAGTTGGTCGAGAACGGGGGACACCAAGGCGTTCAGCTCGCGTACGAGCACGGTCACCGCGCGGTGGGCGCTCTGCTCGACCTCGTCGTGCGGGCCCTCCGGCTCCGGCGGCAGGTCCCCGAGCGGCACCGGCGCCTCGACCAGCAGTGACGCCCGCAGGAACGGGATCCTGGCGAGGTCCTGCTGCGACGGGTCGACGTACTGGCCGAACGTCTCCTGCCAGCCCAGCCAGCCCCGGTCGCGCCACCAGGCGCGGGAGCGGGTCAGCTCCTCGGGCAGCGGCGAGACGAGCCTGATACGCGCGTAGAGCGTGCCGTCCCAGGTGTTGCGGTGGCAGGTGGCCTCCAGGATGCGGCGGTCCCACCGTACGTAGCCGGGCATGAGCGACGGCGGCGCGGCCAGCCGCCACGCCGCGCACGCGAACCTGACGGGCGCGATGTCGCCCCACTCGAACTCCTCCAGGTTCTTGCGCACGTGTACGGCATAGCGCCCGTCACGGTCCCTGTCGAACTCCTGGTCGATCCAGAACGCCTTGGCCATGGGATCTACGCTACGGCCCGCCGGCACTCCGGAGGGCGAGGACCAGAGATCTCGGAATGTCCTGTGACCCGGGCGACACATGTGTAGCTTTTTCACATTAATAGCTGACTTTGGGGTGACGAATGGCGTCAGAACAGCTCGACGCGGCCATGAACTACTGGAAATCCGGAGACCTCGACCTGGCCGCCGCGCTGTTCAGGCAGATAGCGGCCACGGGGGACCCGGAGGCGTCCCACCTGCTGGCCGGTCTGCTGCAGGAGCAGGGTGATCTGGACGGCGCCGAGGCGGCGCACCGGTCAGTGATCCAGTCGGGCGACCCGGTGTTCGGGCAGCGCTCGGCCATGGCCATGGGCATGATGCTGGTGACCGCGACGGAGTGGCCGGCCGCGCATCGGGTCCTGACGATCGCCTCGGACGGCGCCGACTTCGAGGTGGCCGCGCTCGCCGACACAGCGTTGGTGCTGGTGTGCACGCAGCTGGGCGACGCGCAGGGTGCGGAGGAGGCGCTGGATCGGGCCCGCAGGTGCGACAGCCCCTCCGTGGCCGAGCTGGCCGCGCGACTGGAGCTGCCGGAGTTCCACCAGGACCCGGCCTCGGCCCGCGACCTGTACGAGCAGGCGGAGGACGAGGACGACTACCACGAGCTGCTGACCTGCGGCGATCCTGACGTGGTGTCGCTGTCGGCGTTCCAGCTCTACCGGCTGTACGCCGAGGAGGAGGACTTCGACGCCGCCCGCGCCGTGTGCGAGCACGCCATCGCCGTCGGCCACCCCGACCACCTGGCCATGGCGCACAAGCTGCTCGGCGCGGTGCTGGTGGACCTGGGCGAGTACGCCGAGTCCGCGGCCGCCTACCGCATCGCCGTCGAGGACCCCCGCCCCGACGTCCGGCTGCCGTCGCTGATCGAGCTGGCCAAGGTCACCGCCCAGCTCGGCGACGAGGACGAGACGAAGGCGATCTTCCGCCGGGTGATCGCCAGCGGGCAGCGCGAGTACGTCGTGCAGGCCCAGGCCTGCCTGGCCCAGATGCACACCGAGGCGGGCGAGGCCGCCGAGGCGCTGGCCGCGCTGCGGGCGGTGCTGGAGGCCGAGGAGAACGAGTGGGCCTCGGTCTCCGTCACGCTGCTCGGCCTGCTGCTCGACCAGCATCCGGAGGCGTACGACGAGGTCATGGAGCTGGCGCGGCGGGCCGCCGGGCACGTGGACCCCGACGCCGCGTTCAAGGCCAGGCTGCTGCTCGACCACGACGACCGGCGGCAGCCGCTCGCCGACCCGGTGGAGGAGCAGGCCGTCCAGGACATCGACGCGGCGCTGGAGCACGTGCGGGCCGGCGAGCCGGCCGAGGCCAGGAGGTTGCTGCGCGGCGCCGTCGACTCCGGCGCCGCCACGCAGTCGATCCGGGCCATGGTGGCGCTGGCCGAGCTGGAGCTGGGGGAGGGCGACCGGGAGCAGGCCGACGAACTGCTGACGTACGTGGCCGAGGGCGACGACGTCGTGCAGGGCTTCGCCGCCGCGTTCCTCCTGCACCTGCTGCAGGTCTCTGGCGACGACCTGCATCCGGTGCTGCGCGCGGTGATCGACCACCAGCGGCTCGGGCGGGAGGAGGGCCTGACCCGCTACCACGAGACCATGAACCACGCCGACCCCGCCGTGGCGGCGGTCGGCACGGCGGTCTTCGCCCAGGTGCTGGCCTCCTTCGGGTACGCGTTGTCGGAGACGTCCAGGTTGTTGCACGACGCGGCCGGGTCCGGGGAGCCGCTCGCGCTGTCGTACGCGGCGGTGCTGGCCAAGGAGATCCTGCCGGATCGGGACGAGGCGATCGCGCTGTTGCGGCGGGCCCGCGCGGATGGGCATCCCGCGCTGGCTCCTTGGGTGGGGTACGTGCTGGGCGGGCTGGTGGAGGACGAGCCTGCCGAGGCGCGGGCGGCGTACACGATGACGCTGGACAGCGCGCATCAAGGGCTGCGGAGCGAGGCGGCGGGGTCGCTGGCGGCGCTGTTCGAGCAGCAAGGGGATCTGCTCGCGGCCTGCCGGCTGTACGAGCGGCGGATCGCGCGGGAGAGCGGTGACGAGGCCGGGCGTTGCGCTTGGTTACTGGGTCTGACCTGGGTGCGGCTCGACGACCTGGCCGCCGCGCGGGCTGCCTTCGAGCAGGCGCCCGCGGCGATGGGACGGTTCGCCAGGTGCCTGCTCGACCGGGACTTCGACGGTGCCGCGGAGGCGTTCGGTGACGTGCCGGAAGGCGGGAACACGCTGCTGACGAGCATGCTCGGCATGGAGAGCGCGCACGCCTGGCAGCGGCGGGGCGAGACGGCCGCCGCCGACGCGGCGCTCTCGCTGGTGGCCTCCGCCGGGCATCCGGGCTTCCGCCAAGATGCCGCGTGCTACCTCGGAGTGCTGCGTGACGAGGCCGGGGACAAGCAGGGCGCGATCGAGGCCTGGGTACGGGCCGCGGACGGCGAGGACGAGGGGCTGGCCGCGATGGCGCTGAGCGACCTCGGCCGGGTGTGGCAGGAGCTCGGGTTGCTGGATGAGGCGGCCGACGCCTACCGGCGGGTGCCGGGGAACGGCGATGAGCGGCGCCAGGTGGACGCGACGGCGCGACTGGCCGAAGTGCTGGTGGCCGGCGGCGCGCCGGAGGAGGCCGGCGAGCTGCTCGCGACGGCGTTCGGGGCGGAGGGCCGGCTGTATTTGGCGAGCATGCTGCGCGATCGCGGCGACTTGGCGGGCGCCTTGTCGGCTCTGACGACCGCGCCCTCGGACGGCTCGTCTGACGAGGACGGGGAGGCCGAGGCCTGGTTGTTCGACGAGGACGGGGAGATCGAGGCGGGATCGCCGGGCGAGGAGGGCGCGATCGAGGCGCGGTTGCTCGGTGAGTTGCTGGCCGCGACCGGTGACCTGGCGGGCGCGAAGGCGGCGTTCGAGCGGGCCGTCGCCGCCGACGCCGAGTCGGCGGGCGGCACGCTGGTGAGCGCCGCCCGGCTGCTCGGCGAGGCGGGCGACACCGAGTACGCCCGCGCCGCCTACGAGCGGGCGGCCGCACAGGACGAGGACGACTGGGCCGCCGCCATGGCTCGGGTGCGCCTGGGCAGGGGCACGGCCGAGGAGCGGGGATGGGTGCTCGCCGCCGACGGCGACCGGCAGGGCGCGATCGCGGCGCTGGCCGACGTCGTGGGGTCGGCCGCGCTGGCCGAGCTGGTGCTGGTGCTCGACGACGGCGACGTGCCAGAAGCCCGCCGCCTGCTGGCCGCGCTCACCGGCGACGACCGGCGCGACGGCCTGGAGCAGACCATGCGCGCCGCCAGGGGAAAGGACGACCAGGCGACGGCCAGACGGCTCTACCGCCTGGTGATCGAGCTGGCCGACCCGGAGACGGCCGCGGAGGCGTACGTGTCGCTGGGCGCGAGCTGGGCCGAGGCCGGCGAGAACGGCCGGGCCGAGCTGTGTTTCCTGCCCGCAACCGAGCAGCCGGAGACGGCCCACACCGCCTGGTACAACATCGCGATCGTCCGCGAGCGCCGCGGCGATCTGGACGGCGCCGTCAAGGCCCTGCGCGCCGGGATGCCCGGCACGGCCGTCGCGCTCGCCGAGGTGCTGGACGAGCGCGGCGACCCGGCAGGCGTACGGGAGGCGCTGGCCGGCGGCGCGGCGGACGGCGATCTGGAGTGCCTGCGTCTGCTGGTCACCCACCTGATAGGCGAGCGGGAGCACCAGGCCGCGGCCGAGGCGGCCGAGCGGGCGGTGGCCACCGGCGACCCGCGGACCGTGGCCACGGGCTACTGGGGATGGGGCGACGCGTGCCGGGGCCGGGGCGACCTGGCGGACGCGGCGCAGATGTACCGCAAGGGCATCGACACCGGCTTCGAGCCGCTCGTCCCGGGCCTGCGGACCAACCTGGCCAAGGTCCTGCACGACCTCGGCGACCGGGCCGGGGCGTACGAGGAGGCGGGGGCGGCCACCGCCGCCGGGGAGCCGGACGCCGCCGCCATCGGCCACATCATGATCGGCTGCTGGCGGCACGACGACGGCGACGTGCTCGGGGCCGCCGAGGCGTTCGCCGCCGCCGCGGCCACTGGTGCCGAGCCCGCCGGGGAGGCGCTGGCCAACCTGCGTGCCCTCGCCCGCCAGGAGTTCGAGCGCGGCGCCCACGACGTGGCCGTCCGGGTGCTGGAGCTGATGGGCGAGCCGGGCGCCGAGGTGGCGCGCGAGCTGGGAGCGGAGTGCACGGACCCCGCCACCGTACGGTCGTACTTCGAGCGGGCGGGACGCGGGCCGTTCACCGAGCTCGACATCGCCGACCGGCTGGCCGAGCTCGGCGAGCGGGCCGCGGCGCGGGCGATCTTCGAGTGGCTGAACGAGCACGGCGAGCCCGAGGTGCGCTTCGTCGCCGGCGGCAGGCTGCTCGAGCTGCTCGACGGCGAGGGCGACGACGACGCGTTCTACGACGTCGCGCGGCGGCAGGCGGCCGATGCCGACAGCCCGATCAGGGGTGTCTTCGGGAGTCTGCTCGGCATGCTGCAGGACAACCGGGGCGACACGACCGAGTCGCTGCGCACCTTGCGGGAGGCGGCCGCGGGCGGCGAGCCCATCGCGCTGTCCACGCTCGGCCAGACGCTGGTGGGCGCCGGGATGGTGGAGGAAGGTCGGGAGACGTACCTGCGGGTGCTCGACGCCGGCGACGCCGGGCTGGCCGCGCGGGCGATGGTGGCGCTCGGCCAGACCTACGACGACGAGGACGAGGAGCAGGCGCGCGCGTGGTACCTGCGGGCCGTCGAGGCAGGCGAAGCGCACACGAGCGTGCTGGGCGCGATGTACCTGGGCGCGCTGGCCAAGCGGAGCCGCGACTTCCCCGAGGCGCTCACCTGGTACCAGCGCGTCATCGACGCCGGCGACTCCGAGTCCGGGCTGGCCGCCGCGCACCTGGGTGAGCTGTGCTACTGGCTCGGCGACCGCGACGGCGCCCTGCGGTACTACGAGCTGACGCTGGGGCTGACCGAGCAGGCCGAGCTGGTGGCCGAGGCCGCCTGCCGGCTCGGGGAGATCCGGTACGAGCGCGGCGACCTGGCGCTCGCCCGCCGGATGCTGGAAGCGGCGGTAGGCACCGGCGACCCGGCCTTCGCCCCGCAGGCCGAGATGCTCCTCGAGAAGATCGGGTGAACTTGCACTGAATTAAATGACCAAATAGTCTCATCTAGTCAGACAAATGGGGTGAGACGGATGGTCAAGGTGGGCCGGCCGCCGCAGGATCCGGCGCGCCAGCTGGAGCGGGCGCACCGGATCCTCGACGCCGCCGCCGAGCTGATCCTGCGCTGGGGCTACGACAAGACCACGATCGACGACGTGGCCAAACGCTCCGGCGTCGCCAAGGGCACGATCTACCTGCACTGGAAGACCCGCGACGACTTGTTCGCCGCGCTGCTGCGCCGCGAGCGGGTCCGCATGCTCGAGGACATCCGGGCGAGCGAGCCGGCCACGGTGAGCGAGTTGTTCGGCCGGTTCGTGGCCGTGATGCTGCGCCGGCCGCTGCTGCGGGCGACGCTGGTCGGCGACTCCGAGGTCCTGGGCAAGCTCACGCGCATGAAGCGGCAGAGCGTGACGGCGCTGGAGCTGGGGGGCGCCTTCGACACGTACCTCGCGCGGCTGATCGAGCACGGCGCGGTGCGGAAGGAGCCGGGCGACCACACCACGGTGATCGGCTCGATCGTGTACGGGTTCGTGGCCCTGCCGGACATGCTGCGGGAGGAGGCGCGGCTGCCGGACGAGCGGATCGCCGAGCTGGTGGCCGACACCATCGGGCGCGCGATGGAAACGGGCCGGGCGTCATCGGCAGCCGCGACGCGGGCGACGCTGGACTTTCTCGATGCCATGGTGGAGATCGCCCGTCACAAGCTGGCGGACTCCATGGGCGCTAAGGAGCGTGTGTGACGTGAAGGCTGTACTGCCTATGGACGATGCCGCGGCCGATCTGGCGACCGTGGGTGGCAAGGGCGCCTCTCTGGCCCGGCTGGTGCGGGCCGGGCTGCCGGTGCCCGACGGCTTCCATGTCACGACCGAGGCCTACCGCGCGTTCGTGTCGGCCTTCCACGACGACATCCTGCGCGCGGCGGCCGCGGGCGACACCGAGGAGATCGCGGCGCTGTTCGCCCGGCACGACGTGCCCGAGGGCATCGCCGCCGAGATCCGGCAGGCGTATGCGGCGCTGGGCGAGGACGTGGCGGTCGCGGTGCGCTCGTCGGCCACCGCCGAGGACCTGCCGGAGATGTCGTTCGCCGGCCAGCAGGACACCTATCTCAACATCAGGGGCGACGCCCTGCTCGACGCGGTCAGGCGCTGCTGGGCCTCGCTCTGGAACCCGCGCGCCGTCGCCTACCGCGACCAGCACGGCGTGCCGCACGACGACGTCGCGCTGGCGGTCGTCGTGCAGGAGCTGGTGGACGCGGACGCGGCCGGCATCCTGTTCACCGCCGACCCGGTCACCGGCAACCGGGAGGAGACCGTCATCAACGCCTCCTGGGGGCTGGGGGAGGCAGTGGTCGGCGGCCAGGTCACCCCCGACACGCTCGTGGTCGCGCACGGCGCGGTCACCCGGTCCCAGACGGCCGACAAGACGGTCATGACCGTCCGCACCCCCACCGGCACCGAGGAGCGCCCCGTCCCCGGCGAGCTGCGCCGCGCCCCGGTGCTGGACGAAGCGCAGGCGGTGGAGCTGGCCGCACTCGGCGCGCGCGTACAGGAGTTGTACGGCACGCCGATGGACGTCGAGTGGACCCGGCGCGACGACGCCTTCGCCATCGTCCAGGCCCGCCCGATCACCGGGCTCAAACCGCGGCTCGAGGAGTGGAACGACAGCCTCAAGGGCGACTACCTGTGGACCGCCGGCAACCTGGGGGAGGCCATCCCCGACGTGATGACCCCGGTGACGTGGTCGTTCGTGCGCCTGTTCATCCATGAGGCCATGGCCGCCTCCTCCCTGCCGGGCTTCGACCTGGTCGGCAACATCGGCGGCCGCTTCTACATGAACCTCAGCATCGTCTACACCATCGCCGAGTCCCTGGGCATGAAGAGCAGGCTCGGCGCGATCGAGAACGTCTTCGGCAAGCTCCCGCCCGGCCTCGACGTGCCGAGGGTGAAGATCTCCCGCTGGGAGATCATCAAGCGCGTGATCCCCATGGCGATCAACATCCAGCGCCGGGTCAGGGAGAACACGAAGGGCATGCAGGCGTTCCTGGCCACCTCGCAGCAGCGGTGCGAAGAACTGCGCGCCCGGATCGCGGCCACCCGCTCAGGACCCGAGCTGGCCGACCTGTACGAGCGGGAGATCCAGCCGCACATGGTCACCTCCTGCCGCATGCTGGAGGCCGCTGGCCGGCAGGGCGGCTCCACCCTGGTCTACACCCGCGACAAGTTGCGCAAGATGATGGGCGACATCGACGCCGAGGCCATGCTCACCGGCGTCAACGCGGACGGCGAGCTGGCCAGCCTCGGCCCGGTCATGGGGCTGTCCAGGCTGGCGCGCGGCGAGATCACGAGGGAGGAGTTCGCCAGGACGTACGGGCATCGCGGACCCCACGAGTTCGAGGTCTCCGTCCCGCGGCCCGGCGAGGACCCCGACTGGATCGACGCCCAGATCGCCGGCCTGGGTGACCTGGGGGCCGACACCGAGGCGCTGCTCGCACGGCAGGAGAAGGCCAGGGAGGAGGCCTGGGCGCGCTTCGCCGAGCGTTACCCGGGCAAGGAGGCCAAGATGCGCGAGCGGGTCCGGCGCTGGAGCACGGTCGTACGCGACCGCGAGAACACGCGCTCGGAGAACATGCGCGCGTTCTGGGTGCTGCGGGCCTTCACCGTCCGAGCGGGCGAGCTGACCGGCCACGGCGACGACGTGTTCGCCCTCTACCTGGAGGAGCTGCTGGGCCTGCTGCGCGGGGACGCCGCGGCGCTGGCGCAGGTGCCGTCGCGGCGGGCCACCTACGAGCAGTACGCCGCGCTGCCGCCGTACCCGACGCTCATCATCGGGCATTTCGACCCGGTCCGCTGGGCCGCCGACCCCGATCGGCGGGCCGACGTCTACGACGCTCGCGGCCACACCGTGCCGGTGAGCGACACCGTGACCGGCTTCCCCGGGGCGCCCGGCGTCGTGGAGGGCATCGCCCGCGTGCTCTCCGGCCCCGAACAAGGTGACCGGCTCAAGCCTGGCGAGATCCTGGTGACGACGCTGACGAACGTGGGATGGACGCCGATGTTCCCGCGTGCCGCCGCGGTCGTCACGGACATGGGCGCCCCGCTGTCACACGCCTCGATCGTGGCGCGCGAGCTGGGCATCCCCGCCGTGGTCGGCACCGGCAACGCGACCATGCGGGTACGTGACGGGGACCGGATCAGGGTGGACGGAGAGCGCGGCACGGTCGAGTTGCTCGGGTGAAAAGACTGTGCCAAGTCCATCGCCCCCGTCTCCAGAGTGTGATCACTTGGATGACCATGATCGAACAGTGGATCCTCGCGGACGAACGCGAGCTCGAAGCACGCTGCGCCCGGTTCCGGGCGGCCAGGACGGCGCTGGACCGCCCCGACGACGAACCCGACAAGGAGGATCAGAGCGATACGGCGGCGTAACCCGGCCGAGCTGCCCCGGCCGCTCGTGGCCGAGGTGGGGCGCCGGCTGGGCACCACCGTGACGGCTTCTCGCGGCGGCCGGGCGGCTTCTCGAACGGGGTGGCCCGGCGTGGCCGTGCTCGAGTGCGGCGCACAGGCGTTCGTCAAGGCCATGCCGGGCCGCGCCGTCTTCGCCGGCGACTACCGGTTCGAGGCGGTGGTGAGCGCGGCGCTGCCGGAGCCGGCGCGCCGCCCTCGCCTGGCTGCGTTCACGTTGGGGCAGAGAAACACGGTATAACTCGCGGATGCGCACCATCAGCACCGCCATCGACATCCAGGCGTCTCCCGAGCAGGTGTGGGCGGTCCTCGTCGACTTCGCCGGTTACGCGGCGTGGAACCCGTTCATCAGGGAGGGCTCCGGCGAGGCGATCGTGGGCGGCAAGCTCACGTTACGGATGTATCCGGAGAACGGCCGGCCGATGACGTTCAAGCCTGAGGTGCTGGCCGCCGAGCCGGGCAAGGTACTCAGGTGGGTCGGTCGCCTCATCGTGCCGGGGTTGTTCGACGGCACGCACGAGTTCACGCTCAGGGCCACCCCGGACGGGGGGACCCATCTGGTGCAGAGCGAGAGTTTCAAGGGACTGCTCGTGCCCTTCCTCGGCAAGATGATCGAGGGCACCCAGCGGAACTTCGCCAACCTCAACGAGGCACTGAAGAAGCGCGTCGAGGGCTGATCGGGTCAGCCGGGACGGCTGGTGATCAGGTTGTGGCCACCCGGGCTGAGCGAGCTGACGAAGAGCCGGTCGCCGCCTGGCAGCGCGGCCAGGCGGAACAGCAGGTCGCGTGCGGCGATCCGCCACCGGCTCGACGGCGCCATCCACTCCACGAACCGCCGCCCGAACCGCTGGACCTCCCCGATGGCCGGCGCCATCCGCGCCTGGTAACGCACCGCCGCGCCCGGCACGTCCCCGCGCGCGGCGGCCAGTTCGTCGGCGAGGATCCAGGCGCCGGCCATCGCCATCGACGCCCCGTGGCCGGCGAACAACGAGACGGCCTGGCAGGCGTCTCCCGCGAGCACGACCCTGCCCCGGTGCCAGCGCTCCATCTCGACCTGGGTCACCTGGTCGTAGTACAGCTCCGGCGGATTCGGGCAGCGCGGCAGCACCTCGGGCAGGATCCAGCCGAGGTGGCCGAAGTGGCGGGCCAGCGCCGCCGCCGGATCGTCGGACAGCGCGGGGTCCGGCTCGCGGCGCAGGAACAGCAGGGCGAGCCGGCCGCCGCGCAGCGCGTACGCGCCGGCCATCAGGCCCGGCTTCGTGAGCATCTGGTAGCGGGTCCCGACCTGGCGGCTCAGCTTCTCGTCCGCCACGGTGTACGCCGCCACCTGGTGCCCGAGATACCGAGGCGTCACGTCGCCGAAGACCAGCCCGCGCACCCGCGAATGCGTCCCGTCTGCGCCCACGAGCAGGTCCACGTCGCGGGACGTGCCGTCGGTCAGCCGGACGGACACGCCGTCGGCGTCCTGCTCCAGGGACTCGACGGTGGCTCCGTACACGATGGGCGCCCGCACGTCGTCGGCGATGGCCCGCGCCAGATCCCCGCGGAGCAGGCTGACCACCTCTTCCAGGCCGGACGTCAATGTCAGGTGGCTGGTCCGCCTACCGGCCCCGTCCACGTAGCTCAGCTCGTTGACCGGATAACGCGCCTCCATGAGCCGCGGCCGTGACCCCATCCGATCGGCGACCTGGAGGCCGGGCCCGTAGAAGTCGATCATGTAGCCGCCGTCACGGAACGCCGCCGCGCGCTCGACCATCTCCACCTCCCAGCCGGCCCGCTCCAGATGCCAGGCCAGCGTCAGCCCGGCGATGCCGGCGCCGCAGATCAGAGCCCGCAAGATGGCCTCCCTTCCCAGGCCGAGCCCGAATCCGAGCTCGCGCCATCGTCCGTGTCCGGGTCGGCGTCCGGGGTCAGCGGTCGAGCCCGAACATCGCCCGCAGCGGCCCCGCCAGCGCGGCGATGTCCAGGCCGGGATCCAGCGCACGGTGCAGCATGATCCCGTCCACGGCGGCCGCCAGCATCGCCGCCGCCACCTCCGCATCACCTTGGTAGCCGCGCTCGGCCAGCCACGACGCGACCCGCGACCGGAATCCGGCGATCTGCCCGCCCAGCCGCTCCCGGAGCCCAGGCAGTCGCGTCGAGGCCAGGAACATCTCCACCATCAGCAGCGAGGCGGGATCCACGCCGCTGTAGCACGCCAGCTCGCCCAGCAGCCAATCCACGCCCTCACCGATGTCGGCCCGCGCCGTCAGCTCCCCGGCCATCTGGTCGAGCACGCCGCCGCTGAATCCCGTGCCGGCCGCGATGAGCAGGTCCGTCACCGACGCGAAGTGGTAGTGCACCACGCCCGGCGCCACCCCGGCCCGCTCGGCGACCACCCTGGTCGTGACGCCACCCCACCCGAGCTCGGGCACGAGCGCGACGGCCGCGTCGAGCAGCCGCTGCCGAGTCTCCTGGCCGCGGGCGGCGGCGGGGTTGGGGGCCATGATGATTTCCTTATTGGGCGATCGCCTTGGGCATATGCCCAAATCATACTCCAGCATGCACCAGACTGAAAAGCGGGTCAGTGAGCGCACGCGCTCCGTACGGCCACGACCGGGGCGGCCGACGTGGATGCCCGGGCGGCGGCAGGGGTTCGGGCTCCGATGCGCGGATGATCTCGCGGACGACCGGAGCCGTGTCGCCGGGCGCCCACAATCAACGGGCTGGAGACCGCCTTCGACGGCTATCAGCCGGTACGCGGCCCGTCCCCGGAACGGCCACGCACCGACCACAACCCCCTCGATCGGAAGGAGTACCTGCTGCACGTCGTCAGACGTGTCTAGGAGCCGTCCTTGTCGGAGTCGGCGGCGAAGACGATGACGCCGAGGTAGCCGTCGTCCTCCTTGGTGACCTTCATGAGCATGCCGTCCTGGTAGATGTTGTCGTTGTCGTTGAACGTGTCGCGCCCGGTGTGCTCCGAGTACGGCGACGCCGCCATGACCGTGCTGTTGAGCTTCTCGTCGAACATCATCTGCGTGGTCAGCACCCGCTCGCTGCTGAAGTGCACCATGGCGTGGATGTGGATCGTCCGCCCCCGGTACCAGCCCGGCCAGATGGTGGTGAACTCCACGATGCCGTCGCTGTTGGTCACCTGCGCGCCGCGCAGGTACCGCTTGTCGTCGGTGGGCGTCAGGTCGCCCATGTCGCCCATGTCGCCCCC
>NZ_VCKY01000251.1 GCF_005889735.1 Nonomuraea turkmeniaca
CCGCCGCCCCGCCCGACATCCCCCTCGCCAACGTCAAAGCCCATCTCGCCCAGTTCCAGTCCATCGCCAACGCCAACGGCGGCACCCGGGCCCACGGCCGCCCCGGCTACCTGGCCTCCGCCAACTACGTCAAAGGGCTGCTGGACGCCGCCGGATACACCACGACGCTCCAGTCCTTCACCTACAACGGCGCTACCGGCTACAACGTCATCGCGGACTGGCCCGGCGGCAACCCCGACGACATCCTGATGGTCGGCGCCCACCTCGACAGCGTCACCGCCGGCCCCGGCATCAACGACAACGGCTCGGGCAGCGCGGCCATTCTGGAGAGCGCGCTCGAAGTGTCTCGTCAGGCGCTCCAGCCCACCAAACACCTGCGGTTCGCCTGGTGGGGCGCCGAGGAGCTGGGCCTGCGCGGGTCGCAGTTCTACGTGAACAACCTGCCGGCCGCCGAACGCGCGCGCATCAAGGGGTATCTGAACTTCGACATGGTCGGCTCCCCCAACGCCGGATATTTCGTGTACGACGGCGACAACTCGGACGGCACGGGCGCCGGCCCAGGCCCGGCCGGCTCGGCGGCACTGGAGCAGACCATCCAGAGCTACTTCACCGCCATCGGCGTGCCGACCCGGGGCACCGACTTCGACGGCCGCTCCGACTACGGCCCGTTCATCGCCGTGGGCATCCCGGCAGGCGGCACGTTCACGGGCGCGGAGGGCATCAAGTCCTCGGCGCAGGCCGCGTTGTGGGGCGGCACGGCCGGGCAGGCGTTCGACGTCTGCTACCACCGCGCCTGCGACACGACGGCCAACATCAACGACACCGCGCTGGACCGGAACGCCGACGCGATCGCGCACGCCGTCTGGACGATCGCCACCGCCGTGCCGCCGGTCGTGGTCTGGCAGGACACCTTCGAGACGGCGACCGGCTGGACCACGAACCCGAACGGCACCGACACCGCCACCTCCGGCCAGTGGGAACGCGGCGACCCCGAGGCCACCACGTCCTCGGGCGCCAAGCAACTGGGCACGACGGTCAGCGGCACGAACGACCTGGTGACGGGCAGGCTGGCCGGCTCCTCGGCAGGCGCCAACGACATCGACGGCGGCATCGCCTCGATCCAGTCGGCCCCGATCACGCTCCCGTCGGCAGGCCCACTGAACCTGTCGCTGTCGTGGTACCTGGCGCACGGCTCGAACTCCTCCAGCGCCGACTACTTCAGGGTCCGCGTCGTCGGCACCACCACGACCACGGTGTTCCAGCAGGCCGGCGCGGCCACCAACCGCAACGGGTCCTGGGCCACGGCCACCGCGAGCCTGAACGCCTTCGCGGGCCAGACGGTCCGCATCCTCATCGACGCCGCCGACGCTTCGGGCGCCTCGTTGGTCGAGGCCGGCGTCGACGACATCACGATCACCCGATAGCTCCTCGCGGGCCGGGGCCACCGCCGGCCCCCGCCTCCTGACCATGAGAAAGGCCGGGCAGGTGAATCACCTGCCCGGCCGGTTGGATCGTCAGCTCTCCGTGGCCAGCGCCGCGGCGGCCGAACGGGCGGCCGTCCTCGGCGGGATGGAGCGGAGGTTGAAGGCGTAGCGGGCGACGGAGTCGGCGATGGCGTCGGAGTCGACGTCCAGCGCCGTCGCGTTCACGTTGGTGATCGTGTCACACGCCTGGTGGTAGCACACGTCGTACGCGACTCCGGCCGTGCCGCCGAACAGCGCGGCCTCCTCGTCCGTCTTGATGCCTTCCGCGCCGGTGAAGATGCCGCCGGCCGGGATGCCGACCGCGATGAACGGACCGTAGTCGGAGCGGCCGTCGAAGTCGGTGCCGACGGTCGGCAGGTTGCGGGAGCCGTAGAACGCCTCCAGTTGCTTCTCGATCTCGGCGGATCCGGGCGGTCCCGCCGGGGAGCCGACGTTGTCGGAGTCGTCCCCGTCATACAGCTTGTAGGCGTAGTTCGGGGAGGCCACCATGTCGAAGTTCAGGTAGACCCTGATGCGGTCCCGCTGCTCCTGGGACAGCCCCGCGACGTACTGGTCGGAGCCCAGCAGGCCGATCTCCTCGGCGGCCCAGAAGGCGAAGCGGACCTTGTTCTTGACCGGGTAGCGCGCCATCTCCTCGGCGATCTCCAGGATCGCCGCCGTGCCGGAGCCGTTGTCGTTGATGCCGGGCCCTTCGGGCACGCTGTCGAGGTGGGCGCCGACCATGACGACGTTACGCGGGTCGCCGAAGCGGCTCTCGGCGATCACGTTCTCGTCGGTGCCGAGCACGAGGTTCGCGTCGACCTTGAGGTGCACGGTCGCGCCCGCCGTGCTCGCGAGCTCGTTGCCCACGGCGAAGTCGGCGAACACCATGGGGATTCCGGCCCGCCACTCGCCGATGTCCAGCGCGTACGCGTCGGTACGCCCCGGCTGACCCTCGTTGAACACGATGATCCCGGTCGCGCCCGCCGCGGCCGCGTTCTGCACCTTGGTGACGAACGGGCACGTGCCACGCTGGATGAGCGCGATGCGACCCGCCACGAACCCGGCGAAGTCCGCCGCCTCGCACCCACTGGTCGAGCTCGGGGCGGGGGCGGGCGGCAGCGTCAGGTCCACGCCCTGGACCTGCGCGGTCACGTCACCGGACGGGGACGGCTGGAAGCTGAAGAAGTCCTCGTTCGGGACGTACGTCTTCGCGTTGGGCGCGGTCAGCGCCAGCGTGGGCGGTGTGTTCTCGCTCCAGCTCTCGACGAAGTTGATCGGATTCAGCGTGACGCGGTAGCCGGCCTTGCGGAGCTTGTCCGCCACGTAGTCGCGGGAGGCGTCGTAGCCGCTGGTCCCGGCCGCGCGGTTGCCGCCGTTGGCGGTGGCGATGGCCTGCAGGGCCTGGAGGTGCTTGTTGACGTTCGTGCCCTTGACCTGCTTCACGAGCAGCTTGGCGAACACGTCGTCCAGCCCGCCCGCCTGTGCCGGTGCCGCCATGGCGAGAGGTAAGGCGAGTGCGGTGATGAGTGCGATGACGATTCTGCGCATACGGGGTACTCCCTAGGACAAGGCGAGACATGTCCCCCGAGCCCCGCCGAACGCGAACCTAACCCGCCCTCGGACCGCTGGGAAGACTGCCCACGCGGCAAAATCGGGACAATTAGTCCGCGTCACGACGCGCGCGTCGTGACGCGGCGCGCCGCTTGCCCTCGTGCATCGCCTGCACGCGGGCGACCGGGATCGTGTGCCCCTCCTCGACCAGGTCGGCAGGCAGCCGCTGCGGCGCTGGCATGGCCTCGGCCCACGGGTCGGCGTCCTTGAGCAGCCCGGGCGCGGTGTGCACGGTGAAGTCGCCCGGCGCCACCCGGTCGAGGTCCGGCCAGGGCACCGGGAACGACACCGGGGCGCCGGGCCGTACGCGCGGGCTGTAGGCGGCCACGACCGTGGCCCCGCCCGCCCTGGTGGAGTCGATGAACACCTTGCCCGCGCGGTCCTCGCGGATGAACGCCGTGGTGGCCAGCGCCGGATCCACCCGCTCGGCGCGGGCGCCCACCGCGCGGGTGGCCGCGGCCAGGTCCTCCACGGCGGTCCCCGGCACCACGGGTACGAACACGTGCACGCCCTTGGCCCCGCTGGTCTTCACCGCGCCCGCCAGCCCGGCGTCCTCCAGCGCCTGGCGCACGAGGAACGCCGCCCGCACGGCCAGCCTGAACGAGTCGCTGCCCTCGGGCGGGTCGAGGTCGAGCACCATGTGCGTGGGCTGGTCACCGGCGAACAACGACGGGTGGTACTCGACCGCCCGCTGGTTGGCGAACCACAACAACGTCCGCCGGTCGTTGCACACCGCGTACGTCACCTGCCGGCGCGACGCCGCGGCCCAGATGGAGAACCTCTCCACCCATTCGGGGGCGTACTTCGGCAGGTTCTTCTGCATGAAGGGCTCCTGCCCGGGGCGTACCCGGATGACCGAGAGCGCGCGGTCACGCAGCACCGGGACGATCCGCCCGGCGACCGCGTCGAGGTAGTCGACCAGGTCACGCTTGGTAGCGCCCGCCCCGTCGAACAGCGGCTGGTCAAGGTTGCTCAGGGCCACCCCGTCGCGCGTCTCATCGCTGCTCACCCGCCTCACCATATCGGGGAAGAATGGGCCAGACCATGACCCGTTATCTGTATCTGGCCCGCCACGGCGAAGCCACACCGGGCGGTGACGCCCTGACCGGCGACGGCCGCCGCCAGGCCGCGTTGCTCGGCGAGCGACTCCGGAACGTCCCCCTTTCTGCCATCCACCACGGCCCGCTCCCCCGCGCCACCCAGACCGCTCACCTGATCGGCGAGCACCTTCCTGGCGTCCCGTTGCTGGCGTCCGAGGCGGCCGGGGACTACACCCCCTACGTGCCGGCGAAGGACGAGCTGCCCCCGGAGTTCGCCGCCCGGTTCCTCGGCTTTCTCGAGCAGTTCCCCGACGCCCAACACGATCTCACCGCCGAGGCCATGCGCCTGTTCACGGACCCCGTCGCGGAAGGGACCCGCCACGAGCTGGTCGTCACCCACAACTTCCTGATCGGCTGGCTGGTCCGCGCCGCCATGGACGCCCCGAAGTGGCGCTGGCTCGGCCTCAACCACTGCAACGCCGCCCTGACCGTCATCCGGTACGCCCCCGACCGCCCCTCCTCCGTCCTCTTCTACAACGACATGGGACACCTGCCCGCCGAGCTGCGCTGGACCGGTTTCCCGCCCGAGTTGCGGGAGTGAGCCCCTGTTACAGTGGCCCGTTGACGCGGGGTGCCCGGAAAACGGGCTGAGATCACACCCGTCGAACCTGATCTAGTTCGCACTAGCGGAGGGACGTCATGTTCTGCGATGACATGTTGCTGCGCACGGCCGACCTGATGAGCGCCATCCACGATCACCCCTTCAACGTCGCGCTCGGCGACGGCACCCTTGACCGCGACCGGTTCGCGTTCTACATCGTGCAGGACGGCCGCTACCTGGAGGCGTTCTCCAAGGCGCTGGCCACGGCGTCGGCCCGCGCCACCCACCCGGCGGACGCGGCGTTCTTCGCGCAGAGCGCGCACACGGCCCTGGCTGCCGAGCGCCTGCTGCACGCCGGCTACGTCGAGCAGCTAGGCGCGGACGCCGCCGGCATCGCCACGTCGCCGACGTGTCTGGCCTACGCGTCGTTCCTGCAGGCCACGGCGCTCGCCGCGCCCTATCCCGTGCTGGCCGCGGCGGTGCTGCCGTGCTTCTGGATCTACCAGGACGTCGGCACGGCGCTGCTGCAGCGCACCGGCGACGTGCCGGACCATCCCTACCGGCAGTGGATCGACACCTACTCCGACCCGGGTTTCGCGGCCTCCGTCGACCGGGCCAAGGCCATCGCCGACCGCCTGGCCGCCACCGCCGGCCAGGCCACCACGGAAGCCATGGCGGAGGCGTACTGCACGGCGGCGGCGTACGAGTGGATGTTCTGGGACAGCGCCTGGCGGCGGGAGACCTGGCCGACGACGCGATGGCTGGCCCGCTGACCGCTACGGCAGGCGCGCGGTCAGCGCCGCCGTGCCCACGCCGCTGAGGCCGGGCAGCGCGGCCGGGCGGCCGCTCAGCAGCAGGAGCAGGGCCTGGATGGGCCCTTCGACCACGTCGCCTGCCCCGACCGCCCAGTCCACGTCGGTGGCGACCAGCCGGAGCCCGCGCAGCCGCCGCTGCGGGTGGAAGGGGAAGCCGCGCTCCCAGATGTGGGTGGCGCAGGCGCGGGCCGCCTCGAGCGGCATGGCGCGGTCGATGCCGAGCGGCACGGCGATGTCCTGGCCGTGGACCAGCGCGTCGAACAGCGGGTCGAGCGGCTTGGTCGAGGGCGCGCGGCGGTGCGAGCCGGCCGACTCGCGTACCTGCTCGACGATCTCGCCGATCGGCAGCCGGGCGTGCCGCACCGCGCTGTCGCGGATCATGCGGTCGAAGTCGCCGCGTGCCCTGACGAACTCCACCAGCCCCCACAGGAGGCTCACCCTGGTCGCGATGGCGAGGTGGGCGGCCACGTCGCGCACCCGCCAGCCCGCGCACAACGAGGGCCGCTCCCAGTCCTCCTCCGGCAACGAGCCGAGCAGGTCGGCCAGGCCGTGGCGCTCGATCTCGAGCGCCGCCCAGATCGTTTCCTGGTCCATCGCGCACCTCTCCGATTTGCTAAGGTGGCCTTAATATAAGGCAGCCTTAGCAAATGGAGAAGACCCGTGGCCGCCACTCATCCGCCGCACGTCGTGGCTCTGCTGTACGAGGCATACCTGCGCCTCCAGAACATCGTGCTGGATGCCGGCAAGGCCCACGACCCGAACGTCCGGCCGGCGCACTCGGCGGTGTTCTTCCACATGGAGCACGCGGGCATCCGGCTGGGCAGGCTGGCCGAGAAGGCCCAGATGACTCCCCAGGCCATGGGGGCCCTGGTGGACGACCTGGAGCGGCTGGGCTACCTGCGCCGGGTGCCCGACCCGGCCGACCGCCGCGCCAAGCTGATCGTCTTCACCGAGCAGGGTGACGAGGCGCTGAAGGTCGGCTACGCCGCGATCGACGAGGTGGAGAGCCGGGTGGCGGCGTTGCTCGGCGAGGACGGCCTCGCCGAGCTGAACGCCACACTGAGCCGCATCATCCAGGAGTTTTAGCCATCATCTCGCGTTCCTCGCGGGTGGGGATGAGCCCGGACGGCGCCAGGATCTTCGACTCCTCGAACGGCGCCTCCGTCGTGGGCAGCGGCTCCCGCATCCTGATCGCCTTCACCCACACGCGCGCCGCGTCCAGGATGACGATGATGATCATGATGGCGAACAACGCGGCCAGGATGCCGTCCACGGTCGAGTTGATCACGATTTGCCGCATCGCGTCCATGGACTTGGCAGGCGCGAGCAACTGCCCCTGGTCGAGCGCGGTCTGGTAGCGGTCACGCTGGGCGAAGAAGCCGAGCCCGGGGTCGGGCGAGAACACCTTCTGGTAGCTCGCCGTCAGCGTCACGGCGACGTCCCAGGCCAGCGGCACCGCCGTCACCCAGGCCCATTTGAGCCGTCCGCTCTTGATCAGCAGGGTCGTGGCCACGGTGAGCGCGACCGCGGCGAGGAGCTGGTTGGCGATGCCGAAGAGCGGGAACAGCTGGTTGATGCCGCCGAGCGGGTCATTGACGCCCTGGTAGAGGAAATATCCCCAGGCCGCCACGACCACCGCGCTGGACGCCACCAGTCCCGGCCACCAGCTCACCCGGGACATCGGCTTCCACAGGTTGCCGATCGTGTCCTGGAGCATGAACCGCCCCACCCGCGTCCCCGCGTCCACGGTCGTGAGGATGAACAACGCCTCGAACATGATCGCGAAGTGGTACCAGAACGCCTGCAGCGCCGCTCCCCCGAGGAAGCCGGAGAAGATCTGCGAGATGCCCACGGCCAGCGTGGGCGCGCCGCCCGTCCGGGCGATCAGCGTCTCCTCCTGTACGGCCGCCGCCGCGGCCTGCAGCTCCTCCGGCGTGATCACGAAGCCCATGTTCGTGACCGCCTGGGACGCGGTCTGCACGGTGGCCCCGACGACGCCGGCCGGCGAGTTCATCGCGAAGTAGAGACCCGGGCTCAGCACGCACGCCGCGGTGATGGCCATGATGGCGACGAACGACTCCATGAGCATGGAGCCGTACCCGATCATCCGGACCTGCGTCTCCTTCTGGATCATCTTGGGCGTCGTGCCGGACGAGATCAGCGAGTGGAACCCGGACAACGCCCCGCAGGCGATGATGATGAACACGAACGGGAACAACGAGCCCGCGAAGACCGGCCCCTTACCGCTGAAGGCGAACTCCGTGAACGCGGTGGTCTGCATCGGCGGCATCGTGATGGCAATGCCGATCGCGATCAGCACGATCGTGCCGATCTTCATGAACGTGGACAGGTAGTCACGCGGCGCGAGCAACATCCACACCGGCAGCACAGCGGCGACGAAGCCGTACGCGATGAGCCACAACGCCAGCGCCGACGGGCTCAGCGTGAAGAACGGCGCCCAGCTGGACTCCTGAACCCAGCCGCCGGCCATGATCGACAGGAGCAGCAGCGCCACCCCGATCACGGTGGTCTCGACGACCCTGCCGGGCCGGATCACCCGCAGGTAGAAGCCCATGAACAGGGCGATGGGGATGGTCATCGCGATGGAGAAGACACCCCACGGCGACTGGGCGAGCGCGTTGACCACGACGAGTGCCAGCACGGCCAGCAGGATGATCATGATGGCGAAGACCGCGACGAGCGCCGCCGCCCCGCCTACGGGACCGATCTCCTCGCGGGCCATCTGGCCGAGACTGCGGCCGTTGCGGCGCATGGAGAAGAACAGGATCACCATGTCCTGCACGGCCCCGGCGAAGATCACCCCCGCGATGATCCAGATGGTCCCGGGCAGGTAGCCCATCTGCGCTGCCAGCACGGGCCCGACCAGCGGCCCCGCCCCGGCGATGGCGGCGAAGTGGTGCCCGAACAGGATCCGCCGGTCCGTCGGCTGGTAGTCGATGCCGTTGTCGAGCCGCTCGGCCGGAGTGGCCCGGCGGTCGTCGGCCCGCAGCACCTTGCGGACGATGAAGCGGGCATAGAATCGGTAGGCGATGGCGTACGAGCCGAGCGCGGCGCAGAGCAACCACACCGCATTGACGTTCTCGCCTCTGGACAGGGCGAGCACCGCCCACCCGGTGGCGCCCACGAGGGCGACCAGCGTCCAGATGATGATGGAGCGCAACTTCACCGGTTACCTCCCGTGCTGAGAGCCATATAGAGGGCGCCCGAGACAGCAGCGCAGCCCGGCGTCCGGCGGCAGATCGGTGGTGAAGCGCCGCCAGTGCCACAGCGGCCGGCAGTCGATCGTGACCGGAAGCTCGGCCAGATGCACCCAGGCGGTCGGATGCGCGTACACCAGATCGGTTTCGAGGCCGCGCGCCCGCTTGGGCAGCCGGGAGCGGCGCAGTGGCCTGACGGAGAACTCACCGGCGTCCGCGCAGCAGAGGCCGGTCACGTGCCAGTCGAAGAACACCACTTCGTCGTCGCGCAGCGCTTCACGAGCCGCGGGCGTGAGCGTGATACGGGACATCTGTGGCTCCTGAGGATCAGGCAGCTCAGAATTTAACGTCGGCCTTACCCGCTGTAGTCGCATTTGAAACGGTTATTGGCTGGCTTTGACAGCACACAGGCGCCCCTGGCCCGGATGAGCGGGCCAGGGGCGCGGGCTTGTGAGAGGACTCTATGTCAGGGGGTCTTCCAGGGTTCGAAGTACGCCACCGTGCCGAAGTCCATGTCCAGCATGTCCGGCGGGGTCCCGCCGGTCGCGGTCGAACCGGTCACGAAGATCCGCACCCCGGCCTCGGCATCTACGTCCACGGCAAGGGCGGACGGGCTGTCCGCCGCCCCCACGGCGCCGTCGTAGTTGCCCGTCCAGACCGGCGCGCCGGTCGCCGCGTCGTAGGCCATGGTCACGTAGTCGGTGCCCATGGCCATCTCGTTGCCGACGTGGCCGGTGATGACGATCTTGCCGCCGTCCGGGGTCACGGCCACGTCCCAGGCGGTGTCCTCGTTGCCGGCCTTGCCGTTGTGGCGCTGCGTCCAGGATCTCTGGCCGGTCGCGGCGTCGTAGGCGACGGTGGTGAAGTCCGATCTTGTGCCCACGCCCTCGGTGTTGCCGGTGACGTACACCTTGCCGGATGCCACGGTGATGTCCTGCGCGTTGTCACTGCCGTGTGCCGGGCCGTCGTAGCGGTCGGCCCACATCTCCTTTCCTGTGGCGATGTCGTAGGCGATGGTCGTCATGTCGGTCTGCGTGCCGGGGTCGACGCTGCTCCCCGTGATGAAGACGCTCGTACCGGACACGGCCATGGCGGAGGGGACGTCGCCTCCATGCGCGGGGCCGTCGTGCCGGGCCGTCCAGAGCTGCCGGCCGGTGCTCGCGTCGTAGGCGACGGTGCCCCAGTCGGACAGACCGGTGCCTTCCTCGCCGCTGCTCTGGCCGCTGACGAAGACCTTGGACCCGTCCGGTGTCACCGCGATCACCCCCGCGGTGTCGACGTGCGGCCCCGCAGCGTCGTAGTTCGCCAGCCACTGGCGCTCGCCGGTGTTCACGTCGTACGCGACCGTGAAGTAGTCCGAATCGGCGGACTCGCCCAGAGTGGTCATGCCGGCCACGTAAATGCTCTTGCCGTCCGGGCTGACCGTGGCCGCGTTGCCGCTGTCGCCGGCGGAGGTGGCGTCGGCGGTGCCGGTGTGCCGGGCGACCCAGAGCTCCTGGCCCGTCGCGGCGTCGTAGGCGATCGTGACGGCGTCGCTGCCGGTCTCCGTGCTGGTGCTGTCACCGACGACGAAGAGCTTGCCGCCGTCGGGGCTCACCTCTATCGCGTGCGCCTCCTCCCAGATCCCCGCCGCCGTGTACGTCTTGCTCCACAGCTCTTCGCCGGTGCCCGCGCCGTAGGCGATGGTGGCGATCACCGGCTTGCGCACGCCCGGTGACGATCCGTAGCTCATCCCGGTCACGTAGACACGCTTGCCCTTCGGGTCGAGGGTGATGAGCTCGGCGGAGTCCTGGCCGCCTGCGACCCCGTACGTGGCCGCCCACTTCTCCGGCACGGGGCGCACCAGGAGCGGGACGCGTACGCTGTGGCGACCGTCCTTCCAGGTGAGGTGCCCGCTCTGGTAGGCGCCCAGGGCCGCGGTGGCCCGCGTGAACTCGACCGTGAACGACTTGGTCTCGCCCGGCCGCAGCGTGAGCCGGCTCGGCGTGACCTTGGCCGTGATCCCGTCCAGCCCGCTGACGGAGGCGGTGTAGGTGGTGGTCGAGCCGCCGACGTTGGTGACCTCGCGGGTCACCTTCCGCGGGCCGTTCATCCTGCTGACGGTGATCGAGGGGGTGTTCAAGTCGCTCGGGGCGAGCGTGTGCCCCATGCCGGCGAGGGTGTCGCAGTCCTCCTTCTTGACGCCCTTGGTGGTCCCGCACAGGAAGGCGGTCCAGTCGCGGATGTCGCTGTCGTAGACCAGCCCGGGATCGGCGGCGCTGTTCGGGGTGACGTGGCCGGCGCCCTGTGCGAACGGGTGGGCGCCGTCGAGCACGTCCCGCCCGGTCGTCATCAGCGCCGACTTGATCGCCATCGGCGACCAGTCCCGATGCCGGTCCTTCAGCAGCGCGGCCAGCCCGGCGACGTGCGGGGCCGACATCGACGTGCCGCTGGAGAGGCCGAACTCGTGCCCGCCGCGACCGGGCGGCGCCACTGCCGCCAGGATGTCCTGGCCGGGGGCGATCAGGTCAGGCTTCAGCACGACGCCGTTGCCCGCGATCAGCGGCCCGCGTGAGGAGAACGCGGCGACGTACGGCGCCGGCGCGTCAGTGATGATCTTCGCCTGCTCGATCGTCGCCGTCGCGTCGCCGGCGGCCGCGTAGTCCTTCACGGCCTGGCGGTCCTTGACGGCAAGATGCACTGTGGGCACGGAGTGCAGGTCGGTGTCGACGGTGTTCTCGTCGACGTTCGTCATGATCATGCCGATGCCGCCGGCCTCGGCGACCGCGACGCTCTTGTTGACCCGGGGCGTCTGGCCACGGTCACAGATGACGATCTTGCCTTTCACCTTGGCGGGGTCGAGCACAGCCTTGCCGCCGTTGTCCTTGGCGGTCCAGCACTGCGTCACCTTCACCGGGTCGGCGCCGGCCACCCCCGCGGCGGTGGCGTCCACGAGCGGCGCGGGGCCGGCCTTCGTCGCGGTCACCGACGTACCGCTGTACGTGGCGCCGTTGCCGAGTGTGACCGTCCCCTGCGCGACCCGGTTGTGCGTGCCGGCGGCGACCGTGGTGATCCACGGCGACGGGTGCGCCACGGTGGACGCGGCCGGGCCGTCGTTGCCGCCCGACGCCGCGACGAAGACGCCGGCCTCGGCCGCGGCCAGGAACGCCACCTCCACCGGGTCGAGGAAGTCGCTGTTCGTTCCGGAGACGGAGTAGTTGATGACGTCCACGCCGTCCGCGACCGCCTGGTCGATGGCGGCGACCATGTCCGAGTTGTTGCCGTACGCGGTGCTCCCGTCCTGCTCGGACCAGAGCGCCTTGTAGGCGGCGATCCTGGCCCGCGGTGCGATGCCGCTGACCGTGCCGAACGCACTGGCCGCCCCGGTCACGGGCACGCCGTGGTTGCCGCCCGCCGTCGAGGCCACGTGCGTCCCGTGCCCGTTGTAGTCGCGCGGCGACAGGAACTCCCACGGCAGGAGCTCCTTGATGACCTCGTCGCCGCCGAATCCGGCGTTGAAGTGCCGGGCCGCCACCAGCTTCCCGTTGCATTCGCCGGCGCTCCACGAGTCGTCCGCGCCCGCCTCACACGTGCCACGGAAGCCTCGGACGGGGTGGTACTTCTTGCCGGCGATGTCCGGGTCGGCGAAGCTCTTGCCGTCCGGCCAGATGCCGCTGTCGATGACGCCGATGACCAGGTCCTCGCCTGCGTCCTTGGTGCCGCCGAGCTGGTCCCACAGGCCGCCGCGGGCGTCGAGGCCCAGGAAGGACGGCGTCGAGGAGGTCTGGGCCGACACCTTCTTGTCCTCGGTCACGGCCACGACGTCGGGCATCGCGCGCAGCTGCGCGGCCTGGGACTTGGTCAGCTTGGCCGCGAAGCCCTCGTAGGAGTAGACGTACTCGTAGAGCTTCTTGCCACCTCCCACCTTCTTCAACGCCGCGTCGTGCCGGCCTTTGACGTGGTCGGCGTACTTGCTCACCTCGGCGGAGCGGGGATCGATCTTCTCGCCCCGCTTCGGCTTGGTCGCCGGCAGCCCGGCCACGTCGCCGTCGTAGGTCACAACGGGATCCAGGGCCATTTGAACAATGTAAGTTTTCTGTTCCTCGGCGCCGCTCTCCGCGGTGGCCGGGACGCCTATCGCGGTCGCCATCAGTCCGGTCAGGGCTAACGTCGCCGACCATCGTCTACCAGGAGATTTACCCAAAACCATGTCGCCCCTTCGTACGGGCCGCGGATCACGCGGACGATCACCGAGGCTAATGACGCGCATATAGGGCGGCATCCGTACCGCATACGGATTTTTGGAACATCCGATAACCTGATGACGTGCTCATCGGCCGCCAAACCGAGCTCGCGCTCCTCCATACGGTCATCGCGGCTCCGCCGTCGCTCACCCTGATCGAGGGAGAGGCGGGCATCGGCAAGAGCCGCCTGGTCGCGGAGCTGTTATCGGGCCTGGCGGGGACCTGCCGGCTCGTGGGCCAGTGTGAGCAGCTCCAGGAGCCCCTGCCGCTGTCGCCATTGCTCGACGCCTTCCGCCTGGCAGGCGACGAGCTGGCCAGGTCCCGTCCGCTCAACCCGGTGACCGGCGCGCTGGCGCCGCTGCTGCCGGAGATCGCCGAGCACCTGCCGCCGCCCCTGCCGCCACTGCCCGACCAGCGAGCCGAGCGGCACCGGGTGTTCCGTGCGGCCGTGGCATTGCTGGAGCATCTGAGCCCGCTGGTCCTCGTCCTGGAGGACGTGCACTGGGCCGACGGCGGCACCCACGACTTCCTCGCGTTCCTGGCCTCCCACCAGCCGCGCGACCTCTCGGTGATCCTCACCGCCCGCACCGACCACGGCCGCCTCCCGCTCCGCGGGGCGCTCGCCCGGGCCACGTCGCGGTTCGTCGGCCTCAGCCCGCTCGGACCGCACGAAGTGGAGCAGCTCGCCGCCGGCATCCTGCGGGCCGAGCTGCCCCGCACGTTCGCGGCCTCCCTGTACGAGAAGACCGGCGGCATCCCGTTCGTCGTCGAAGAGGTCCTCCGCACGCTCCTGGAGCGGCTGCCGGCCGGCGAGATCCCCGGCCGCCCCGACATGCTGGCCGACCTGGCGGTCCCCACCGTGCTGCGGGACGTGGTGCTGCAGCGCCTCCTCACGCTCGACGACGCCGCGCAGGAGATCCTGGGGGCCGCCGCCGTCCTCGGCACGACGCCCGACGAGCGCATCCTCGCCGACGTCACCGGCCACGACGCCGCGCGGATCGCCAAGGCGCTCGCCGCGGGGCAGGCGGTGGGGTTGCTGCACGAGGAGGACGGGCAGTGCCGGTTCCGGCACGCGCTGGCCCGGCAGATCGTGTACGAGTCCGTACCCGTGTCCGCCCGGCGCTGGCTGCACCTCAAGACCGCGCGGGCCCTGGAGTCGGGGCCGGGTCCGCGGCCGGTGGCCAGGCTCGCCCACCATTTCCGGCACGCCGGCCGCACCGCGGAGTTCGTGGACTACGCCGAGGCGGCGGGCGGCACGGCGCTGTCCCACGGGGACGACGCCACGGCCGCCCGGTTCCTGCTCCAGGCGCTGGAGGTCGGCGAGCTGTCCCACGAGCACCGCGTACGGCTGGCCGTCCAGCTGGGCCGGGCCGCGGTGGACGGGCTCGCGCACGCCGAGGCCGTGCCGATACTCGAACGCCTGCTGACGACCGAGCCGCTGCCCGCCCCATTGCGCGGGGAGCTGCGCTTCGCCCTCGGCCGCCTGCTGCGCCAGCAGGGCGAGGCCCGGGCGGGCTACCTGCGGATCGAAGAGGCGGTGCACGATCTCGGCGACCGGCCACGGCTGCTGAGCCGGGCGCTGGCCGTGCTCGCCGCGCCCGAGACGGTCGTGGACCGGCACGTCACCGAGCACGCCGCCCGCTGCGACCAGGCCGAGGAGGCCGCCCGGCGCAGCGGCGACCCCGACGCCGCCATCGCGGTGCGCATCGCGCGCGCCTCGCTCCTGCTGGAGCAGGGCGATCCCGCGAGCTGGCAGCTGATCGACGAGCTGCTGCGTGACAGCCGCCTGCGTGCCATGCCTCGGGAACACGCCCGTGCCTGCCTCAACTGGGCGCAGGCCGCGCTGCACATCGGCCGGCTCCAGCGTGCCGAGGCCCTCCTCACCGAGGGGCGCCACGTCGCCGACCAGGCCGGATACGTCCGGGTGGCGGAGGTCGTCGAGCTCGTCAGCGCCGCCGTGGACCGGGCCGCCGGGCGGTGGGACGGCCTGGCGGACCGGCTGCGCCGGCTGAGTGGCGCGACGGCCACGTTCGCCGCCGCGTCCTTGGACTCGCGGCTGCTGCACGGCATGCTGCTCGCCGCGACCGGCCCCGCTGAGGAGGCCGCCACCTGCCTGGGCCAGGTGATCGCCGTTGCGGAGCGGGTTGGCGCCGTGTGGCCGCTCATCCCCGCCCAGACGGCGCTGTCGCGGCTGCTGTTGACGTTGGATGACGCGGCGGGCGCGGCCCGGCACGCGACCGCGGCGCTCGTCCAGGTCCGTGCCAAGGGGGCCTGGGTGTGGGGCGCGGAAACCGTGCTGTGCCTGGTGGACGCCCTGCGCGAACTGGGCGAACTGGGCAGGCTGGGCAGGGCGGACGGGCTGAGCAAGGTGGGCGGGGCG
>NZ_VCKY01000252.1 GCF_005889735.1 Nonomuraea turkmeniaca
CGACAGGACGGCGCGGTGGGTGGGGAGAGCTTCGGCGTGCCGGGCGCGGCCCTCGTCGGTGATGGCCACGAAGACGCCGCGCCGGTCCGAGTCGCACACGCAGCGCGCCACGAGCGCGGACTTCTCCAGCCGCGCCACCACCCTGGACAGCGCGCTCTGGCTCAGGTGAACCTCGTCGCAGAGCTCCTGCAGCCGCAACTTCTTGTCGTGATGGACGATCCGGTCCAGCACCTCGAACTCACTCGGCCCCAGCCCGTGCCGATCGCCCAGCTCACGCTCGAGCGCGCACATGGCCTTGGCGTGCTTGGCCAGGACGTAATGCCAGGTCTCGACCACGAACTCCTCGTCCATGTCGCGGAGGTTACCATCCCGCTAAAACTCATGCAACAGCATTAAATGCGCTTGCATTAGATGCTGACGCATGTATTGTTCTGACTCATGTCCTCTTCCTCACCTTCCGCATCACTTTCTTCTCGCTGGGCCGCGCTCGCCGTGCTCTGCGCAGTGATCTTCCTTGATGCCCTGGACGTCTCGATGGTGGGTGTCGCCCTTCCGGCCATCCAGCACGAATTGAGCTTGAGCACGTCGTCCTTGCAGTGGGTGGTCAGCGGTTACGTGCTCGGCTACGGCGGTCTTCTTTTGCTCGGGGGCAGGACCGCCGACCTGCTCGGGCGGCGCAGGGTGTTCCTGGTCGCGCTGGGTGTTTTCGCCGTCGCGTCGCTGCTCGGTGGCATCGTGGACGACGGCACGTTGCTGATCGCGGCCAGGTTCGTCAAGGGTGTGGCCGCCGCGTTCACCGCGCCCGCGGCATTGTCGATCATCACGACGACCTTTCCCGAGGGCCCGGAGCGCAACAAGGCATTGAGCATCTTCACCGCCTGCGGTGCCAGCGGCTACTCGCTCGGCCTCGTGCTCTCCGGCCTGCTGACCGAGCTCGACTGGCGGGCGACGCTGCTGATGCCGGTGCCGGTCGCGGTCGTCGCGCTGATCGCCGCGCTGCGGGTGCTGCCGCGTGGCGCCGAGGACCGGGCCGAGGGCGGCCACGACCTGCTCGGCGCCGTACTGATCACCGCCTCGATGTTGCTCCTGGTCTTCACCGTCGTCCAGGCGCCCGAGGCCGGCTGGGCCTCCCTGCGGACCATCGGCTCGCTGGTGGCCGTGGCGGCGCTGCTCGGGTTGTTCGTCTTCGCCGAGCTGCGGATGAAGCACCCGTTGGTGCGGCTCGGCATCCTGCGCTCCGGCCCCATCGTGCGGGCCAACCTCGGGCTGGTCATCCTCATGGGTTCGTACGTGGCCTTCCAGTTCGTGGCCATGCAGTACTTCCAGAACCTGCTGGGCTGGTCGGCCCTGGGCACGGCCCTGGCGTTCCTGCCTGCCGGCCTGCTCGTCGCGGTCACCTCGACCAAGATGGGCGACTACGCCGACAGGTTCGGCACGGGCAAGCTGATCGTCGTCGGCGCGGCCGCGCTGGCCGGCGGCTACGCGATCTTCCTGGGCATCGACAGCACGCCGAGCCTGGCCGGCATGGTGATCCCGGGGATGCTGCTGCTGGGGGTGGCGTTTGCGTTGATGTTCCCCGCGCTGAACATCCAGGCCACCAACGGCGTGCACGACGACGAGCAGGGACTCGCCTCCGGGCTGCTCAACACGTCCGGCCAGGTGGGCGGCGCCATCGTGCTGGCCGTGGTCACGGCCGTGCTGACCTCTGGTGGCGGTGAGACGCTGTCGATCGGCTCGCTGCGCGCGGCCATCGTGGTGTCGCTGGTGCTGGCGCTGGCCGGGCTGGCCATCTCGGCGATCGGGCTGCGCGGCCGACGGGTCGCGGCCGGGGAGCCCGACGCCTCGAAGGTCTACGAGACCGTCTGATCACGTAAGCAAGGGGCCTGCCTTTTCGGCGGGCCCCTTGCTCATTCCTGCAGGGCGCCGATCGGCGAGTCGTAGTCGAGCCACTCGGACACCGCGCTCCCGAGCTCGGTGGAGGTGCCCGAACGTACATTGACCTTCGTCAGGAAGGCGTAGTCATCGTCCCACTGCCGTACCAGGACCTCGTCCGCGCTGATCCAGCGCTCCACCGCGATCACCTCGTAGTCGTCCAGTTCCGCGCGGACACTGGAGACACGGCCCGTGCGGACGTCCATGGTGACGAGGTGCGTGCCCTCGGAGACCAGGGCCAGCGTCTGGCCGTCGGGGGAGAGGGCGCCGCCGTACGCGACGAGGTCGGGGTCGATGCGGTAGCCGCCCGCGTAGACCTGCGCGCCGCGTAGCTCGATCGTGGTGACGGCGGCGTGCCCTGGGACGTTGTCGACGTTCTCGCGCTCGCTGATCACCTGTGCTCCGTCGTCCCGTACGGCGAGGACCTCGACCTCCTTGCCCGTGGTGTAGCGGGTCACGCCGGTGTCGAAGTCGAGCAGCGCGCTGGTAGTGGTGCCCTCGCCGTCGAAGGCGAGGGCGAAGTAGCGGCCGTTGGGCGAGGACGTGATCGTCGCGGCGAGCTGCTCGTCGTCCACGTCTATCCGCCTGAGGGTGCCTGTGGGGAGGTCCTGGACGACGTACGAGCCCTGGTTGTCGCGGTAGGCCAGGCGGCGGCCGTTGGGGCTGATGGCCAGGGGGAGCACGACGCCGGTGTCCTCGTCGTAGCCGGCTCCGGCGCCGGGCAGCCGCCATTCGGCGCCCGACACGGTCGTCAGGCGCCACTGGCCGCAGGGTTGCGGGTTGGCCGGCTCATTGGGGGTGTTCCCGCAGTAGCCCTGGGACGCGTAGTGGATCGGGTCGCTCAGTTGCGCGGGGATCGCGTCGGGGGTCTTCTCCGGGGTCTGGTAGCTGGAGGGGTAGCCGCCGGGCTCGGCGATCACCTGCTCGATGTTGCGGGCGACGGCGGTCACGGCTGCCATGGTCAGGACCGCGAACGCGGCCACCGACCCGGTGACGAGCGTCGTCCAGGTGGCCGCCCGGATCCTGCGCCGCATCCCGATGACGCGAAGGACGGCGTCGGCGAGGTGGATGTGGGGCATTTCTCCGGCGATTCGGATGAGTGCGGATCGCACCGCCGGCTCGTCATCCTCCGCCGCCCCCGCATCCCACGCTCGCGCCGGTACCGCCCACGGCCCGGTGCCGGGCGGGTCGACGGCGCCGTGGCCGTCGACCGCCGCCCCGGGCCTGTCGTGCGGAGCCCCTGGGGTGGCCGGCGACGCGGCTTCGGGCGCGGTCCAGGGCGTGGCTTCATGGGCGGCCGGCGACGCGGCTTCGGGGGCGGCCCAGGGCGCTGGTGCAGGGGTGGCCGGCGACGCGGCTTCGGGGTCTTGCCGTGGCTCGCCGGCGCGCCCAGGCGCCTCGGCCGGCTGCGGCGCGGCGGCCCCTGCGAAGAGGTGGGGGTGAGTGGCTTTCAGGTGGGCCAGGGCCTGGTCGGTTTCCTGGTCGAGGATGGCCGTCCACAGGCCCGTGATCGCGGCGGCCTGCTCTGGGGGAAGGCCGTCGTGGTAGCGGGCGACGACGGCGGCCCGCACGTTCGGGGGGAGTGAGGCCAGAGGGAAGGACCCGGACACCGGCGAGGTCTTGTCGGATAAGAAGCGCCGGTATAACTCGCGCAGCACGGTGTGCGCCGGTTGGCTCCAGCGGGCCGAGGCCCAGCGGCGGCCGACCGTGACCAGCGCGCTCACGGCGAGGTCACGGGCCTGGTCCGCGTCGCCGGTCAGCAGGTACGCGGTCCGGGCGAACGACGGCCCATAATCAGCCAGAAAAACCGGGAAGTCGTTGGATTTGCTCACGTATGTGACTCCTTGTGGGCTGATCAGAGTAGAGGGTCGATCCCATTCCGCGAAAGGGCCGGGAAAGATCGTGTTGGCTGCCGGAAACGCCGCTTGCACGCTCGTACGCTGGGCATCTACCGGGCATGCGACCGTCATCCCCGTCCGCCGGCCGGTCGGCGCGCAGCCGTCTCGCCGCCCCTATCGCCTGCCTGACCCTGCTCACGGCCTGCGGCACGGCCACCCGGACGGCCCTGCCGGAAAACCCGTCTGCGACCGAATCGGCGGCAGCCGTTCCCGCGCCGGGCACTCCGACCAACACGGCGGAAGTCGACGTCGAGCGGCGGGGGGTGGGGACCGCCATAGTGACGGCCGTGCGGTATGCCACCCACGAAACGTACGACCGCCTGGTTATTGATTTCAAAGGCGATATTCCGGGATACAACGTGAAATGGGTGGACGAGTTCGTGCAGGCCGGCTCAGGCAAGCCCATCGACGTACGCGGCGGCGCGTACCTGCAGCTCACACTCTCCCCCGCGAACGCCCACGACGAGGACGGCGAGCTCACCTGGGAGGGCGGCCCGGTCTACCAGGCCGACCTGCGCAACCTCACCGACGTCGTGCGGACCGGCGACTTCGAGGGCCGCGTCGGCGTCGGCCTGGTGCTGGCCAGGCAGGCGGCGTTCCAGCTCAGCGAGGCGTCCTCGCCCAACCGGCTGATCCTCGACGTGGCACACTGACCTGCGGGGACATCCCGCATACCCGGATACAGCGGAAGAGACTAACCTGACCCCGTGGTGAGAAAGATCGAGGGCGCGACCCGCATCCCCGTACCCGGTGGCAAGCTGATCGACGAGCACGTCGGCCGTGTCAACAGCGGCGACGAGGAGATCTCCATCGCCCACATGACCGCACCGCCGGGCTGGGAGGAGCCCGCGCAGACGCCGGCGTTCACCGAATACACCGTGGTCCTGCGCGGCATGGTGATCGTCGAGCACGACGGCGGCCGTATGGAGGTCGCGGCCGGGCAGTCTGTGGTGACGTCGCCGGGCGAGAAGGTCCGCTACAGCGTGGGTCCCGAGGGGGCGGAATACGTGGCCGTGTGCCTGCCCGCCTTCTCGCCGGAGAGTGCGGGTCGCCACTGAGAGCGCTGGTCATATCATGGGCGGATGAGCCCCACGTTTGACGAGATTCGCCGGGCTCCCAAGGTGTTGCTGCACGATCACCTCGACGGCGGGCTGCGCGCCGAGACGATCGTCGAGCTCGCCCGGGAGACGGGTTACGATCGGCTGCCCACCAACGATCCCGACAACCTGCGCGTGTGGTTCGAGGAGGCGTCGGACTCGGGGTCGCTCGAACGTTATCTGGAGACGTTCGACCACACCGTCGGCGTCATGCAGACGCGCGAGTCGCTCGTCCGCGTGGCCGCCGAATGCGCCGAGGACCTGGCCGCGGACGGCGTGGCCTACGCCGAGGTGCGCTTCGCGCCCGAGCAGCACACCACCACGGGGCTGAGCCTGGACGAGGTGGTCGAGGCGGTGCTCGAGGGCTTCAAGCAGGGGTCGCGAGGGCGCGGGGTGCGCGTCGGCACGCTGCTCACCGCCATGCGGCACCAGGCACGCTCGATGGAGATCGCCGAGCTGGCCGTACGTTACCGCGACGTGGGCGTGGTGGGGTTCGACATCGCGGGGGCGGAGGCCGGATACCCGCCCACCAGGCATCTCGACGCGTTCGAATACCTGCAGCGGGAGAACGCGCACTTCACCATCCACGCGGGCGAGGCTTTCGGGCTGCCGTCGATCTGGCAGGCCATCCAGTGGTGCGGCGCCGACCGGCTCGGGCACGGTGTGCGGATCATCGACGACATCACGGTGGCCGGTGACGGCACGGCCAAGCTGGGCCGGCTGGCGGCGTACGTTCGCGACAAGCGCATCCCTCTGGAGATGTGCCCCACGTCCAACCTGCAGACCGGCGCCGCCGCGTCGATCGCCGAGCACCCCATCGGGTTGCTGCGGCGGCTGTACTTCCGGGTCACGGTCAACACCGACAACCGGCTGATGAGCCGGACGAGCCTGTCGATGGAGTTCGCCAAGCTGGTGGAGGCGTTCGGGTACGGCTGGGACGATCTGCAGTGGTTCACGGTCAACGCGATGAAGTCGGCGTTCATCCCGTTCGACGAGCGGCTGGCGCTGATCAACGGCCGGATCAAGCCCGGATTCGCGCAGCTGAAGTGGCAGCCGTGAAGCAGACCTACCGGTCCAGGTCCGCGTTCGTGCTGGCGTGGGTGTGGCTGGCGTTCGTCGCGTTCAACGTCTGGGACCTGATCAGCAAGTACAACGGCAAGCCGTCGCTGGTGGCGCTGGCCGTGCTCGGCGTGCTGACGGCGCTGGTCTACGTCGTCGCGCTGCGGCCCGCGACCGTGTTCACGGAGGACGGGTTGGTGGGGCGCAACCCGCTGCGGACGACGTACGTGCCGTGGGCGGCCATCGACGACGTCAGCGTGTCGCACGCCATCAGCGTGCACCACGGCGAGGACCAGGCGCTGCGGCTGTGGACGCCGATGGCCAGCGCGCGGGAGCGGGCCAAGGCGCAGCGGCGCGGCATGCCCCAGCAGCGGCGGGGGAGGTTCCGCACCGAGCCGACGTTGAGCAAGGGTGAGCAGGCGGCGGCGGAGGCGCTCGCGGGTAAGACGCATGCCGACTGGGTGGGGGAGCAGATCCGCGAACGCGCCGAGTCGGCCCGGCACCGCCATGAGGAGGCGGCGCCGGTCCGGGTCGTCTGGGCCTACGACACGATCGCGGTGATGGTGGCCGCGGTCGTGCTCGTCATCGTGGCGAGCGTGGTTCCCTAGCGCTGGGGTGTCAGCCTCGGGCGTCGACGAAGCGCCGCATACCCGCCTGGGCGATTCCGATTTCCTCCACGTGCTTGGCGGCCTCCGTCTCGATGGAGAAGGCCCGCTCCACCTCGGTCAGCGGCGGGCGCAGCAGTGAGAGGTGCACGTCTGTGGCGGTGCCCGGCCGTGACCAGTGACGCACGCGGGCGATGGCCGTCTCCACCAGCGTTTCCTGCTCGGTGATCTCGTCCAGCAGGCCCGCGGCCAGGGACTGCTCGGCACTCAGGCGGGCCGAGTCGAGCACCAGCCGGATCGCCCGGGCGCCGACCAAGCGGGGCAGCAGGTAGCTGGAAGCGTTCGAGATCGACAGGCCGATGTGGTTCTCGGGGAAGAAGTACTCGCTCGCCGGGGCGCCGATGCGGGAGTCGAAGCACAGCGTCCACTCTGCGGCCCCGCCCACGGCGATGCCGTTGATCGCGGCCACCACCGGGACGCGGGTCTCCAGCACCGCCCTGGTCATGTCGTGGAAGAGCTCCACCTCCTTCAGGAGGGATTTGCCCGCTGCCTCGCGCAGGTCCTCGCCGGCGGAGAACGCCCGGCCTGTGCCGGTGACCACGATGCCCTTGACGCTCTTGCCGTCCCCGTGGCCGCGCACCGCCGCCGCCAGCTCCCTGCGCATCGCCGCCGTGAGGGCGTTGAGCTTCTCCGGGCGGGCCAGCGTGATCAGAGCCACCTCGTCGCGTTCCGTTACCTCGATCATTTTCTCTCCTGTTCGACGTGGTGAGGGAGTGCCGTCGCCTGGCGAGCGAGCCGGCCTCACGGAGTGAGGCCAATGAACACGGCGGGGGCGGAGCGTTGGTCGGGTCTTGCCAGGTGGCGTTTTTCGATGCGGGCCGACGGGGTCAGCGAGAACCCTTCGACGAACTCCACGTACGCCGGGATCTTGAAGCGGGCAAGGCGCTGCCTGGCGTGCTCGATCACGCTCATGGCCGTCTCCGCGCCGGGGGAATGGCCGGGACGGAGCTGGATGAACGCCTTCGGCAACTCGCCCCACAGATCGTCCGGGATGGGCACCAGAGCCGCCTGCAGCACCGCCGGATGCTGGGTGAGCACGCTCTCGACCTCGGCGCACGAGATGTTCTCCCCGCCCCTGCGGACCATGTCCTTGATCCGCCCGGCGTGGTGGATATAGCCGTGTTCGTCGCGGAAGCCGAGGTCGCCGGTGTGGTACCAGCCGTCGCGGAACGCCGTGGCGGTCGCCTCCGGGTGGTTCCAGTAGCCGGTCATCATGGGCACACCCCTGACGAGGATCTCGCCGGTCTCCTCGTCGAGCACGACCTCCTTGCCGGGCGGCGGCATGCCCATCGCGCCGGTGCCCACCGTCTCCTCGGCGTCGATGGGCACCACCAGGTCGGGGCCGCTCTCGGTGGAGCCGTACAACTCGCGCCACGGCGCGCCCCAGCGCTCCTCGAACTCCCGGTGCAGGTCGGGGCGGATGCCCGAGCAGAGCACGAGCCGCATCCGGTTCTCGCGGTCGAGTGGGTCAGGCGGTTGTTTGTGCAGGAGCAGGGGCATCGTGCCGAGCACGTACGTGAGCGTCGCGCCGTGCTCCCTGGCCGCCGGCCAGAAGCCGGAGGCGGAGAAGCGGGGGAGCACCACGAGGGGGATGCCGCCGAGGAGGCAGAGGAGAGTGGCCCACTGGGGGTCCATGTACGAGTACGCCTGGGCGATCAACATGACGTCGTCGTCGCGGAGCCGTGCCTGGTCGGCCGCGATCTGGGCGGTCCTGAGCCAGTAGTCGTGGGTGAGCATGCAGGCCTTGGGGAAGCCGGTCGTGCCCGACGTGTACTGGAAATTCGCTACGTCGTGAGGGTTGTGGGGATTGACGGGAACGGGCCGGGCCGGTGCTGACCCGGACAGGGAGTCGAGGGCGTAGACCGTGCCCGGGATGTGCGGGACGTGCTCGGCGGTGGTCAGCGTCGCGACGGCGCCCGAGTCGCGCAGGACGTGCTCCAGGTCGGCGGACCGGTAGCGGACGTTGACCGGCACAGTGATCGCGCCGGCCTTGAGGATGGCCAGCCAGCTCAGCGGCCAGCCCGGCACGTTGTCCATCATGACCGCCACCCGGTCGCCAGATCGTACGCCCTTGTCGATCAGGGCGCCGGCCAGCCGATCCGACTGGGCGTCGGCGTCTTCGAAGGTCAGCGAGGTGTCGGGGAAGCGGAGGAACTCGCGGCGGCCGTACTGTCTAGCGGCGTGCCTCAACAGGTCGGGGATCGTTTCTGGCATGCGGCGGCTCCCAGGGGAAGTCGGGCAGCAGGGAGAGGTCGAGGGCCGCGACGACCTGGACGGGAGCGCGTACGGCGGCCAGGCCGATCGCCACGAACTCCGCGCACACCTGCTCCAGCGTGGAGTCCCCGTCGGGGCGGTACCACTCGCTGGTGCCCGTGCACATGGACATGAGCGCGAGGCGGGTCAGTTTCTGGTCGGCGATGCGGAAGGCGCCTGTTGAGACGCCGTCGGCGATGGCGTGCTTCCAGTGGTCCTCGTAGGCGTCGCGGAGGGCGATGATCTCGTCGAGGGCGGCGGAGCCGGGGGTCAGGGAGCGGAGCTCGGTATCCATGACCTGGGTCGTCATGGGGGCGGTCGCGTGGCTCGCGGTGAGCGAGCTGATCAGCAGGGCGAGGCGGTCGGTGGGGCTCTGGACGTCGCGCAGCATGCGCTCGGTGGCGTCGATCAGTCCTCGCTGGGCGACCCGCATGAGGTCGGCCAGCAGGGCTTCCTTGCTCGACACGTGGTGATAAATGCCGGCATTGGTCATGTTGACCTCTCGGGCCAGATCGCGAATGCCCGTGGCCGCGTAGCCCTGCCGGGCGAACAGCAACACCGCCGCCATCCTGATCCGCCGGCTCGCATCCGCGTCCCGGTCCTTGAGGTCCATGATCCTCCTACCGAACGTTCGGTAGCACCACTTTAGCCATACTTCTCCGTGAATCGCCATAGGTTGACCCTGACACCGTGTCAGCCCCTACATCTGGAGAGGCCATGTTCAGCATCGGAGACTTCGCCAGGCTGGGGCTCGTGTCGGTACGCATGCTGCGCCACTACGACGCCATCGGCCTGCTGCGCCCCGCCCACGTGGACACGGTCACGGGCTACCGGTCGTACCAGGCCGCGCAGTTGTCCAGGCTCAACCGCATCGTCGCGATCAAGGACCTCGGCTTCACGCTGGAGCAGGTCAGGGCGATCCTCGACGAGAAGGTGAGCACGGAAGAGCTGCACGGCATGGTACGGATGCGCCGTGCCCAGCTCGAGGCCCAGATCAGCGCCGACCTGGCCAGGTTGCGCAGCGTCGAGGCGAGGCTCCACACGATCGAGACGGAGGGACACATGCGTACCGCCGAGGTCCTGTTGAAGAGGGTGCCCCCCGTGCGGGTGGCCGAGCTCAGCGCCCGAGCGGCCAGTTATGAGGGCGAGGACATCGGGCCGGTGATCCAGCCGCTGTTCGTGGAGACCTGCCGGCGGGTGGAGGCGGCCGGCGTGTCCGTCGTGGGCCCTGGGCTGGCCTATTACGTGCAGGAGGAGGACGGCTCGGTCATGGTGCACACCTGCCTGCCGGTCTCCGCGCCGCCTGGCGCCTATGATTTCGACGTGGTCGAGCTGCCTGCCATCGAGCTGGCGGCCACCATCATCCACCAGGGGTCGATGGAGGCGGTGGGGCCGACGTTCCAGACGCTGGCTCACTGGATCGAGGAGAACGGCTACCGCTCGCTCGGCCTGGCCAGAGAGATCTCCCTGCACTGCCCGGAGGACGAGAGCGAATGGGTGACGGAGCTGCAGATCGAGGTGACCGCGACATAGTGGACGCGGCCGATTTCGAGCGGCACCGGGTCGAGCTGACCGGCTACTGCTACCGCATGCTCGGCTCCGGTTTCGAGGCCGAGGACGCGGTGCAGGAGACGTTCGTGCGGGCGTGGCGCACGTACGACCCGGCCAGGGGCCCGCTGCGCCCCTGGTTGTTCCACCTGGCCACGAACATCTGCCTTGACATGCACCGGGGCCCGCAACGCCGCGCCCGCGCCATGGACCTGGCCCCGAACGCGACCCCCGGCGCCGACCTGGGCGCCCCGCTCCCGCCGGACCGGTGGATCCAGCCCATTCCCGACGGGTGCGCCCTCGACCCGGCGGATCTGTCCGTGGCGAAGGAGACGATCAGGCTGGCGTTCGTGGCCGCCCTGCAGCACCTGCCGTCCCGGCAGCGTGCCGTGCTCATCCTCCGCGACGTGCTGAAATGGTCCGCCGCCGAGACGGCCGAGCTGCTGGACACCACGGTCACATCCGTCAACAGCGCCCTGCAGCGTGCCCGGGCCAAGCTCCCGCCGACCGAGGCGGCCTCCGAGGACGTGGACGAAGGGTTGCTGTCCCGCTACGTGACGGCGTTCGAGCGTTACGACGTGGAGACGCTGGTGTCGCTGCTCCACGAGGACGCGACCTCCTCCATGCCGCCGTTCACCTGGTGGTTGCGCGGGCGCGAGCACATCCGCGCCGTCCTGCTCGCCGCCGAAGCCGACGCCCCGTGCGCCGGCTCCCGCCTCCTCCCGACCCGGGCCAACGGCTGCCCGGCTTTCGGCCAATACCTGAACGGCGAGCCCTTCGCCCTGGTCATCCTCGACGTCGCCGACGGTCTGATCACCGGCCAGACCACGTATCTGGATCCTGGCCTGTTCCCGTTCTTCGGCCTGCCGATGAGTTTCGAGCCCGCGCTCCGTACTGGAAGGTGAAGGAGGAAACAGAGAAACATGCCAGAGATCATCGAACTTCCCGAGCGCCCGTACGTCGGGGTGCGCAAAACCATCACCATGACCACGTTCGGTCTCGTCGCAGACCGGATCGGCGAGATCATCGGCTGGTTGATCGAACGCGGCGCGTACCCGGCCGGGGCGCCGTTCCTCAGGTACGACGCCATCAACATGGCCGCCGACCGGCTGGTGGTGGAGGCGGGGGTGCCGGTGGCCACGCCGATCGAGGGTGAGGGCGACATCTTCGCCGCCACCCTCCCCGCCGGCCGCTACGCCACCGTCGCTCACCACGGCCACCCGGACCAGCTCATCGACGTCATCGACGCGTTCAGGAAGTGGGCCGCGGAACAGGGGCTGACCTGGGACATGACGTCCGACGACGACGGGACGGAGCATTGGGGGTGCCGCCTGGAGCTCTACAACACCAATCCCGTCGAAGAGCCCGACATGAACAAGTGGCACACCGACGTGCAGTTCCGCCTCGCCGACTGATCCAAGGGCCGCGCCGGGATCCCGGCGCGGCCCCAGACCTAGGACCTGCGCCGTCCGGCGAAAAACCCGGCGGCTACCGGCAGGTGCTGTCCGACAGACCCTTCATGGGCCTGGTGGCGTCCGGCTGACTCAGCGCCGCGCCCGCCGTACGCATTCGATGGCCCTGGCCGGAGCCGTATGGCACCCGCCAGCTTCTCGGCCCTGATCGGCGCGGCCCCACCCCTGCTGTGGGCCGTGCCAGCCATGCTCGTGGCCGTCGCCTGCGCGGGACTGCCGCGTCCCTCCCGTCGCTTGCCGGCCGCCGCGGTAGGTCTCATGAATGAGACAAGTGCTATTGCCACGCAGCCAGCAGTTCCTCAGGGGTGAGGTGTCTGACGCCCTCCACATCGCATCCGCTACGCGAAACCGCGTAGAGCGGTGTGGAGTCGTTGGCTCCCGGCATCTTCGAACGGTGAACTGTGAGCTCGTTAAGATCGTGACGGTCGAATGGCCGGTTCTCGAGCCACTTCACAGAACCCAGCATGGTGATCTGCTTGGCGATCGGCTCACGATCAGCGCCGACGAGGTGGATTTCGGGATCGTTGGTCCTCGTCCAGAAGCCGCCGATCGCCGCGGTACCTTCGGGCAGTGCATCCAGGCGGCGAAGTGACTCACGGATCAGCGGCTCTATGGCTGCGCCTCTCCAGGCCGTCCACGAACGTCTGATCTGTTGCAGCACAAGATCACCACGGCCGCGCTCGATCTGTGGCATGCCATTTTCGAGAAAGGACAGCCAGAAGCGTAGGTGGGTGTCCGCGACGTGGTAGCGGCGCTCCTTCGAGGGGTGGGTGGACAGCGGCACATCCGAGGTGATCATGCGCTTGTCCATGAGGATCTGCATGGCGCGCTTGATCGACGTCGCTGGCATTCCGCCGGATGCCCGGGAGACGGACGAAAAGGTACGTTGCCCGTTGCCGATGGCTTTCAAGAGCGTCCTGGGATGGGCTTCCGGCGGGAACTCTGCCGCCATAGCCCTCTCGCCACTGACCATCAGGGCAGAGGTGGGATCGGATAGGGCGGCATTCAGGAAGTCCCATACCGTGGCGCCGTCTGGCCACTCATCAAGGATCATGGGGAAACCGCCTGTGACGAGGTAGGCGTCGAACGCATCGGCGGGCGGCAACTGCAGTCTGCTCTGCACGTCGGCGGGAGTGAGTGGATGGACGACCATCTCCGACGCTCGCATGTAGAACGGCCGATCGTACTGGTTGATCGCTTCCATGACAGACAGGTCGGAACCGATCAGTATGAGCAGCATCGGACGGCGGGAGAATTCGCGGTCGAAGAGACGCTGGAGCCTTCCCTCCAGATGGGGATCCTGGGCGATCATCAGGGGAAGTTCGTCAAGGACGACGATGCTTGGAGAGTCTTGAGGGACGGCCAGGGCCAGTAGCTGAAGCGCGCTGTTCCACGATGTGGGGTCAGTGTCTTCAAAGAGGGAAGCATCGGGCAGGTCGGAGGCCATGGCGTCAGCGATGAAGTGTTCCAGTTGGTCGGTGAGCGGCTCATGGGCGGCGGTGAAGAAGAGGCTCGGCACATTGCTCCGGCGAATGAACTCCTCTGCGAGACGTGTCTTGCCGACCCTGCGACGGCCTCGCATGAGGATGGCACGCCCTGGCCGGTCTCCCATGCCCACGCGCGCGAAATAGCGGCCGAGTGCGGCCAACTCGCGATCACGGCCTATGAATCCGTCCACTGGTGCCCCAAGGTCGAGAAGAGGTCCATTTTTGGACCTACCATTTTTGGACCTACCAAGTTTGGACCCATTCCTCGGTCGTGGCAAGCCGACGTCGAGGTAGCCCCCTCAGCGGGGATCGTGTCGCCTCCGCGACACCGAGCGGCCCGGTCTCGGGGAGCCCGAGGGGACGGGAGTCCCCTCGCCGAGGCTCTGGGGGCCTGCCCCCAGAGAGCGCTGCCCGGAATTCCATGGCGCATAGCGCCCCATCTGTGGAGGACCATGCAGTTGGCCCCGGGACTGCCTAGAGAGCCAGAGATGTGGAGAGGTCAGCTTTCAGGGCGTTGAGGTCCTCCGCGGCGCGGGTGCGGGCGTCCGCCACCTCGTCCGTTACCGGCACCACCACTTCCAGATAACACTTCAGCTTGGGCTCCGTGCCTGATGGGCGGACCACCACGCGGGCGTTCCCCGACAGCCTGTAGCGCAGGCCGTCCGTAGGTGGCAGGCCGCCCTCGCCCTTGTTCAGGTCGTCGATCTGCTCCATCGTACGCCCGCCGAGGACCGCGGGAGGGTTCGCGCGCAGGCGGGACATGACGTCCGTGATCAGGGACAGGTCCGCTACTCGGAAGGACAGTTGGGACGTGGCGTGCAGGCCGTAGCGGCGGGCCTGGTCGTCCAGGACGTCCAGCAAGGTACGGCCGGCGCGTTTCGCGTCCGCCGCGATGGCGGCCACCGTCAGGGCGGCGCCGATGCCGTCCTTGTCCCTGACCGGGAGGCCGGCGTCCGAGCCGACGCTGTAGCCGATCGCCTCCTCGTAGCCGAAGACCAGGCCGGGGCCGGCTTTGATGATCCACTTGAAGCCGGTCAGCGTCTCGCCGTAGCGGACGCCGTGCGCTTGGGCGATCTTGCTCAACAGGGTGGAGGAGACGATCGTGGTGGCCACCATGCGGTCGCCGGTGGTGTGGGTGATCACGTGCTCGGCCAGCAGGCAGCCGACCTCGTCGCCGGTCAGCATGCGACAGGTGCCGTCGGGCAGCGGTACGCCCACAGCGCAGCGGTCGGCGTCCGGGTCGTTGGCGAGGACGAGGTCGGCGCCGGTCTTGGCGGCCAGGGCGCTGACCAGATCCATCGCGCCCGGCTCCTCCGGATTGGGGAAGGAGACCGTGGGGAAGTCCGGGTCGGGGGCGCGTTGTTCCTCGACCGCCATGGGGCTTTCGAACCCGGCCGCCAGGAAGGCGCCGGTCAGTGTGGCCGCGCCCACCCCGTGCAGGGGCGTGTAGGCGATCCTGAGGTCGCGGGCGTCGCCCAGGGGCAGCGACGTGACGGCCTCGATGTAGTCGTCGATGATGCCCTCGCCCAGCTCGGTCAGCGTGCCGGGGCCCTGCAGCGGCAGCTCGTCCACGCGGCCGACGGCGTCGATGGCGGCCGAGATGTCCCTGTCGACGGGCGGCACGATCTGGGAGCCGTCATCCCAATAGACCTTGTAGCCGTTGTCGCGGGGCGGGTTGTGGCTGGCGGTGACGGTCACCCCGGCGTCCGCGTCCAGGTGGCGGACCGCGAAGGCCAGGAGCGGGGTGGGCAGGGGGC
>NZ_VCKY01000253.1 GCF_005889735.1 Nonomuraea turkmeniaca
CGCCCACACCGTCTGCCCGGCCTGCCAGCTGCCGATCTACTTCAGCACCGACGACACCGCACAGATTGAACGCGCCATCGACCTGCACCTGCGGTACGGCTGCCCTTGCTGAGCACCCCGCCCGCCCGCGCGGGCCGCGGCGACCCGCGCTCCCTCCTGGCGCAGCGCATGTTCGACGACCTCATGAGCCTGACGCCCGCCGACCGGCGCACCATCCTGGAAGAGCTCACCCCAGACGAGGCCCGCCAGGTATACGCGGCCGCGTACCGCGTCGCCGGGTCCGCGTACGCCCTGTGGCGCGACGACCCAACCGGCTTCTGCGACCAGGTCCTCGGCACGTCACTGTGGAGCATCCCGCGCCGCTTCATGGAAGCCCTCGCCGACCACAAACAAGTGGCCGTACCGAGCTGTTTCGGCTCCAGCAAGACGCACTCCGCCGGCCAGCTCGTTCTCTGGCACAGCCTCATCCACCCGGTAGGCACCGGCATCACCGTCAGCCTCGCCCCGCTGTGGCGGCAAGTCGTCCGCCAGCTGTGGCGAGAGGTCCGCGCCGCACACTCGCGCGCCGGGCTGCCCGGCACGATCGACATGGCGCAATACAAGCTGCCGGACGCGTCCGGCATGGACACCGTCGTCGCCTACGGTCTCGCCGCCGCCCCGTACAACGAGGCCGCGGTTCAAGGGATTCACGCCAACCATCTACTGCTCGTCGTCGAAGAGGCCGGCGGCATCGCTCACACGATCGGCCAGAATCTCGCCGGCCTGATGGTCGGCCAGAACAGCCGCATGATCGCGATCGGGAATCCACCGACGGACGAGCAGAATACGTGGTTCGAACGGCTGTGCAACGACCCCGACGTGCACACCGTGCCCATTTCCGCGTACGACACCCCGAATCTCACTGGGGAAAAGTTCGGCCTGTGCCAGTCCTGCCCGGGCGCCGATCATTCCCCAGCCGTTCACATGGTTGACGAGGCATGGATTCGCCGCACAATCCGCGTTCACGGTGCGCGATCCAATTACGTCAGAGCCAAAATCCACGCGCAATTCCCCCTCGGTGTCGCCAACGCCGTCATTCCCGCTGACTGGGTCCAGGCCGCGCTCGACCAGGAGGAGCCGGCAACCGGCACCCGCCTGTGCGACCTCGGCCTCGCCGAAGAACGCGACACGTGGAAGGTGGCCGGGGGCGCCTGGGTGCGTCTCGGAGTCGATGTTGCCGCAGACGGAGGCGACGAACTTGTCATCGCGCGCACCGTCGGCGATCTCGTCACCATCGAACACACCAGCAGCGGCCCCGAGAACGCCGACCAGGTGCAGGTGGCGCACGCCGTCCTGCAGCAGATCCGCCGAGCTGAACAGCTCTGCAAAAAGCTCGGCACACCCGACCCCGTACGCGTCAAAGTGGACGGCATCGGTGTCGGCTGGGGCGTCGCGAGCGTCCTGCGCTCATGGCGCATGGAAGGCCTGCACCACGCCGATGTCGTCGCCGTCGTCGTCTCGGAGGCAACCGGCCGCGAACCCGACGAAGCGACCATGCGGCCCATCAACAAACGCGCCGAAATGTGGCTATCCGGCCGCGCTCTTGTCCGCCCCGACGAGCACGGCGCCACTCAGGTACGGCTCCGCATCGATGACATGGCGGCCGCGCAGTTGTCCGCGCCGAAGCTCACCACGTCCGCCGCCGGCGGATACTCCGTCATCGAACCGAAAGCCGTCATGAAGAAGCGCGGCGTCCACAGCCCCGACCGCGCCGAAGCCGCGCTGCTATCCGTGTACGAGCCGCTCGTCGTGGAAGAGGACGACCCCTGGCGCATTCTTGTCTGAAACAGGCCACCACGCGCACCCGGTGCCAAAGGTTTACATGCTGTGCGAAAAAGTTGCCGCTGAAAGTTTCACGCAGCGTGTAACGGCCGTTCCGGCCGCCCCCTTTATCTGACGCAGAGTGATCGTTACCGTGGGACCTTCCTGAAAGTTTCTTACCAATGTCCGACCACATGCAGCGCCGCCGTATCCACCCGCGCGGGCACGTAGCCTTCATCTCTCGGCCGCGTGCATCCCACCCCGGGCGAACCCCTACCCTCTCCACGGCGGTCAGTCATGTGCTGCACCACTAGGAGAGATAGAACATGACGACACGCCCCGGCCGACACACCTGGGGAATCGCACTGACCATAGAAAACATCCCGCCGGCGACCATGCGGAAGTTCGTCGCCAACCCGTTCATCACGCTTCCGGACGACCTGCGTGACCTCGACGGATTCAACGACGGCGGCATCGTTCTCGAAGTTCTTGACGCACTGTGTGTCCGATGCCGCAAAAGCTACGAGGACGTCGCCTTCTCCCCGTGCCTCGCCAATGAGCAGAACGGCAAGCACCTTCGCGGCGGCATGGACAACCGGGCCGCCCGGCTCGTGCCCGCGCCCGGCCAGCGTGCCGACGAGGTAGCCGCTCGTCAGCAACGCGAACTGGCCCGCCGGGAGAACGCCGCCCTCATCCAGGCATCCCGCCTGTCCGGCCTGTCTTAACCCCGCAGGCCTGCGCGCCCTCCCCATCGGTGCGCACACCTTTGTCCTCCCGTTGGGAACGCTCCCGCGGAGGGCCGACGCTGTCGCTGGGCGACCCACGAGGCCGCCCAGCGACGTAAGCGGCGAAAGACGGCACACTCCGCCCCCGAGCCAGCCCAGCCCAGGGCAGGCACCGGCACGGGGGAGCCAGCGAACCACATGGCGTACATGACCGGCGGCGACTACGACGACCGCGAACCGCTGCCCGAACGCGGACGCGCCCGCCGCGACGTCATCGGCCTCGCCCTTCTCATCGTCGGCGCCCTCCTGACCACCATCGGCACCGCCGCGCTGTGGCATCCCGCCGCCGCTCTCGTCGTCGCTGGCCTGTGGCTGGTCGCGGCCGGCTGGCTCACCGCAACCAGCCGCTAACCCGGGGGTGGAACGTGAGTCGTCGATTTCTACCGGCGCTGCTGCGGCCTCGCCAGGCCACACGCGACCTCGAAACCAAGCACTACCTGGGCGGCCGCACCCTCACCGCCGAACAATGGCTGGCCAACGCCTCCCATTCCGCACGACGGGCATGGCCGGTCGATCGCGCCGTCTCCGAAGGGTTCGAGCGCGGCATCTGGGTGTACAAGGCCATCGACACCATTGCCGACCACCAGGCGGCGCTCGACTTCCGGCTCCGCCAGGGCGATGAGGTCATCGACGACCACCCGCTGGTGAACCTCCTCAACGACGGCAAAGCGAATCCACTGGAAACGGGCCGCACCTTCCGGTATCGGCTTTCCACCCAGATCCTCCTCAGCCCGCCGGGCGCCTTTGTTGAAGTTACATTCAGTAACGCTGGCACGCCTGTTCGCCTGGACCTGCTGCCGCCCGGCCGGACCCGCCCCGTCCCCGGTCTCGGCGGCAACCTGCTGAGCCACTTCGAGACGATCACCGCCGACGGCACCCGCGTCTACATCGATCCCGAACGCGTGCGCTGGTTCAGAAAGCCTCACCCGACCGACCCCTATAGGGGCATGACACCCCTTGAAGCAGCTGGGCTGTCCGTCGATTTGGATTTCCTCGCCCGCCTTTACCAGGTGTCATTCCTGCGGAATGACGGAAGGCCCGGCGGAATCGTCGCGGTGGAAGGCCGCACGAACGAAGCCGACGCCCGCCTGCTCGAATCCCGTTTCGGTCGCGGCCCCACCGAAGCGGGCAAGGTCACCGTCATCAGCGGCAAACTGTCCTACGTTGACCTGGCCAGCCGGCCTCGCGACATGGCGTACGGCGACATGTCGGCGAAAGCGAAAGAGGAAACCCTCGCCGCTTTCGGTGTCGGTGAATCCGTTCTCGGAAATAGCTCCGGCCGCACGTTTGATAACGCTGAGCAAGAATTGTTCAATTTCTGGACCGTGACGATGCCGCCTCACCTGCGGCTCATCGCAGCGGGATTCGACGACGACAGCGACGACGACGTCGTTGGCGAGTTCGACACCAGCAACGTCGAAGTTCTGCGCCGCACCGCAGCGGCCCGCCGCGCAGAAGCACGCGAAGAGCTCGAAAAGGGCGCCATCAGCCTCGATGAATACAGGCAGATCGCCGACTACGACCCATTCGACCTGCCGCACACCCGCGCCCTGTACGTTTCCCAGGGCCGCACCCCCATCCCCACGCGCGAAGAGGACGCCGTCGCGCTCGGCCTGGCCGCCCCTGAACCGGCCACCGACCAGCCCGCCGAACCCGGCGACATCCCGCCCGGCGACAACGCCGACAGCGGCCAGGACGACACCGTCCAAGACTTCGACCTGGACGACGACGCCACCGCCGAAGCGTTCAACCTCCTGCAGGAGCACCTGTCCGACGGCGCCGCCGAAGCCAAGATGTTGCCCGCGCTCGGTAACCCCGACCAGAAACCCCTCATTGCCGCCGCACTCGGCGACATCCGCGACCGCGTCGAAGCTGATCTCGGCCACGTCCTCGACGCGCTCACGCGCCGGCTCATCGAACGCACCGCAGCCCGCACATCCAGCCCGAAAACCCGCAAAGGCACCCGCCACTGGCAGGCCGAATTCGACGTCGACACCCGCGTCGGAGACGCGCTACTCGAGGCCCGCCGCGTCGCCGCCGTAGACCAGTGGAAGGAACACACCCGCGACGTCGTCACCGAGGCGCTCCAGCAGGGTGCCCGCGCCGCAGCGGCCGAAATCGACACCACGAGCCCGGACGTGGCCGACGCCGGAGAGGAGGTGATCACCTGGCTCGCCTCGGCCACAGCCGCTCAAGCCGCCCGCCTCGCCGGGATCGTCGCAGCGAACGACGCCGCTGGCCACAGCATGGACACCATCGTGGCCGCCGTCCGCGCTCAACTTCCCTCCGTGCAAGAGTGGGCGGCCAGCAGCGCGGCTCGTGCGGCCACCGCCGTCGTCGCAGCCGCGCAAGCAGAGGCGGCCCGCCATGTGGCCGGGCTAGGCGGCCGCGTCTCCGCCATCTGGCACGCGGGCAACGACACGCCAGCGCGGCCCTGGCACTCCTTCGCCGCCGACGGGCAGACCCGCGACCTCGGCGACGTGTTCACCATCAACGGTGCTGCGCTGCGCTGGCCAGGCGACACTCGCGCCCCCGACGACGAAACGCAAGGCTGCCGGTGCCGCCTTACCTGGCTGATCAGCGCAGCATGACTCGCCCAGGCCGCAGCGCTCGGCCGACGCGACGTTAGCGCGCCGCTTCGGCACTCTGCACCGCGACATTGCCGGGGGCAGGACGCGGGGGGCCAGGTTGACGACCGACACCAGCTGGATCTCTTGGGAAACCAAGGCGCTCGGGCGGGCGAAGTTCGACGCCGACAAGCACCCGCGTGACCGCAAGGGACGCTTCATCGAAACAGGCGCCCAGGTGCGCGTGTGGGGTGGCGGCGTCGGCAAGGTCGTCAAGAACGTCGGTGGCGGCCGCCTCGAGGTCAAGTTCCCCGACGGCACCATCCAGCGCGTCCACCGCAACTACCTGACCGTGGAAAAGCGCCCAGACGGATCCGCGCCCACGGGCAAGGCCTCCGACAAGCCCGCCGAGCTGCCGGTCAAGAAGCCCACCGGCGGGGTGCCTGAGTACGAACCGGAGGGCCGCGACGGCCGCGCCCGCGTTCGCGACATCCGTGGCCGACGCGCCGTCCTCCTGTACGGCCGCGACCCGCGCACCGGCGACGCCGTCATGCGCGTCGGCATCATCTCCCAGGTGGGCCGCGTCATCGACGGGCAGATGCGCGTCGAACTGGACTCCCCCGGTGGCCGCTCCTCCCTCGTCGTGGACGACGACGCCGTCGCCCGCCTCATCCCGGACAAGCCGCTGCAGGACCTGATCGCCGCAGTACGCCAGCGCGACCCGAACGTGCAGCAGATGGGCCGCGCTCTGATCGGCGCGGCCGTCCGCGACGACGACAACGAAGCCGGCCAGGACAGCCAAGATGGCCAGGATGCTCCCGGCCAGCGTCCGCCCGCCGAAGCGACGGCCACGCCGCCGGAGGCCGCGCGAGACACCGCCGGCAACGGTCAGCCAGCCGGAAGCCAGGCGGGCCCGCCCGCCGACGAGCAGAGCAGCGCCTCCGCTGAACCGGCAGCAGCCCGAGGCCGCGCAGGCAACAGCGGCACCAACGAGAACGCCCCGCACGCGCCGGCCGACTCCCCGGCGGCCAGCGACAGCGCCGACAGCACGGGCCCGTCCGGCGACCAGGCCGACACCGCGGCGCCCAACGACAACGCGGACACTCGCGACGGCCAGGCCGACGACGGCGACGTCGCCGCTTCCGCGAGCGGAGACAGCGCCGCCGCGTCCCGCGCAGAGACCGAAGCGACCGAAGAAGCCGCAGCCGACGAAGGCGCAGCCGAGCCGCCCTTCCACGCCTCCTCCGCCAACCTCGTCACCCCCGCCGAACTCGGCGCCGCGTTCACCGCCCTCGGCATGCCAGCCACCGGCGAACAAGCCGCCGCCCTCCGCACCCGCATGGACGCCTGGGGCAGCGGCCAGATCCGCACCGGCCGCGACAAGGACGCGACACGGCGAGCGTTCGCCGACCTGTACGCCGCCAGCGACTCCGAGATCCGCGCCGCCCGCACCCACCAGCCGTGGGTGGACGAAGCCCTCGCCAAGCTCTCCGACGACGCCGCAGCGCGCGGCATCCAAGGCACCAGCCGCCGCCACGTCGAACGAGCCGCCGCGCTACGCACCCGCACCGACGAACAGGTCCGCGCTGAGGCGGCCGCGATCCTCCGCAACGTCCGCAGCGACTCCGGCGACCACGACATCGCCCAGGACGAACTCGCCCGCCGCGGCTACGAACTCGACGGCACGATCGCCGCAGGCTCCCAGCACGGCCTGGACGGCGCCGCGAACGTCACCGACATCCCCGGCGGTGCCCGCGTCCGTGTCACCTTGAAGGGCGGCGGCCACGCCGACGGCCAGCTCATGCAGGTGCCGCTCGGCGCCGACTCCGGCACCCTGTGGATGCTGGAAGACAACGACGGCACCGTGCACAACCTCGGCAACGACGCTAACAAGCAGATCGTCGCCCAGCCACTCACACCGGCCACCCCTGCGCCGGCCGAAGCCCCGGTCACCCCCGACTGGGACACCCCCAGCGCGAGCAGCAACGGCGCGGCCGCCGGCGTCGCCGCCGTCACCGCCGCCGACCTGAAGACCGGCGACCGCGTCTCCTTCGACGTCCCCGTGACCGCCGCCAACCGCGAACGCTTCACCAGCCCGAACGGCACCAGCCCCGCCGTCGGCACCACCGTCACCGTCCACGGCCCGCTCCGCAGCGACCCGATCGACAACCTCGGCGGCTTCACCCTCGAACTCGGCGAAAACGCCCGCTGGGAATCCCCGAACGCGATGGGCGCCCTGGCCCCGGGCGGACGTGACTTCATCCTCGACGACGGCCAGGTCGTGCACCGCACCAGCCGGGGCACCGCCCCCGGCCGCCGTGCCACCGCCCAGCCCGCGCCGGACGCACGCCAGGACGGCCTGTTCCTCGAACCGGACCGCGCCGGCACGCAGGAGATGTTCGACCCGTACGCGCCCGACTTCGAGACGGTCGGCGCCGCCAGCGAGCCGGCCCCGTCCCGGAACGAACCCGAATCGTTCCGCGCCGACCCTGAACCGTCCCGCTACGCGGCACCCGCCGCCAGCGAACCGACGCCAGCACCAGCCGCGAACGTTCCCGAGCCGGAGCCGGAGCGGGTCTCTCCGCCCGAGGCCCGCGCGGAGAACATGACGCCGGAGCAGTGGCAGGCCGAGCTCCGCGACCGCTACGGCTCCCCTGAGGCCGCCGACGCCGTCCGCGACGTCCTGGCCATCATCGAAGCGCCCGCGCCCGAAGACGACGACGAGTTCGAAGACCACTACCTGCGCGTCGGCGAAGCGTACGGGGCCGCCGAAGACGCCATCCTCGCGATCCGCGACCGCTTCGCCGACGAGCCCGGCTGGGCCAACAGCTACGGCCAGGTCATCTACCGGCCCAACTTCGACTGGCTCGACGCCCTCATCCCGCAGGTGCGCAAGCGCGTACGCGCCCAGGCGTACTCGGCACCGGACCGCACCACCCGCGAACAGCAGGCGCAGCTGCGCGCCATGACGGTGGACAACCTCCACGCTGAGCTGGCCGACATCGACGCCCGCCTGTATCGGCCTGGCGTCAACCCGTTCCGAGAGGCGCGCGAAGTAGCGCGCGCACCCATCACCGCCGAGCTCAGCCACCGCGCCCGGCGGGCGTCCATGCGCGCCCGCGCCCTGGCCGACGCCGGAGACTACGACGGCGCCCTGGCCGCGCTCAACGACGGCGAACGCACCTGGCCAGAAGCGCGAAACTGGGACCGCATCCGCGCCGCCGTCCAGGCCCGCCGCGACGCCGCCCCCGCGCGCGGAACGTCAGGCGCGGCCGCGCAGACCGCCCCGGCCGACAGCGGCCAGCCGAACGGCGTCATCGACACCACCTTCGGCACCTTCCGATGGGAGCACGACGGCATCCAGTCCGCTGTCGCGTTCCCCACCCGCGCCGACGCCGAAGCCGCCCTGGACCGCTACCGCCGCCACCAGGCCAACCCGCCGACGACCGAACAGGCCGACACCGCCGACATCGTCATCGGCGACCACCTGTACCAGCCGGAAAACGACCTGTACGACGTCGTCGTCACCAGCATCGACGACACCCCCGGCGGCGACCGGTACGCCCGCATCCGGCGCCCCAACGGCCGCACCTCGACGCTGCGTCTCCCCGCTGGCGAGCAGCACACCCGCGCCACCACCCTCGCCGGTCTGCGCATCATCCCCGGCGAAGGCCGCGGCAACGGCCAGCCGCGAGGCGACCTCACCGCCGCCAGCGGCGACGGCCAGCCGCCGACACCCGACGGGCTGCCCGCGCTCACCCCCGGCCAGCGCACCCAGCTGCTCGCCGACGCCCGCCGCGAGTACGTGCCCGACCTGCTCGCCGAAGCTGAACGGCACTACAACGCCGGCCGCGACAGCGCCGGCCTGGACGCGCTCGCCCGGGCCGCCGACATCGCGCCCGACCTCGCCGGCACCCCGCAGTGGCAGGAACGCGCCACCATCATGCGGCAGCGCATCCAGCAGGCGCACCACGCCCGCATGGCCGCCATCAGCGACGACGACCTCGCCGCCCAGCTGGCGGCCGCCCGCCGCGGCCACGACTCCGCGCTGCGCCGAAGCGCGGAAACCGGCCAGGACGACGGCGACGTCGCCGCCGCCCAGTACGAACTCGACACCCTCCAGGCCGAAGCGGACCGGCGCGCCGCCGTCCACACCGCCGAACCCCGCCCGGGCGGCCTCGCAGACGCCAGCACCCTCCAGCCCGGCGACCGCATCCGCGTCGTCCGCCGCGCCGACGGCGTCCGCCGCGTCCGCTCCACCGCAGGCAGCTACCTCACCTACGACGACGGCGAAGCATGGATCGGCACCATCCCGGACGGGTACGAGCCCGGCCAGCCCGTACGCCTCACCGACGTGATCGCCGAGCAGTCCGGCATCCGGCTGCCCCGCCACGTCGCCGACCCGCCCGAAATCCGCCTGGACGACCAGGTGGAACGCCTCTCCCCGGACGAGGCCGCCCTGTCGCTGAAGCACGCCGACGAGCTGCGCGCCGCCCAGGCCGCCCGCCGCGCCGACGCGGCCGCAAACCGGCCGCCGCGGCATCCGTCCGCGATGAGCGTCCGCGACCTGGCCGTCGAATACGGCCAGGCGAACGACGTCGTCGGCGCCCGCATCGACGCCTACGCCACCGCGCTCGACGCCGCCGCCAGCCGCGACGAGCAGACCGTCCGCGCGGCCGAGCAGGCGTGGCTGTCCGCCGATGACGCGCTCGCCCAGAACATCGCCGCCCTCACCCCCAGCCAGGACCCGAAGGGGTTCGCGCGGTTCCGCGCCGGCCAGGCACGCCAGGAGCTGCAGGCGCGGCTGCGCACCGTCGGCGGATCCGTTCACCGGGCACGCAACCCTGAACCCGAGCAGCCCGGCCCGGGCCAGCCGAAGCCCGGCCTGCCGGACGGCGTCACCATCACCCCGGCCGCCGGAAAGAACAACGAGGTCGACGTCGCCCGCCCCGGCGACCCCAAGCACGGTGACAAGCCCCTCGGGCAGGTCGGCCAGAACCGGCCCGGCCGGTCATTCCTGCGCAGCGCCCGCCCCACCTGGTACTGGACCGCGCCCGGCCGCGACACCGTAGGGCACGGCCGCTACAACAGTCAGGAAGAAGCAGTGGCGGCGCTGCTCGCCTACATCGACAACGCCGACCGGCCGTTCCCCGCCGAGACCGTCCACCCGTCCGGCCTGACGGTCGGCGACGCCATCGTCGTACGGGAGGGCCGCGACACCGCCACCGGCTACTCCGGGCATCTGCCCGGCGGCGACCGCGGCGTCATCGAGCAGCTTGATCACAACGCCGACAGCTCGTGGTCCATCCACGTCCGGATGCCCGATGACCGCCGCCTCGTGCACACCACCCCGGTGTCCACCGACGATCAGCAGGTCGAACGCATCATCGGCGACCGGCCGCCGCTCCCCGTGGAGAACGTGTCCCCCGCCGGCTTGTCCGCTGGCGCCTGGCTGCTTCCCGACGGGGTCGACACGCCCGCGCAGGTGATCGGCGGCGACTACGGCATCGACGGCGGCGTTCTCCTGCGCGTCCGTACCGCCGATGGCCGCGACGACATCATCGACACCCGGTCCGACGCCACGCTCCGGCGCGCGTTCCCTGCCGACGACAGCGGCGACGTGTGGGAGAACCTGTCGCAGTCGCGTCTACAGCCCGCGCACGGCAACCGGCTGGCCGCTCACACCACGCCGGCGTGGCAGGTCGGCCCTGGCGACGTCATCGACCTCGCCGACAACTCCGACGGCGACGCCACCGGGGCGGGGCTGCCCGCGTACGTGGCCCGCGTCATGCGCGCCCGCGACACGATCGCCGTTGAAGCCGTGGACAGGCGTGGCGAATCCCACTGGATCACGTACGACACCGACGAGCAGGCGCGCCGCCTCGTCGAGATCCCCGCCGACGCGACCCTCGAGCAGGTTCCGGCCGCGTCGATCAGACCAGGTGAGCGGCTCATCCTGCCCGGCGAACTCGACGGCGCCCGCCTGGAGCGCGTCACCCGCGTCGCCGACGGCTGGCTCCACACTCGCGACGACTCCGGCCGCACGTCCATGATTCCGCTCGGCGACGAACCCACCTGGCGGCTGCCCAGCAGAACGGCCGCCCCCGCCAAGCCGAGAAAGACGCGGACGCGAAAGCCAAAGAGGGCCGCCCCGGCCGTGGAGGAACCGCCGACCGCCCGGGTAAGGCTGCGTTCCGACATCCGCAAGCGCGTCCTCAGCCTCGACATCGACACCAGCGCCGACGCGCCCGACCAGGTGCGCGAAGCCGCCGCGATGCTCCGCGCGAGCCAGCCGATGACCGGCGATCACATGCGCGCCCTCGGCAACCACTTGCGCAACCTGTCCGGGAATGAGTCCCTGCCGGCGGCGCGGCGACGCGCCCTGGCGCGGGCCGCCGCCTGGGTCGACGGCTCCTACGCCCGCCTGAACGGCTACCCGGAGCCGCCACATGACCCGCACCGCGCCGCCCCTGAGCGGTCCCGCGCCGACAACCTCATCGAGGGCGACACGATCGCCGTCCCGGAACCCGACGGCACCGTCACGTACGGCCGCGTCATCGCCACCCGGCCGATCGCCCGCTTCCCCCTCACGACCGTCACCATCGAACACGACAACGGCGACCGCGAGGAGCGCATCCTCGCCTCCGGCGTCGACGTGTGGCTGATGCCGGACCTTCCCCCGGATGAGGACGTCGCCCCGGCCGCGCCTGACCCGATCGAACACATCCGCGCCGACCGGCTCGAAGTCGGCGACACCATCCGTCATCAGGGCCGCGACGCGACCGTCGCCGACCTGCGGCGGACGTCGCCGCCGCTGGCCGCGACCACCACATGGCAGGCTGTCCTCGACAACAGCGGCGACCTTGAAGAGGTGACGCTCACCGACAGCGGCGCCCCGTCCGTTGTCCGCGCTCGCCGCGGCGCCCGCTCGGCCGGGCAGCCGTGGGACACCACCATCCTCGACGACAGCAGCGGCGACGGCGACATCCCCGCCAGCGACGTCCAGATCGGCGACCGCGTCACGTTCGGCCCCGAACACCGCAGCGTCACCGGCACCATCGAAATGCTGCACCCGGTCCTCGACAACGACGGCAGCCGCATCGGCTCGTCCGCGTGGGTGCGCACCCTCGACGACGACGTCGAACTCATCCCGATCATCGACGGCGACGGCAGCCGCGTTTTCCGGCACGCGATCGGCGGCACCGACGCGCCCGCCCGCATCCAGCGGCAGCAGGCACGCCGCCGGCAGCAGGAACGCGAACGCGAGGTCACCGAAGCGCTCGCTACCGCGGAGACGGCGTTGTACGCCGACGCCGCCAAGGCGATCGCCGCCGAATACCAGAACCGGCGCGTGCACCCGCCCGAGACCGGCGACCGCATCTGGGCGGCCGCGCCCGACCTTGTCGAAGCGGTGTGGAAGCGCCACAGCGACGACAGCATTGCCGAGCAGGTCGCCGTTCTCCTCACCGACGACGCCGACGACGAGCAGAACAAGGTGCTCGCCAAGCGGATGGCGCCGCTCGTCGCGCAGATCCGCGAACGCGCCGCCTCCAACCTCGTCCAGTCGATCGTGAACGTGGACCCGCTGCCGGGCGAAACGTACGACCAGGCGCTGCAGCGCATGCTCGACCAGTTCGCCACGCAGCCGCCCCTCGTCGGCCGCAACATCGGCCGCATTCTCGCCGCCCGCGATCTCACCGAACTCGACGACGTCGCCCCGCCCACCCTGCCGGACCTGCCCGACGCGCCGGCGGGCGGCCTGCCGGCGCGCATGGCCGTCTACCGGGGGGCGCTGCCGGACGACCTGGCCGACGTCGGCCGCAAAGAAGTGCGCCGCCGCGTCTACATGCCGGTCACCCTCGACGACCTTGAAGAGGCACGCTGGCCCGACCTCGACTCGATCTCTGCCCGCATCCCCGACATCGCGCCCGGGGACGGCGGCCCCGGCGAGCACGCCATGCGGCACCTGGCCATCATCAAGGCCGCCGGCGCCGACGTGGGCGCCGACGTCGAAGCTCGCGCCGCTGCGGTGGACGGCTACGGCGACGCCGTCGCCGCCGTCGCTGAAGCTGACGCCCGCATCGAGGCGGCCGTCGCCGATATCGAACGCATCAAGGCCGACCACGCCCGCACCCGCAAGACCCGCCTCGACACCGCCGCGGCCAACCTCGGCTACGACGGCATCGACGACCTCGTCGCCCGCGCGAACGCCGACGCGACCAGCCAGGCCGCCAAGGACCGGTGGAAGGTCATCACCCCGGCCGAGTTCGGCGGCGGCGACCTGCCCGAAGTGGCGGCGCTGAAGGACCAGATCCGCGCCGACCACGCCGCCAAGCAGGCCGCCGTCCGCACCGTCCGCGACGTACGCCGCCAGGCCACCCTCGACGCCCTCGCCGAGCTTCGCGACGTCGGCGGTGCCCGCCTTGACCTGCGCGATGAACGAGGCCGCCGCCGCCCCGACAACCACAAGGTCGCCGCGATGATGCGCGACGCCGAGCAGCACTTCCCCGACGACTGGGTGAACACCCTCAACGCCAACGGGCCCCTCACCCTGCACTCGACGAACGAACGCCCGCACATCGACCCCGACACCGGCGCCATCACGCTGAACCCCGGCTGGGGCGGCGGCCAGTACGGTCGCGACCAGGCCGTGCACGAGCTCGGCCACATCTTCCAGCGGACCATCCCCGGCCTCGCCGAAGCCGAACACGCCTACCTGTGGGAACGCACCTCCACCGGCAGCATCGGCGACCGCACCCGGCCCGACACCCGCCCCATCGCTGACAACCCGGACGAGGTCGGCTACCCCGACGCGTTCCCCCACCCGTACACCGGCCGCATCTACGGCCACAGCCCCAGCGGAGAAATCTTCACCACCGGCGTGCAGGACCTGTTCGGCGAAGGCGACTACCTCGACGACGACATGCGAGCGTGGACGCTCGGCGTTCTCGCCCTCCTCGGCACCACCCCGGACGGGCCGCAGCGCGACCCGCTTGACGGCGTCGACCTCGCCTCGCTGTCCCGGCAGGACCTGCAGGACCTCCTCGGCGGAATCCCGTGGGGTTCGCCCGCGTACAACCGCATCATGGCCGAGCTCCGCGGCCGCCCCACCGACGACGGCGGCGACCCGCTGGAAGGCGTCAACCTGGACGAACTGTCCGGCGAAGCCCTCATTGGGCTCCTCGGCCGCGTCGACGACAACTACAGCGTCGCCCGCATTACCGAAGCGCTCGACGAGTGGGAGATCGAAGAACAGGCGGAACGCGAACGCGCCCAGCGCATCGAGGCCCGCATCGCCGACGGCGCCACCCTCGACGAAGCCCTCCAAGAGGAATGGGGCATCTCCGACGACGTGATGCGCGCCGACAATGCCCGCGCCCTGTCCGGCGCCGGCACCGGACAGCGCACCGAAGAGGTCATCCGCGCCGAGTACGACGCCTACATCCAGAACCTGCGCGAGCAGGCCGACGCATACCTGCGCGGCGGCCAGGAGCTCAACCCGCAGGCGCGGGCGCGCGGCTACAACTCCGACCGGCTGTGGACGTCCGGCAGCTGGGACGAGATCCGCGCGAACGCCTCCGACGAGTTCTGGAACTGGATCCAGTCCAGCGGCTGGATGAACTACACCGAGTACCGCGCCCAGTTCCTTGGCCGCGACCGTGACGTGCGCGCCGCCCGCCGCTCCCGCGAAGCGCGCGGCGCCGCCCGCCCGGACTCCCGCCGTTCCAGCACCGGCCGATCCACCCGATAAGTTGAACCCGACCCGGCCCGCGACCTCCCCGGCGCGCGGCCGGGCGGGCCGCCCCCCGGTCGTTCTACGTCCACCCAGCCCGAACA
>NZ_VCKY01000254.1 GCF_005889735.1 Nonomuraea turkmeniaca
GCCCCCGACCCTGCGCTGATCAGGACCGGGACGACGACCTTGCACGAGTGGGCCACCCGCCAGCACTGGCGCTCCTGACGACGGCGGCGACAACACGCCCCGGCTCAGTCGACACCAGCTCCATCTGCGCGCGGGGGTTGTCCAGCACATCGGCCGCCTTCCGCGTCACCGGCCGGCGTGCGAGGTGCCCTGGGCTGGCCCCGGCGCCCGCCGATGGGTTGAGGGGCAGGCGGAGCTAATGGACGGACCCCGTGGACCTGTCCGTCGCGGCGGCCGTCCCCCGCCGCACGACACCGCGGCCTCAGGAGGAAGGGCGGTTCTGTCACTGAGAGAGTGCGACGGCGTTCGTCGACCCGCTGAAGGAGGCAGTGATCGCTTTGGCGGAGGTGCTGCCGCTGAAGAGTGAGAGCGCTCTTGGGCTTGCATCGAACGCTTACCTGCGGCGTGCCGAGTAGGGCGGGAACGTTGTCGGGTCGGTGAGGCTCAGATCTGTGTCGGGCCAGCGTCGGCGGAGCAGGTCGGCCATCTGCCGTGCCCAGCCGGTGAGATGGGGCAGGGCGTAGTGAGCTTCGGCGGTGCGGGCGGCGGCCTCGAGCGTCGCTACCAGCTGAAGACGGCTGTCGTCGCCTGGCGCACGGGTGTCCAACAGCGAGAGTCGTTGCAGCCGGACGAGTGCGAAGGAGATGCATGCCGCTGCCAGGGCGAAGCCGTACCGTTGGTCGTCCTCGGCCTGGCGTACACCGCGAGCCAGAGCCTGGCGATAGGCGTCGGCGAGTCCGTCGGCGATGGCGTCGCCGACCGACAGCCACGCAGGACCGGGGACGTGCAAGCAGACGGCGTCGTTGAGGGCGTGGGTGTAACCCGCGAACTCGAAGTCGATGAGGCGGGGGTCAGGGACGCCTGAGGCATGCACGAGGGTGTTGTTGGCTCCTGCGTCACCGTTGCTGAAAGCCAGGAACGGTCCCGGCTCGGCCAGTTCCTCCAGCACGGCGACCAGCTCGCGCTCGGCCTGGCCGGTGATCGGCACACCGGCAGCGGCGGCTTGCCTGCGGCCCTCCTCGCGGAGCCCGGTCCATCGCCCCACGCGATCGGCAGCCGGGTCAACCGGTCCGAGAGCGCCCCGGCGGGCGTAGTAGGTTGCCGCCATGCATGCGGTGGCGGCGTGGAACTCGCCCTGTACGCGAGCGAAGGCGACCAGCCGATCCGCATGGGCCGCAGCACCATCCGCGCGTAACAGCTGATCCAACGCCACACGCGGGGCCAGGTCCTCCAGCACGGTGAGTCCGCTTGAGACATCGGCGGCGATGACACGCGGAGCCAGGCTCAGGGCCAGGTCCTCGGAGAGAAACCGCAGAGCTGCCAGCTCGGTGCGGGACCGCCACCCCTCGGAACGAGTCCGGTCCGGGTGGGAGGACCGCACCCATTTGACGATCACGTGCTCGTGACGGGCAAGGCCTCTCAGCTGTGCTCTCGCGACGGCCCAAGGCTCCAGGTGCTGCCACTCGCGCACGGTGACGGGCGAGGAATGGTGACGTGAGAGGAGGGATTCCGTCTCAGCGAGCCGGTTGATCACTTCTGTGGCCACCCGGGAAGTCTACGAGCATCAAGGGTCTTTGATCAGGCGCTGCTTGGGATCCGCGAGCGGGCGGTGGAGCGGCCGATCTGCAATGTGCGGGCGGCCTCGGTGACGCCGACGCCGACACCGACACCGACGCCGTCGGTGACCAGGCGTCGCAGCGTCTCATCTGTCCGGTCCGTCCAGCCTGAGCTGACCCGTCGAGAGCGGCTCGGCCGGGTGAGTACGGCGGCCGGTCCGGATCCAGGCGAGCTGAAGGACGCTCATCCCGAACAGCAGGACGCCCAAGGGGACGTGCAGGGCCGTCACCTGCGCGATGCCCAACGCTACCTGCGTCGAGATGAGCCCGAAGAACCCGGCCGCGTGCGGTCAGGCGCACCACCTGAAGCTCCTGGCTGGTGAGCCCGGCGACCGGGTCGTGGCCTGTGGCGCGGGTGGGCGTGGTCTCACCCGCCGCCCGAAGCTCCGCGGCGGCGCGCTCGGCCCACAGCGTCGCGCCGAGGAGGGTGAAGGTTTCCGCGGCGTGGCGCAGCTGGATGCGAGCGTCGGAGGCGCGGCGGGACCGGCGCAGCCACTCGCCGTACACCAGTGCCGATCTGGCCTGTTCGAACGGCCGGTCCGCACAGGACACCGCCGCGGTGAAGTGCGCCTCCGGGTCGTCGTCCAGGGACAGCAGGGCGCGGCAGCGCTCCAGCACGGCGTCCGACCAGGGCAGTGCGGCTGCCTCAGCCCAGCGGCGGAGCCGTTCGAAGGGTACGGGCGCCGCGTCGGCTCTGCCGAGCCGCACGGCGGCCTCGATCTCGTCCGCCGCGAAGCAGACGGCGCTGACCTGGTGGCCGATGGGGCCACGCGCGGCGGTCGCGAGCCGGTCGAGGACCGCTTCCCAGCGTCCGTAGCCGAGGTCCAGCATGGCCAGCGCCCAGACTCCCCACCCGGCGCTGATGGAGACCTGCTCGACCGCGAAAGGCCCGAGATCGCGCGCGGCGTGCTCGCGGCACCGCTCCATGATGTCCACGCCGGTGGCTCGTGACATCGGCACGACTTGGCGCCCCCGTTCGGTGAGGACGTCGACGACGTGGCGTCCCAGCCGTCCGGTCGCTCCTGCCACCGCGAACTTGGTGATGCTCATGCCTTATGCCTTTCTTACTCGCTGTAGTTCTGGCCGGGGGGCATGCCGGGGATCGGCTTGGCGATGAGAGCGGCGGGGGTGAAGAAGCCGATGTGGGCGATCGCCATGATGAGCGTCCAGAGCGCCTTGTCGTCGTAGTGCGCGGAAGCCTTGGCGTACAGCTCGTCGGGGACTCGCTCCCCGGACGGGTTCGGGGACAGGACTGCCTCCACCAGCTCCAGCGCGACCCGCTCGGCGTCGGTGAAGTAGGTGGCGTCCCGCCAGGTCGCCACGGCGGTGATGCGCTCCTCTGATTCCCCTGCCTGGCGGAGGTTGCCGGTTTCCCTGATGGTGAAGTACGTGCTGCCGAGCATCTGCCCGGCGCGCAGCTGCAGCAGGTGGATGGTGACCTGCGGAATCGAGCCGTTCTTGATGACCTTGTGCAGGCCTTCGCCGACTACCGCCATCTCGGGGACGAACGGAAGGGGGTTGGGCATGCGCGACCGGAGGTTGGTCGTCGTGGGTGTGGTCATGCTGGGACTTCCTTACTCGTGGTGTTGCGTCGTGACGAGCAAGAGATCCCGGCGATCCGCTCCTTGTGACAGCGGGACCCATGTGACATAGACCACGGATCGTCGGCGTCACAAAGCGGCGGGGGCCGGGATCGTATGGATATGGCACGGGTCGCGAACCAACAGGCAGGAACCAGTGATGAGCGAACAAAACCGACGGCCGCAGATCGTGGCAGTCGCATGGACGCGGCCACCGAGGCGTTCGTCGCCCACCGCAACCTGTTGTTCACTCTCGCCTACGAGATCCTCGGCTCCGCCACCGACGCCGAGGACGTCCTGCAGGAGACCTGGCTGTTGTGGGCGGGCGTCGACCTCGGCACGGTGCTGGACCAGCGCGCATACCTGATCCGGATCGCCACCAGGCAGGCGCTGAAACGACTGCGCACACTGGACCGGCGCAAGGAGACCTACGTGGGGCCGTGGCTACCGGAGCCGCTGCTGACCGCGCCGGATGTGGCCGAGGACGTCGAACTGGCCGACAGCGTCTCGATGGCGATGCTGCTGGTGCTGGAGACGCTCGGGCCGACCGAGCGGGCGGTGTTCGTGCTGCGCGAGGTGTTCGATCTGGACTACGACGAGATCGCCCAAGCCGTCGGCAAGAGCCCGGCCGCGGTACGCCAGATCGCCCACCGGGCACGCGCGCACGTCGCCGCGCGCCGGCCACGCGGCACCGGCTCCCCGGCCGAGCACCGAGCCGCCCTCCAGGCTTTCCAACGAGCGGTCGAAACCGGCGAGTTGCAGAGCCTGCTCGACATCCTCGCGCCGGACGTCGTCGCCCTGAGCGATGGCGGCGGTGTCAAGCATGCCCTGCTGCGGCCCATTGTGGGAGCTGACAACGTTGCTCGTTTGCTGGCCGTCGGCTGGTGGAAGCGCGACGCCGAAAGGTCGGTCGAGCTGGTGCAGATCAATGGCGGCCCGGGGCTGCTCGTCCGGGTTAACGGCGAGATCGACGGCGTGGTGGCGGTGCGAGTGGAGAACGGCTACGTCACCGGCGCCTACCACGTGCGCAATCCCGAGAAGCTGTCGCGGATTGAACGGGAGACCGCCGTGAGCCGCTGAGAACCCGTACCCAGATGCCGGGCTGGCGCGCGGCGTGCAGGGCCGCACCCTGTGACGCGCGACGCTCTCGTGGCAGACACTCCGGAGCGGACCGGAGGACTTGCTCGCCGAGCCCGAGTGGGCCGAGGTGCTCATCGACGTCGACCAGCGCGGCCTGACCTCGCTGTGCACCACGAACATGACCCACACGGGACGGTGCAGCTGCGCCGCGAGCGCCGCCGCCTGGAGCTGAGCGGGTCGCCTCTCCCAGGCCAGAGGCGTAGGCGCGCCGCGCCGCGCCGCGCCGGTGGCACCCATGGCGAAACAGACCTGCCGCCAACGAGGTTCACGGCCTTTATCAGGCAGGACACCGCGAGACCCGCATTTTTGGGAAGCCCTCGGCTTGTCGGCGCAGCCTGACACGCACGTGCCTGTCAACCCAGTCTGACGGCCTGCTTGAGGAAGACGACTCCATCGATCATGTCGAGCTGGGCCGGGTCCAGCGGGAAATAGGCGAAATCGTGGGAGATGCGCGGGGTGGGCTTCGTGATGGCCTCGGTCAGGCGGCGGGCGTCGATGAGAGAGTGGTCCCACGGGAGCGTGGACAGGAGGCCCTCGACGGTGTCCGGGGGCGGGACGTGGTCGCCCACCGTGCCGAGGGCTGAGGCCAGGAAGACGTACCGGTCGCCCAGATGCGTCCCGCTGATCGCCCCCGCACTCCACCACTCCAACTGCTGGTCGCCGAACGACATGAAGCTCTTGTTCCGCTGCAGGTGGAGATTGTGCGTGAAGACCAGGGCCGGACCGTGCTCGGCGACGGCAAGCAGGTTGGCGGCCATCATCGCGTCCCGCAGGGCCGACAGCCTGGCTATCCGGGCCGGGGACGTGTCGGCCATCCAGTGGTGGTAGCGGAGCAGACCGACGGCGGTGCGCCCGTACAGTGCCGCCCTCTCTCTGTCCTCCGTGCTCAGCCGTGGCGCCTGCGTGTCGAGCAGTGCCACCAAGTCGTCGGCGAGCAGCCGCAGCCGCTGGGCCTCGGCGGACTGGCCGATCGACTGGGACGGGTCCATGACCGTGGCTTCGTTCGTCCACCGGTCGTCCGGGCCGAGCAGCGTGTCGAGGGTTTCCATCGTGCACGGGAGCGGGCCGTCGAGGAGGGCGTAGAGGGCGGTGAGCGCCTGGCGCGGGCTCGCGGCCCAATACTCCAGCGGCCCGTCGAATCCGTAGAACCGGAGCTTTTCGTCATGCTCCTCGTTGTACGCCTGCATCCAGCGCACGAGCTCGCGGCTGGCCGGTGACGCGCCGAAGCCGTGGCTGAAGCCGCGTTCCATGACGTCGTCGAGCGTGCCCGCGCCCGTCGAGATGTAGTCGTCCACCACGAGGCCCATGAGGCAGTCGCTCTCGATGGCGAACGATCGGTAGCCCTCATGCTCGACCAGATGCCGGAAGATCTCGTTGCGCAACTCGCCCAGCTCCTCCACGAAGTGCCTGGCCTCGCCCAGGCCGAGCAGCAGGGGCTTGGCAGGCAGCGACCGGAGGAACGCCGAGACGCCCGCGCCGTCGAGCGGACGGGCTGTGTCCTTGATATCCATGACCTCAACGGTATCGTTGAACTTCCGGTGTAAACTTTGCCGCGGAAACACCCGCTCTCATCGCGATGAACCTTCAATCGGTGATGCATCCATGAGACCAGCGGACCCGGCGCGCGAGCACAGCCTGTCCACCCAGGCGATCAGGAGTGACGAGGACGCCGGCATCCTGCCCGCCCACGAACGCACCGTCCACGGCTATCGCACCTATACGCCGCTGCACGCGCAAGCCCTGCGCGCGTTCCTGGCCCGTGTACCCGGGCCACGGTCACCAACCGGCCACGTCGCTCATGCAGGCGGTCAACACGGGGTGCCATCGAGGACGCGCTGCGGCTCATCGACGAGAGCCAGGCCAACTCCCTCGACGACCGCCGCACCCTCCGGGCTGTCGAAGCCGTGCACAGCGAGCCGGCGCCCGTGCCGCAATAACGGCTCGTGGGTCAACCCGCTCGCAACTCTGCCGCGACCGCCCGTTCCCGCAGCTGAGCCGCCTCCGCTCGGGCCGCCTCCAGTTCGGCCCGCAGGTCCTCAAGCCGTACCCGCTCCAGCCGCAGCTCCGCCCGCGCCTGATCACGCTCCTTGGCCGCGGTATCGGCGCGTGCCTTCTCCCGTGTCACGAGCTTCCGCTCCCGAGCCAGCGCGGCCGCGTTCTCTTCCTCGACCGCCGCCACCTTCCCCGTCAACCGCTCGACCTCAGTCGCCGCCCGTTCGGCCTCCTGTAGTGCGACTGCCCGATCGCGCCCGGCCTCGGCCGCGGTGCGTTCGGCCGCGACCGCCCGTTCGACGGCGCGTTCCCGCTCCTGTACAGCCGCCTCCTCGCGGGCTCTGGCCGCGATCACGTCACGCTCGGCCTGCTCACGGTCCCGCACGGCCGCCGCCGTCTCTTCCCGGGCCCGATCCGTTTCCTCCCTTGCCTGCCCGGCCTCCTCCTGCGCCTGTACGGCCTGTGCCCGCGCCTCCGTGGCCCGCCGATCGGCCAGCTCCACCCGTTCGGACAGTTCCTGAACGGCCTGATCCCTGGCCCGTTCGGTCAGCTCAACCTGGTGTGCCGCTTCCTTGGCCCGCTGCTCGGCGGCATCCGCACGCCGTTGCGCCTCTTCGGCCGTCTGCAGGGCCTGCCGTTCGGTGCTTGCCGCCTCCCGCAACGCGGCCAGCGCCTGCTCCCGCGCCCGCTCGGCATCGTGGAGCGCGGTCTCTCGCTCGTTCTCCGCCTCCTGGAGCCTGGCCCGCATCTCGGCCGTTTGCCTGCGTGCGTGCTCGGCGGCCTCGCGCGCCAGCCGTACCTGCTCGAAGGCCTGCTCCCGCTCGGTACGCGCGATCGCGACCCGCGTATGCGCCTCGGCCTGCACGGCGCTGAGCTTGGCCTCCACGCCGGCGGGGCTCAGCTCGTCGGCCAGCGCTCGCGCCAGTGGCTCGATGGCCGCCGCCAGCCCGCTCTCCATGCGGTCATACAACTGCTCGGCCCTGGCCAGCGCTCCCTCCAGGCCTGGCGTGGCCCGCCGCAGCTCGCGCTCCCGCTTGGCGGCCGCCTGACAGTCCTTCTCCGGGCAGTACGCCTTCGGCCGCCCGCGTCCCCGCCGTTGCTCGATCGCCGCTCCGCAATGCTTGCACGGCGTCACCACGCTGGTCTCTGCAGTCACAGGCGCAGCCTACCATTTTCTATTTGCTAGAAAATCGAAATCAAAAATGATGGTTCGTTGTGTCGCTCGCGGCCCGCTCCAACTTGCGAGAAGGCAAGATTCCCGAAAGTAATCGTGAATACGAGAGTGCGTCTACGGGGTTGCGGACCCAGGCGTCGCTTGCAGGTGAAACTGTCGGTGTCGGCCCGGAACTCCTAAAGCTACGGCGAGCCGCAAAGTAGCGGTGAGCTATCTTTCGGGTTCGTCGCGTAGTGGTTGCAAGTAGGTCAATCCCGGTGAAATGGGCGACCTTTTCCTTGATCGTGAGCCATGTCCTGGTGGTGGTCTCGGTCTGGGAGTGGTGGGGATGCGCGCGGAGTGGGAACCGGATGAGCTGATCGGTTCGTGGACGCTGGTCGAGGGTGATTGGAAGCTGATCCGTAACAAGTCGGGCGCGACGCGGTTGGGGTTCGCGTTGTTGCTGAAGTTCTATGAGCTTGAGGGCCGGTTCCCGGACGGTCCGCAGGCGGTTCCGCTGGTCGCGGTCGACTATGTGGCGTCGCTGGTGAAGGTCGACGCCGGGGAGTTCGCGAAGTACCGGTGGACGGGGCGGACGATCGAGTATCACCGCAAGCAGATCAGGGAGGCGTTCGGGACGCGGCCGGCGACGGAGGAGGATGAGGACCGGTGGGCACGGTGGCTGGCGGAGGAGATGTGCCCGACGGAGACGAGTCGCCAGCGGCTTGCTGAGGCGCTGCGCCGCAGATGCCGGAGCGAGGATGTGGAGCCGCCGACGCCCGGCCAGGTGGAGCGGGTGGTGGGGTCGGGCCTTTCCAAGTTCGAGGTGGCGTTCTCGGAGGGCGTGGTGGGCACACTGGGGTCGGTGGTGTGCGGCAGGTTGCAGGATCTGCTGGACCGTCCGCATGTGCTGGCGGAGTTGAAGTCCGACCCGGGTCCGCTGGGGTTGGACACGTTGCTGGCGGAGATCGGGAAGCTGGCGACGGCTCGGTCGCTGGGGCTGCCGGACGGGGTCTTCTCCGGGGTGTCGGATCGGATCGTGGCGGCGTGGCGGACGCGGGCGATGCGGATGTACCCGTCGGACTTCGAGGACAGCTCCGAGCCGGTGCGGTACACGCTGCTGGCGGCATTGTGCTGGACGCGGCAGGCCGAGCTGGTCGACGGGCTGGTCGGGCTGCTGATCGACCTGATTCACCGGATCAACGCGCGGGCCGAGCGGCGGGTGGAGCGGGAGCTGGTCGGCGAGTTGACGAAGGTACGGGGCAAGCGCGGCATCTACGTCAACATGATCAAAGCCGCGATCGAGCGCCCCGACGACACGGTGCGGGAGGCGGTGTATCCGGCGGTGCCGGGTGGGGTGGGAACGCTGAAGTCATTGGCGCGGGAGCTGATGGCCACCGAGCGGGCTGTCTCCGAGCGGATCCGCTACCAGCTGCGCGGCTCCTACTCCCACCACTACCGGCGGATGCTCGGGCCGATCCTGGCGGCGTTGGAGTTCAAGTGCAACAACACCGCCTACCGACCGGTGATGGACGCGATCGACTTGCTGTCTCGGTACGCGGGGGTCGCAGCGACCGAGCGGTACTACGCCGAGACCGAGCGGGTGCCGATCGAGGGCGTGGTGCAGTGGGCGTGGCGGGACGCGGTGGTGGACGCCGAGTCCCGGCGGGTCGAGCGAATCCCGTACGAGCTGTGCGTGCTGATCGCGTTGCGGGAGGCGCTGCGGCGCCGTGAGGTGTACGTGCAGGGCGCTGGCCGGTGGCGCGATCCGGACAAGGACCTGCCCGGCGACTTCGAGACCAACCGCGACGTCCACTACGCCGCCCTGTCCAAGCCCCTGGATGCCACCGAGTTCATAGCCGACCTCAAAAGCCGCCTGACCGCGGGCCTGGACCGGCTGAACACCGGCCTCGTCGAGGGCACCACAGGAGGCGTGAAGATCACCACCCGGAAGGGCAAGCCGTGGGTGTCGGTCCCGAAGCTCGACAAGCTGCCCGAGCCGAAGAACCTCACTGCTCTGAAGGCCGAGGTGCAGCGCCGCTGGGGCACCATCGACCTGCTGGACATCCTGAAGAACACCGCGTTCATCACCGACTTCCCCGACCTGTTCACCTCGGTCGCGACCCGCGAGGTCCTGTCCAAGGAGACCTTGAGCAAGCGGCTTCTGCTCGTGTTGTTCGCGCTCGGCACCAACATGGGGATCCGACAGATGTCAGCGACCGGTGAGCACGGCCACACCGAGGCCGAGCTACGGCACGTCCGCCAGACCTTCATCACTCGGGAGAACCTGCGTGCCGCGATCGTGTCCGTGGTGAATGCGACCCTGGAGGCCCGGGACCCGAAGTGGTGGGGGAAGGCGACGTCGACGGCATCGGACTCAAAGCGGTTCGCCTCCTGGGACTCCAACCTGATGACCGAATTCCACGCCCGGTACGGCGGCTACGGCGTCATGATCTACTGGCATGTCGACAAGGGTCGGCTGTGCGTCTACTCACAGCTGAAGTCGTGTTCCTCCTCGGAGGTTGCGGCGATGATCGAGGGGCTGCTGCGGCACGGCACCGACGCCGACATAGAGGCGAACTACACCGACACCCATGGAGCTTCGCTGGTGGGTTTTGCCTTCACCGAGGTCCTGGGGTTCAAGCTGCTGCCCCGGCTGAAGAACATCGGCGCGATCCAGCTGTACGCGCCGACCGCGAACCAGGCCGCGTGGCCGAAGTTGGCGAAGGTCCTGAAGCAGCGGCCGATCGACTGGGATCTGATCGCCCGCAACTACGATCAGATCATCAAGTACGCGACCGCGCTCCGCCTTCGCACTAACGAGGCCGAGCAGGTGCTGCGCCGGTTTATGAAGTCCAAGAGTGGGGGCCCCAAGCAGCCGGTCTACCTCGCCCTGGAAGAACTCGGCCGGGTCGTGCGCACCATCTTCGCCTGCGACTACCTCGCCGATGAGGAACTCCGCCGTGAGATCAACAATGGGCTGCAGGTCGTGGAGAACTGGAACAGCGCCAACGACAAGATCTTCTACGGTCGTGAGGGCACCCTCACCGGTTCCGATCGCGAGCACGCCGAGGTGTCCATGCTCGCACTGCACCTACTCCAGTCCTCGCTGGTGTTCATCAACACCCAGCTCCTCCAGGCCGTGCTACGAGATCCGAAGTGGGCGCGGAAGCTCACCGACGAGGACCACCGGGCGCTCTCACCCCTATTCTGGGTCCACATCAACCCCTACGGCCGGTTCCGCCTCGACATGAACACCCGCCTCGATCTCAGTCTGGCCGCCTGAGGACGAGTTCATGCCGATCCCCGGTCGTTCCGGGGCGCGCGGATCGGATGTCCCAGGTCGGCTCGTGGAGCTGATCGTTGTACACGATGATGTCAGCGTGATCGGTCGGGCGGGCTGTCGCGAAGTAGAGCTGTTGGGATGGGATGTAGCGGTGGCGCCAGGACCGTTCGATCTCGGCGGCATCGGCGGATCCGGCCATCGCCATGCTGCGGGTCAGGGCGCGATCTATGGTCTGCTCGAAGTCGACGGACACGAAGATCCGCAGATCCCATTGGTCGATGAGTTCTGGCCGCAGGAGGAAGACGCCGTCGAAGAGGAGTACGGCGTCTTCGACGGCGGTCGTGGCCGGTGAGGACAGCGGGCCGGTCAGCATCGCGGTCGTAGACCGTGTGCTGGAACTTGCGGTCTCCGCCTGGGCCGAGCGGATCAAGCAGGACTTGGCACAGCGCTTTGTGATCGTGAGCGTCGTGCCGCCATCGAAGACACAAGCCACGAGAACCCGGGCGGCGCGGCCATCGTCGCCTATCTGGTCGGCGAACGGCGACCCGACGAGCTGCTCACGAGCCAACTGGGTAGTTGGCTACCCGCGCCGATGATTCCACGCGTCTACGTCTGGCTGGACGAGATGCCTCTCAACCGCGCGGGCAAGATCGATCGTCGAGCGCTCGCCAAGACGCTCGATCCCGCACTCCCCCGCCCGGACGCAACACGCAACCCTCACGTTGTGCCATTCACTGGCGCGGGCGGGACGGATACGGGAAACTGTCCCGATGCCTGCTGAATACACCCAAAGTGACCAGTTCCGTGGTGCCCGCATCCACCTGTGCGACCTCTCCGGCCTCGAGATTCGCGATTGCGACGTCACCGGCCTGAAGATCGTGGACTGCTATGGGGGCAACGTCTCCCTCGGTGGCAGCTTCGAGCGTGTCGTTGTCAACGACGTCGACGTGACCGCCTACGTCGAGGCCGAGCTCGACCGGCTGCATCCCAACCGGGTGCTGGCCCGTGAGGCCACGTCCGCCGCCGAATACCGGGCCGCTTGGGATGCCATCGAGAAGCAATGGGAGGAGACGCTCGACCGCGCCAGGCGCCTACCCGAGGCGAAGCTGCACGAGCAGGTCGACGGCGAGTGGTCGTTCGTCGAGACGCAGCGGCATCTGCTGATGGCCAGCGATGCCTGGATCGGCAACGCCGTGCTCGAGGAGGACGCGCCGTACCACCCGTTGGGCCTTCCTGGCGGCGGGATGCCGGCCGAAGCATCGGCGAAGCTCGGGCTCACCCTCGATGCCACCCCGACGCTCGACGAGGTACTCGCGCCGCGGCTCGCCCGCATGGCCACGATGCGCCGGGTCGTCGTCGAGCTCACCGAGGCCGAGCTCGACCGGGTATGTGGTCGCAAGCCGGCCGACCCCTACCCGGACAAGGAGTACGTCGTGCGCCGTTGCCTCACGGTGGTGTGCAAGGAAGAGGCCGAGCATCACCGGTATGCGGTCCGCGACCTCACCGTACTCGAGGCCGGTGCCCGAACCGAGTGAAGGCGCGTCCCGGCAATGGACGGCGATCTCGCGATCCTGCGCTTGACCAGCCCATCTGTCGGAGCCCCTCATCGCACCCGCACTGCCCAGCCAGGGCGCGGTGCCGACCGGCGAGGTAGTCACGACCGGCTACGGAAAGACCAGCAATGCGGGCTTCCCCAACGAACGACGCGAGGTCTTCCTCGATGTCACGCCGCGGTGGACCTGCGAAGGCATCTACCAGTTCGTGAAGCCGATCACGCCCGGGATGAACTGCACCCGCAAATCCGGCCAGACGGCCGGAGCATGCGGCACTGGGTGATGTCGTCATCGGAATCGTCTCCTGAAATATCTCTGGCCAGTGCGGCAACCCGACCTATCCCACCGTGAATAGGAATGTTTCTCAGCACCGAACCTGGATAAGCGGCAACGTGGGGAGGTAGCCGGCGGTTCATCCACCTGCCTTCAGCCGGAACGCGAGGCGGCGGGGCGCCTGCACGCGATAGCTGTCCGTCACCAGCTCGGCAACCTCGACCCAGTCCGTCTCGTCGTCCAGCACCATTCCCACGACATTCACACCCCAGTCGGCCCGGAAGAACGGAGGGCCGGCATGCGCCAGCGCGGCCAACTCCCCGGGCGGCGCCCGGAAGGTCATCAGGATGGCCGGATCGTCCATATCGATGTACGCCGACCCCCTCCCGTCGGTGGTGTAGACGTGCAGGAACGTCCGCCGGCGAATCCGCCACCGCAGGCCGATCCACGCCGGCTCCTCGTACGCCTCGGGCAGCTCCCCGCAGATCACCCGGAGCCGGCCCACAACGGCGGGTGGAACGTCCGCGATGTCGCTCATCTGTACCTCCCGCGCCCATCCTGCCCGCCGGGTAGGACATCAGCACATCAGAGTCTCCGGGGTTGGCGGGGCCGCGCCGACGTCATAGGACTATCGGGCCCAGCTCGGTGACGACGCTGGCAAAGGTTCGGATGAGATCGGTTTCGGCGGCGGTGCGCCAGACAAGCGCGAAACGGGCGAGTGGTGCGTCGCGGATGAGCGGGTAGGCGATGCCGGGGTGTGGCGCCAGGCGTCTGGCTTGGGCCGTCACGGGTGCGATGGCCTCGCCGGTGAGCAGGAGTGGGATCTTCTGGTCGAAGCTGGCGACTTTCGGGCCGATGGTGATCGGTCGGCCGCTGGGGGTGTGGGTGGGGATGAAGGTGTGGCGCCAGTAGTCCGGCGCGGCGCCGCCGTCATCTGTGACCTCGGGCAGGGCCGTACCGCCTTCGGGGGGACCGTTCTGGTGGAATGAGATCTGTCCTCGAGGACGCGGTTCACACCCAACCGCGCTCTTGGCCAGGGCGCGGGGGTGGACCTGCAACGGAACCGTTTCTCCTCTTACAGCGATCGCGAGCCTGATATCCGCGTGAGCCTTGGAGGGTCGACGACGACAACGCAGTGTTTCATAGGTGGAAACCTATGAAACACCGCCTCCGGCCGGACGCGTCCAGGGCGAACGCTGTTTCATAAGTCGGTGCAAATGGATGGCTGTCTGAAACGTTCCTATGAAACACTTCCGGGGTGTACGACGAGTTCCTCCGCGTGGAGGCCCACGCCTGCCCGATGACCTCCTGCGCTGCCCCGGCCGGCTCCCCCTGCCGAACCGGCAAGGGCAAGGTCGCCGTCCAGTACCACACCGCCCGCTTCCGGCTCGTGCCCGCGTTCGCCAAGGCGCTCAACGTCCCCACTCCGGCCATCCGCAAGCCGGGCACACTGTGGATCGAACTGCCCCGCCCTGCCACGGCCGACGCCGAACCGGCCGGGCACGCGCGGATCGGCTACGCCCGCGCCTCCACTCTTCGCCAGTCCCTGGACACCCAGCTCGACGCGCTCAAGGCCGCCGGCGTCACCCGCGTCTTCGCCGAGAAGATCTCCACCCGCGCCACCATCCGCCCCGAGCTCGACAAGGCCGTCACCCTGGCCCGGGAACTGCGCGCGGCGGGCGTGGCGGTCACGCTCGTGGTGCACGAGCACAAACGGCTCGGCCGCGGCCTCGACCTGGCCGCCCTCGCCGAGCAGCTGCGCGCCGCCGACATCGGCCTGGAGTTCCTCACCGGCGAGCTGCAGGGCTCCCACGACCCCTCGGGCGTGGTGTTCACCGTGCTGGCCGCGCTGTCGGGGATGGAACGCGAGTACATCCGCGACCGCACCCTGGAAGGCCACGAATCCGCCCGCGCCCGCGGCAAGGCCATCGGCGGCGCCGCCGTCACCGACGAGAACATGCTCGCCATGGCCCTGCACCTGCGCGGCCAGAACCTCAGCCTGCGCGACATCGCCGCCCGCCTCGTCATCACCAGCGGCGCGAAAAAGGGCCGTCACCCCTCGGCCGCGACCGTCCTGCGCATGCTGCGCGACCACGACCAGCAGAGCGCGACCTGACGGGCCCGGCCCCGTCAACGCCCGGGGTACGGCTGAACGCGGAGCTATCGCGGGCGGATCGCCTCGGCCGCGCGGCGGCAGACCGGGTAGACCGGGTTCCCGCCGGCGTCCAGCCCCTCCACCAGACGGTCATCGATCACCACGACGTCCCACTCGCCCGGGGCGACCCTGCCCACCAC
>NZ_VCKY01000255.1 GCF_005889735.1 Nonomuraea turkmeniaca
CTGCGCGTTCGCCCCCGAAGAGGTGAAGATGAACGCCCCAGGACCACTGCCACCACTCCCCATGAGCGCATAGGCCAGATCCGCGCCGAACTCCTTCATCAACACCGTCCGCCACCCCGACACGCTGACCGGCCGGACCCACGCCTCCAACGTCATCCCGCTCGTCAACCGCAACGAGCTCGAATCGGCCACCGTCACCCAACTCGACGTGCCATTGAACGACAACGCCTGACCGTACTTGCCGGTGACGGTCCACGAAGTGTTCGCGGCCGTGCCGTTGTTGCCCTTGCCCGAGGCGTCGGCGACGGTCGTGCCGGCGCCCGCGTCCATCGCGTAGGCGGCCACCAGGCCGTCCGGCACCTGTGACTGCTGGTAGGTCGCGGTGTAGGTCGTCGCGGTGGCCGGCGCGGTGACGTTGTGGGTGGCCGCGCCGCCGTCGGACCAGGAAGTGAGCGTATAGCTGAAACCGTCGGCACTCTGCGGTGAGGTCGCGGAGACCGAGTTGTGGGAGCCCACGATCACCGTCCGGGTGAAGGGCGCGATGGTCTGCTCACCGTTGAAGCCGAGCTGCAGGCCGGGGGGCGTGGTCTGGAAGGTCAGGTTCACCGTCTTCGGCTGGAGTGTCACGCTCTTGGTGTCGGTCAGGCCGTGCGCGTCGGTCACGGTCAGCCTGAGCTCCAGGTGAGCGGGATATTCGTGGTCCGGAGGGGCGAAGGAGCCGCTCGCGCCGGTGAACGTGGTGATCTCGTGCTCGTGGCAGGTGCTGGGACAGTGATGCATGATCAGCTTCCACGACATCCGCGACCCTGGAACCGTGCCGTCCTGGGCGTCCGTGCCGGTGCCGGAGAACACGATCGTGTCCCCGACCGCCCAGGTGAGCGAGGACGACGGGGAGTTGATGGCCGCGGTCGGCGGCGTGTTGCTCACGTTGATCGTGACGGTGGCGTCTCCCTGGCCGCCACGCCCGTCGTCGGCTCGCAGTTTCACCACGTAGGAACCCGGCTGTGTGTACGTGAGCGACGGGGTGGCCGAGGTGGAGTCGTCGAAGTCGCCGTCGCCGTCCAGGTCCCAGCGGAAGGTGAGCGGGTCGCCGTCGGAGTCCGAGGATCCGGCGGAGGTGAAGCTCACCGCGAGCGGCGCGTCGCCCGACGTGGCGCTCGCGGTGATGACGGCCGCCGGCGGGGTGTTGTTGTAGATGTAGCGGATGATCTGCCCGTTGGCGTAGTCGACCGCGAAGAGGTCTCCGCCGGGGCCGGTCTGCACCTCCACGGTGGGGATGCCCGAGTCGAACGTGGTGATGGTCGCCGGGTCGGGCAGGCCGTTGGCGCCCTTGGTCATGACCCAGACGCACGATCGGCTGTAGTCGGAGAAGAACATCGCGCCGTCGTAGGCGTCGGGGTAGGAGCCGCCGTTGTAGAAGGCCACGCCGCTGGAGGAGGATCCGCCGGACGGGCACGGGTCGTTCGGCGCGGGCCTGGAACCGTGGTTCCAGGCGAAGTACGGCTGCGTGTGGGCCCCCGCCCCCGCCGCGTACAGGTTCTCGCAGAGGGTCAGGTTGAGGTTGTCATATCCTCCCTGCCTGGCGGAGCCCTCGTAGCAGGGCCAGCCGAGGTTGGCCACCGGCCCCGTGGGGTCGGCGATCCTGTTGATCTCTTCCCACGTGTTCCAGCCGACCTCGCCGGCCCAGACCTCGCTGGTGCCCGGCCGGATGGCGATGCGGAACGGGTTGCGCTGGCCGTAGGCGATGATCCTGGCTACGTTGGCATCGCTGCTGCCGGCGTTCGGGTTGCCGGGAGCGGCCGCGCCGGTGTCCGGGTCGATCCTGATGAGGGTGCCGTTGAGTGCTGCGGGGTCACCACTGGTGCGTAAGTCCTGCGAGCGCAGCGCGCCGCCCTCGGCGGCCGGTGGGGTGAGCGCCGTGCCGACCGGTGACGGCGGGTCGCCGCAGGGGTTGTCCGGGGTGATGTCCGAGCTGGTCAGGTTGTCCTGGCCGTAGTCGGCGAAGTTGAAGCTGGCGCCGTCGCCGCCGCTGGCGTAGAGCATGCCGTCGGGGCCGAACTTGAGGTCGCCGACGGAGTGGCTGGGATGCTGCTGGCACCAGTCGGTGATCAGCGGGGTCTCGACGACCGAGCTGCCCGAGGGCGCCAGTGCGGACAAGCGCCCGGTGATGAGGCAGCCGTCACCGGTGGCGCCGGGCGGAGTCGGGCAGGGGTCACCGCTCACGCCCGCCGTCCCCCAGCGTGGCGCGGTGCCGCCGGGCACCGCGTCGTAGGCGTACAGGACGTAGATGCGGGGGTCGGCCGGGAAGTCGGGGTGCAGGGCCATGCCGAGGAGCCCGCGGTCCCAGAAGTTGTGCACCTGCGTGCGCAGGTCAGCGTAGATCGTCGGCGTGGGGTCGGTGATGGAGTCGAAGACCTTGATCAGGCCGCTCTTCTCGGCGACGAACACCCGGCCGTCCGAGGCGAACTCGATGTTGGTCGGGTTGGTCAGTCCGCTGAAGACGACCTGTTTCTGAAAGCTGCCCGGCAGTGCCTGCGCGGCTGATGGCGCGAGGAGCGCCAGGCCGGTGGTGAGCAGCAAGACGGACAGGAGCGCATGGCGAAGCCGCCTCAACACGAGAACCCCCTTGAGCCGATACTCCCCCGAGCCCTGAACTCGATCTATCGCACTGAATCAGGCAGATGTCACGAGGCCTGTCCACATGTGGCCAGCCACGCGTACAGCAGCCACCCCAGCTCGTACGGCCGGCACTCCCGGTCAACGGCGACCGGCGGATAGACCCGGTCCAGCACGCCGAGGCGCATCCGCCGATGCACTCCCGTCGCCGCCGCCCGCAGGCCGCGCACCAGTTTGCGCGGATCCGCACGAGCTTCCTTGCGCCAGGTCAGGGCGAGCTCATCGAGCACGAAGGCGGGCCGCTCGATCATCCAGTCGAGCCCCTTGGAGATCTCCGCCACATAGGCGGTGCCCCCCGCGTCGGCCAGATCCAGCAGCGCCATCGGCCCCATCGACAGCTGATGAACGCTGTAGACCGGATACCCCTCGACCACCGACCCGGTGCGAGAGTCGTAATGCCACCACCACTCCCCCTGCGGGCCCTGGGCCTGGCAGATCCCGCGCGCCACCTGCTCGGCCGCACGCAACGCCGCGACGTCGCCGGTGGCGGCGTGCAGCCTGGCCAGCGCCTGCAGCGGGTAGACCTGGTCGGCGAAGCAGCCCACGTGAGCGCGGTACCGGGGGACCAGCGACCCCTTACCGAGCGCGTGCGGATAGAGCCGGTTGCCCGCCAGCCCGCCGAGCAGCCGCTCACGGGCCTGCTCGACCCGGCCGTCGGTCACGCCGGCCGCGACCAGGGCGGCCAGCGCCCACGCCGCTTCGACGGTGTAGGTCTGGGGGCCCGTGTCCAGCTCCGCGAGGCGGCTCAGCGCCAGGTCGACATCGGCGTGCCCGGTCTCTGCCGCCGCCCAGCAGATCAGCGCGGCATCGCCGGTCCCCGTCACCTCCGGCAGCCGTTTGACGAGGTTGCCCACCAGGTCGAGGACGCTGTCACCGGCCAGTGCCGCCCGCTGCCGCTCCTCCTCCAGGGTCGCCACGCCGAGCGCGACGATCGCCGAGTAGCGGACGCTGCGCCCTTCCGGCGCCGCCGTCCACGTCCCGTCGGCTTCCTGGCGGCCGCGGCGGGTGAACACGAACTCGCCGTCGGCGTATCCCGGCGGCAGCCCGCGCACCGCCAGGTCCACCATGCCCGTCACGAAGTCCTGATGTCCGGAGCTCAGCAGAGCGATCCGGTGATCGGTCACGTCGTCTCCTCGATCCTGCGTTTGACACCGGCCCACTCCCGGATCACCAGGAGCAGGAATCTGCCGTTGGTCCGCACGTAGCGCGGCCCGAGCCGCAACGGCTCCTGCAGCAAGCGGTAGAGCCATTCCAGGCCCAGGCGCTGCCAGCGCAGCGGCGCCCTGCGGGTGCGCCCGGCGAGCACGTCGAACGAGCCGCCCACGCCATGGATGATCCGCGCCTGGGTCCGCTCTCCCCACTCCCGGATGAAGATCTCCTTCTTCGGCGAGGTGATGCCCAGGAACAACAGGTCGGCCCCGGATGCGGCGACGTCGGCGGCGACGTCGGCCGACTCCTCCACCGGGAAATAGCCGTCACGCGAACCGGCGATGCCCAATCCGGGATAGCGCAGCCGTACCTCTGCCAGCACCCGGGACAGCACCTCATCGGTCGCGCCGAGGAAATAGGCGCGATAGCCGCGCCGGTCTCCCTCGGCCATCAGCTCGGTGAACAAGTCGATGCCCGCCACCCGCTCGGGAAGCCGGTGACCGAGCATCCGAGCGGCCCAGACCACCGCCTGCCCGTCGGCCAGCACGAGATCGCTGTCGAGGACCGACTGCCGCAACGCGGCGTCCGTGCGCATGTTGACGACCTTGGCGGCGTTCACCACGCCGATGGTGAGCCGCCCCTTCTCCGAAATCGCCGCCACACACTGAGCGATCACCTGGCTCATGGTGAGAGCGTCCAGCGCGGTGCCGAATAACGTTTTCCTGGAAGCCTGCTCCGGCAACCTCGTCATCCATCCCCCTGGTGTCCATGACATATCGGTCCCGGCTCCAGAAACGTGACATCACGGGAGGACCAGCTCGGTGAGCGTCCCGCGGTGGTCCGTCCGAGGCAGCCTCAGGGTCTGGAAGCCACGGATCGCGATACGGCGATCGGCCAGCACATGGTCGATGGCCACCTTCGGGAACAGCCGCGGCTGCTCGTAATAGGGCCAGGTCATGGACAGCCCCTTTCCGGTGACGTCGGCGGCGTCCCGATAGCCGGTGGCGATCAGGTCACGCAGCACCGCGTGGTCGAGGGTGGAGTTGAAATCTCCGGCCAGCACCCGCAGGCGCCCTCCAGCGGAGGGCAGTGCCCGGATGCTCGACGCCCAGCACGCCGTACGCCAGCCCTCGGAGGGTGCGCACGCATGGACCGCGACGAACTCCGCCTCCCGCCCGCCCGGCAGACTGACGACGGCGGGAAGGTGGCGAGGACTCCCCTTGAAGGCGGGCGCCGCGATCGGCACGTCCGCGGGCCGCAGCGGGTAGCGCGAGTAGATCGCCGCGCCCTCGGACTCCGTCCCCGGCAAGACGATCCTGTACGGCAGCAGCCTCGCCAGCCCGAGCTCCTCCACCCGCTCCCGCATCAGGTTGGTGAACTCCAGCAGGTGCAGCACGTCCGGCCGGTCGCGCTCGACCGCGTCGACCAGGACAGACGGCAGCACGGAGGAGTGCAACAGGTTGACGGCCATCACGCGCAGCACCGGGCCTTCGGCGGGCGGGTTGCCCTCCGGCACGGCACGCGGCAGGACGGTCACCGCGAAGGCGCCGGTCACGATCAGCGCGGCCACCAGCAGCGGCCCGGCACGCAGGAAGGCCGCGAAACCCAGCGGCACCAGCGAGAGGGCAGCCGCATAGGGCGTGAAGGACACCAGCTGCGACCAGAAGAACTTCGGCTCCCACCCGCTCAGGCGCAGGCCCGCCCACCCGGCGAGGGCTGCCACCAAGAGCCACAACACCGTGTCTCCTAGGCGACGCTGCACTGGCGCCCACGCATCAGCACCGGCCAGGCCGCGCGCAGCGCCTGGTGCCAGTGCCGGATCGGCTCCCCCCGCGTGTGCGCGAGCACACTGTTGGCCGGGCGCCTGGCCGGCCGCGGAAAGGACGCGGAGGTCACGGGGCGCACCCGCTCAGGATCGAGGTCCAGCAGTGTGAAGATCTCCCTGGCCAGCCCGCACCACGTCGTCTCGCCGGCGCTCGTGCCGTGATAGACGTCCGGCGGCAGGTCGGACTGCCCCAGGCGGACCAGGTAGTCGGCCAGGTCGGCCGTCCACGTCGGCTGGCCGTGCTGGTCGTCGACCACCTCGACGGTCTCGCGCTCGGCGGCCAGCCTGATCATGGTCGTCACGAAGTTCCGTCCCGCGGAACCGTAGAGCCAGGCGGTGCGCACCACATAATGCCCGTGCTCCAGTGCCGCCAGCTCCCCGGCGAGTTTCGTCCGGCCGTACGCGTTCACCGGCGCGGGCGGCGAATCCTCCCGGTACGGCACGCCGCTGGTCCCATCGAAGACGTAGTCGGTGGACACGTGCAGGAGCCGTGCTCCGCTCCGCGAGCAGGTCTCGGCCAGCCAGCCCACCGCGTGCCCGTTGATCGCCAGCGCCTCGTCCTCGTGCGTCTCCGCGTCGTCGACCGCCGTCCAGCCGGCACAGTTGATCACCACTCTGGGTCGGTAGGCGGAAACGAAGTCGCGTACCGCACGCTTGTCGGACAGGTCGAGCTCCGACCGGCCGAGCGCGAGCACCGGCTCCCCGGTCAGCGCCGCCCTGTCGAGGACGTCGGCGGCCAGCATGCCGGCGCCGCCCGTGATGAGCCACCTCATAACGCCTCCCGGCGCGACCACCCGATCACGCGGCCCACCAGTCCCGGTGCTCGGCATACCAGCGGACCGTGCCCTTCAGCCCCTGCTCGAACGGGATCTCGGGACGGTAGCCGAGCGCCCGCAGCTTGGAGTCGTCCAGCGAGTACCTGCGGTCGTGGCCCTTGCGGTCCTCCACGTACTCGACCGCGTCCCAGTCCCTGCCACAGGCTTCGAGCAGGCGGCCGGTCAACTCCTTGTTGGTCAGCTCGGCCGTGCCCGCGATGTTGTAGACCTCGCCAGGCTCGCCCTTCTCGGCGACCAGCCGGATGCCGGCGCAGTGGTCCTCGACGTGGATCCAGTCGCGGATGTTGCCGCCGTCGCCGTACAGGGGGACCTTCCGGCCGCGCAGCAGGTTCGTGACGAACAGCGGGATGAGTTTCTCCGGGTACTGTCTCGGGCCGTAGTTGTTGCCGCACCTGGTGATCGAGACGTTCAGGCCATAGGTGATCGCATAGGCGCGGGCGATCAGGTCGCCACCGGCCTTCGACGCCGCGTACGGCGAACGTGGCTGCAGCGGCGCGGCCTCGTCCCACGAGCCGATGTCGATCGAGCCGTACACCTCGTCGGTCGACACCTGAACCACCTTCGGGACCTGCGCCTCCAGGCACGCCTGCAACAGCGTCTGGGTGCCGAGCACATTCGTGCGCATGAACTCGGCGGCGCCCTCGATCGACCGGTCGACGTGCGACTCGGCCGCGAAGTTCACCACCAGGTCGTGGCCGGGCACGACCCGGCCGAGCAACTCGGCGTCGCAGATGTCCCCGTGCACGAACTCGTGCCGCACCCCCTCGAGGTTGGCCTGGTTGCCGGCATATGTCAGCTTGTCCAGCACCGTGACGTACATATCGTGCAAATTGCGGACGAAGTGGGAGCCGATGAAGCCCGCACCGCCCGTCACCAGAATCCGTGTCATGAACTGATCTGTACCTTGCTGTGATCGCCCAAGACGAGACGATGGGCTTTGGGGGTGTTGGGCGCCGGGGTGACCTCGACGTCGTGGCCGATCAGCGACGACTCGATGCGGCCGACCCCGGCGATGGAAGCCCTGGGTAACACGATCGAGTACTCGATCTCGCTGCCCGTGACGGAGCAGCCGGCGCCGATGGAGGTGAAGGGGCCGACGTAGCTGTCACGGATCCGCGCGCCCCGGCCGACGATCACCGGGCCGACGATCCTGGACCGCTCGACCAAGGCCCCCTTCTCCACGACCACCCGGCCCACCAGCTCGCTGGCCTCGTCCACCTGCCCCCGTACCCTGGGCTCGATCGACTCCAGGACCAGCCGGTTGACCTCCAGCATGTCGGTGACGTTGCCCGTGTCCTTCCAGTAGCCGGAGATCACCGACGACTCGACGTGCAACCCCGCCTCGATCAGCCATTGGATCGCGTCGGTGATCTCCAGTTCGCCGCGCCACGACGGCTTGAGCTCCGCCACCGCCGCGTGGATGGCCGGGCTGAACAGGTAGACGCCGACCAGCGCCAGGTCGCTCTTGGGCTGCGCGGGCTTCTCCTCCAGGCCGACGACCCGGCCCTTGGCATCGAGTTCGGCGACCCCGAACTGGCGAGGATCGCCGACCCTGGTGAGCATGATCTGCGCGGCGGGCCGCTCGCGGGCGAACCTGTCCACCAGGCCGGTGATCCCACCCACGATGAAGTTGTCGCCGAGATACATGACGAAGTCCTCGTCGCCCAGGAACTCGCGGGCGATCAGCACCCCGTGCGCCAGCCCGAGCGGCGCCTCCTGCCGCAGGTAGGTGACCTGCAGCCCGAACGCCGAGCCATCTCCCACGGCCGCCTCGATCTCCGCCTGCGTGTCGCCGACCACCAGGCCGAGCTCCCGGATCCCGGCCGCCGCGATCGCCTCGAGGCCATAGAACAGGACCGGCTTGTTCGCGACCGGGACCAGTTGCTTGGCCGAGGTGTGCGTGATGGGCCGGAGCCGTGTGCCCGATCCCCCGGCGAGCACGAGTGCTTTCACCGTTAATAAGCCCCTTCTCCACGGGTGACGACGGACCAGGTCTTCCAGAGGATCTGCAGGTCGAGGATGAGCGACCAGTTCTCCACGTACCGCAGGTCGAGGCGTACGGACTCCTCCCACGTCAGGTCGGAGCGGCCGCTGACCTGCCAGAGCCCGGTCATTCCCGGCTTGACCACCAGGCGGCGGCGCACGTCGGCGGCGTACTTGCCCGCCTCCTCGGGCAGCGGCGGGCGGGGGCCGACCAGGGACATCTCGCCACGGAGCACATTGAGCAGCTGGGGCAGCTCGTCCAGCGAGTATTTCCGCAGGAAAGCGCCTACTTTCGTAATTCTTGGATCGTTCCTCATCTTGAAGAGCACACCGTCGAACTCGTTCGCGTCCAGGAGTGCATCCTTGAGCTGCTCCGCATCAGCCACCATCGTACGAAATTTCACGACACGGAACTCTTTGCCGCCTTTGCCGACCCTGGTCTGGTAGAACAGCGCGGGCCCCTGGCTGGACAGGCGGATCACCAGCACGATGGCCAGCAGCGGCAGTGCCAGGAGCAGCAGTGCGGTCACCGCGACCAGCCGATCGAACACCGTCTTCACGACCTGCCTGGTGCCGTCGAACTCGGGATGCTCGACGTGCAGGAGCGGCATCCCCGCGACGGGCCTGATGCTGATCCGCGGCCCGGCCACGTCCATGAGCGCGGGGGCCACGAAGAGATCGGTACGCGCGGTCTCCAGACTCCAGGCCAGCCGGCGCAGCGCGGCCCCGTCCAGCTCCGGGCAGGCCAGCACGGCCACGGCGTCGGCCTGCTCGCGCTCGACCACCGCGGCCACGTCGCCGAAGGAGCCGAGCACGGGAATCCCGTCCAGATCGACGTCCATCGTGTTCTCCGGAAGGCAGGCTCCCACCACCTGCATTCCGTGATACGGCTGGCGTCTGAACTGCATCACCAGGCTGAGAATCGACTCCCGGTGCCCTACCGCGATCACCTGGCGCATGTAGTCGCCCACCGCCCTCCTTCGGTGGAGGCGTTTGCGCATCCGGTAGCGGTAGTAGAGCGTGGCGAGCAGTGCCAGCGGCAGCATCGCCATCACGAAACTCCGCGCGATCGCGGTTTGCGTGGCATAAGCCATGATGGCGACCGTGGCCATCAGGCCCACGCCGCCGTTGAAGACGGCCTTGAACTCCTCCGTCCCCTCGCCGTTGGCGCGCTGGCGGTACGCGCCACCCATCATGAGCGCGACGGGCCAGGCGACGACCAGGCCGAACCCGAGCATGAACTCGACCACTGGAATGAACACGCCGGCCATCAGCCGGATGCCGAGCACGCACACGCATGCCAGCAGCGCGCATATCGTGTCCCCGTATAACAGGAGCCGTAGGTACGCGCGCGTCCAGATGCTCGACGCGCGACGTGGCACGGCCTCGAGGAGCACGACAGCGGACTCCCCAGTCCCCACCCTCATAGCACCACCCTGATAACTCTGTGCACCGCGATAACTTGACGTTCCTTGAACCACATGGGTTGACAAGTCCCACGCACTAAAAGGGCGGCGGCCCCCACTAAAGAGTAAAGATCCCTTCGAGAGTGGGGAATAACGGGAAACGTCCACAATCGGACGTTTGATGGGCACGCCTAGGGCTTGACGGAATGGCCCATCTGATGCAGCGTTCCGCGGGGGAAATATGAGGTTTACGGCGCCATTTCAGCAGGTTGCCGCTCTGCGAAGCGTTTAGTCGTACTCCAGGTCCGGCAGCGCCGAAGGCGGATCTGGGCTGCGCCAGACCACCACGACACCGTCGTGCGCGGAGTCGGCGGCCAGGGCCAGCCGGTCGAGGTCGAAGTCCGGCAAGTAGCGCAGGCGGGCGAGGAAGGTGGCGTCCGTGGCCGAGCGCGGCACGACGCAGCCCTCGCCGTCACGGTCGAGCAGGATGAAGAGAACGTCTTCCCCGGATGCGGTGACGACACGGACCTCCACCACGTCCTCCCACGCGAGCGCCTCGACGCTACCGTCCGCGTAGTGACGAGTGACGCCTTCTTCCGTGACATACACATAGGAGTCCGGCATCGGATTGCCGTGCATGGCCGCGATTCTTGCGAGTTCCGGGCCTGTCCCGCAAGGGCTGGCGCTCAATGGTGCGCACGGGCGGGATCATCGGCGCCCCATGAGTGGCCGAGATGCGCCGCCACCGCCGCCCTTGCCGCGTCCTCCGGTCCGTCCGCGATCGCGTCGAGCAACTCGCGGTGCTCGCGCACCAGCACGTCCCTGTCCTGGTAGATCTCCCGCAGCCGCACCAGGCCCAGTCTGGTCTCGGCCGCGAGCACGCCGTAGAGGCGTTCGAGGCGCGGGCTGCCGACGGCCTCGATGAGCGCCTCGTGCAGCGCCATGTGCTCGGCCACGGTCTCCGACCACGGCGCGTCCAGGGGTAGTGCGGCCATCCGGTGGAGAGCGGCCTCGGCCCGGGGCGCCCGCTGCCCGGCCATGGCCTGCGCCATGAGGTCCTCGAGCGGGCGGCGCACGTACATGAGATCGTTGAGGTCCGAGATCGTCACTTCGGGGACATACGCGCTGCGGTTGCGCTCGCGCCGGAGGAGTCCCTCATGGACCAGGATCGCCAGCGCCTCGCGCACGGTCGGCCTGGCCACCCGGTACGACGCGGCGATCTCCTGCTCGGGCAGGGGGGTGCCGGGCTCGATCTCGCCGGACAGCACCCTGCTGCGCAGGGCGTCAGCCAGCGCCCCGACGGTGGAGACGGGTCTGAGGGGCAACGTCACGCCTGCGACTCTAACGCTCTTTCCCTTTCCGGTACGGCCACGGCGACCAGGCTGAGCGCGAGCAGCACCAGGCCGGCCACCGAGATCGGGGCCAGCCGCTCACCGAGCACGACCAGGCCGAGCAGCGCGGCGACGGCCGGCTCGGCGAGGGCCAGCGTGGCGGCCGTGGCCACGGGGGTGGTGCGCAGGCCCCGCCCGTACAGGAAGTAGGACAGGGCTGTGGTCCCGAGCCCGAGGTAGAGCACCGCGATCAGCCCGCGCGGCTCCCCCAGCCATCCCACACCGCCGACGAGGAGGACGGGCAGCATGATCACGGCGGCTCCGCCGAACATCACGCCCATGACCGCGTCGGACTGGCCCCCGCCCTCGATCGCCCGGGCCGCCATGACGGCGTAGAAGGCGTAGAGCAGTCCACCGAGCAACGCCAGCAGCACACCCGGCACGACCTGACCGCCTGCCTGTGCCCCGCCGCCGACGATCAGCGCCGCGCACCCGCAGATGGCCGCGGTGGTCCCGATGGTCCACCGGCCACTCGGCCGCCGACCGTGCAGGATCCAGGACAACATCCCCGTGAACACCGGCCCGCTGCCGATGGCCACCACGGTGCCGATCGCGACGCCGGTACGGCCGACGGCGGCGAAGTAACACAGCTGGTAGGCGGCCACCGCCACGGCGCCCAGCAGCAACCCGGGCCGGAACGCCTGCCTGAGGCCGGCTCCGGCGAGCAACGCGAGCGCCGTGCCCCCGATGACCAGCCGCGCGGCGGCCAGCGCCACGGAGTCGGCGGAGACGAGCAGTCCCGCCGTGCCGGCCGTGCCCCAGAGCACGGACGCGCTGACAACAGCCCATGGTCCATCCCGCATGGGAACCATTGTCTGACAATTAGACAATTTCGTCCAGTAGCTGGTCGATCAGCCGCGCCGCCGGGGCCGTCACCTCCTCCACGTAGTCGTCGAACACGGCCAAGCCGTCGCGGATGCTCGGCAGGCTCTTGCGCGGGAGCTCGAGCAGCGCGTCGCTCTCCACGGTGATCGACCCCTCGACCAGGAAGGTCGCGGGTAAGGCGGTGATGGAGACCTCGAATCGAACCTCGCGGCCGTCGGGCAGCGTGACCGTGGTGCCGATGCGGGCGCCCGCGTCAGGGAGGAAATAGGAGAAAAGCTCACTTCTCACGAAGGGATGACGTAACCCCGCGAGAATCTCCGACGCCCGGCTCAGGGCCGCCAGCAGCCCGGCCGCGGCCAGACTCTCGCTGTCCACCCAAGAAAGGGTAGATCAGCGCTCAGTCGGTTGCCAGGCGCGCGTGCCGTTCCACGTCATAACGCACGCCGTCGTAGGCCAGTTTGCCCCGTTCGATGCCCTCGGGCCGGAATCCGGCCTTGGTGGCGACCCGGCACGAGGCCTGATTGTTCGTCCGGTGGCCGAGCTCGAGCCGGTAGAGCCCGAGCTCGTCGAACGCCCATCTGGCCAGCTTCTCGGTGGCCGCCGCCGCGATCCCCCGCCCCCTGGCCTCGGGCACGACCCAGTAGGACACCCATCCGGTGTCATGCGCGTCGATCCCGGCCACCGCCACGTTGCCGACGACCCGCTCGCCGACGGTCACGGCGAAGGCGTGCCCCACCCCCTCCCAGGAGGCGATCCACCCCTGGGCGTCCTTGAGCGTCACGATCGGAAAGACGGCCTGCCGGCGCAGATCGACGGCCTGAAACGCCTGGAGGACCGCGGTCGCGTCGCTGTCACGCCATGCCCTCAGCCGTATGTCCATAGAGGTCACGCTGCCCGAGATTACCCGGGATGCACCTGTTGTCCGATCTCATGGGCGGCCTCGAAGTCGGCCACCATCTGCTTGGGCGCCGTCAGACACCACGCCTCGGCCACGAGCTCGAACAGCTCGTCGGCGTCGATCTTGTCGAGGTGCACCACCACCCAGCCGAACCGCCCGGCCGTGAACTGCACCTCGAACACCTCGGGCCGCTCGGCCACGAGCGCGATCTGCTCCTCGATCGTGGCCTTGAGCCCGACGGTCTCGGTCGCCTCCCACAGGTAGCCGAACCCCTTGTCCCGCACCTTGAGGCCGATCCACTCGCCGCCGTGGCTCATCTTGACCCCGGGCAGTTGGTCCAGCATCTCCAGGAACTCATCGACGCTCACACCCATGCCGCCCTGTGTACCAGACCCGACCGACGTTTCCGAGCGGTTGAGCGATCGCCCAATCCGTTCTCGACCCGACCGGGCGGTTCACCATCGCCGTGACCGTGTCCAACCCCTGGCTGGGCCGGATCTTCGGCTACTGGGGCAGCTTCACCGTGGAGTACGTGGACGTCGGCCAGCTCCTCGCCGGCAGCCAGACCGACGCCGAGCTCGCCCCCGCCACCACCGCGGGCCTCAACCTGTGGATCGGGGAGGTGGAGCAGGCGCTCGGGCGGGTGCCGGCCCGCTCGCCGCTGGCCGAGTTCGTGGACGTGCCCGGCCTGGCCAAGGCGGTGGCGGCGGCATTCGTCGGCTTGGAGCTGTACAAAGGCGTGGACGCCGAAGGCGCCGACCAGGCGCTGAACGCGCTCGAAGAGCTGGCCGTGCTCGTGACCGCCGTGGAGGACATGGGCCCGCTGGTCCGCCGCGCCGTGCGGACGCGGCTACGCCGCCGTCACTCGTAATAGCGGACTTCCAGCACGTTGCCGTCCGGGTCCGGAAAATAAATGGTCTCGGGGGCGATGCCCTGGGCGCCGAAGGAATTGGCCCCGGAGCCCGTGACCTCCACACCCTCCTGTTTCAGCCGGACCTGGAGCGCGTCGAAATCCTCCCTGCTGACCGCCAGGCAGAAATGGTTGATCGGGTGCCCGGCGCTGCCCTGCACCCCGGTTCCCTCGTCCACGTAAATAGCGCTTTCGTACGCCATCAGATCGAGAATGGTTTCCGGGGAGACACGGACGCTCGGGAACGGCGCCTTCCCCTCGCGGAACTCCTCGGCCCGTACCCCGGGCAGTCCGATCACCTGCTCGTAGAACCGCAGCGAAGCGAGCTGATCGGCCACCCAGCAGACGAGATGGTCGAGGCGTGCGTCCATGGAGAACCTCCTCTCCCTCCAATATCGGCTGCACAAATCCACCTGTCCACCGGTGATTGCGTCCGCCCGCCGATCGCCGCCTCCCCGAAAGGGGCGGTTAACGCTGGGTTCGCGGCAATGACCTGCGTCCCTGTTTCCCGGCCGGCCCGGCACAATGACCGGTGTGACGAAGCCACCGGCTCGGAGCGAATGCCGGGCGCCGCACACGTGTGGAAGGCTATGACGAATCATGAGCACTGCCACATACGTCGAGCCCGACGCATCCCACCCCGAAGTCCCCTTGGCCGGCGGTGACGTCACCGAAGGCGTGGTGCGCGTAGGAGACACGGTCCGGCGGCCGGTCGGCTCCAACGCTCCGCTGGTGCACGCCTTGCTCCGCCATCTGGAGCGGATCCGGTTTCCCGGCGCTCCCCGGCTCCTCGGCATTGACGCCTCCGGACGTGAGGTGCTGACGTACGTCACGGGAGAGGTCGCCGGACGCCCGCGTCCAGCCTGGCTCGCCGACGAGGCGCGGCTGGCATCGGTCGGCCGGCTCGTCCGCGCCTACGACGACGCCGCGACGAGCTTCGTCCTCCCCGAAGGCGTCCGGCCCGACTTCGGGGTGTCCGAATCCCCGGACATCCTGCC
>NZ_VCKY01000256.1 GCF_005889735.1 Nonomuraea turkmeniaca
CCCCGAACCTGCGTGACCCCGCCCCGCCGATGGAGTACGCGCTCTTCCGCTCGCCCAACGGCAACGGCGCCGCCCCGGCGGATCGGGTGCACACGGAGCTGCTCGGCCACCGGGCCAAGGCGCTGCGGCACCACCCGCTGTCCATGGAGGTGGACCGGAACCGGGCGCTCGCGTGGCGGGTCGTCCTGGGGGACGACGAGAACGAAAGCGTGCAGCGGGACATCACGACGGTGGCGATCGGCATCGAGGCGTCGGCGCGGATCCGGCACGTGGGGCAGACGATGGGGGCCGGCTGGCTGGAAGGCGTCCTGTCCTGGCCCCGCCGCTTCGTCCTGCCGTTCGAGCACGGCGGCGTCCCAGAGATCACCTTCGCCGACTCCTCGGTCCTGACGTCGCCCTGACCCCGCTCCGGCCATCCCCCTCTCCCCAAGGACCTCAGCCCGCGCCAGACGGCAACCGTTGAGTGCCCGGCCCGGGGGCGTCGGCGGGACCGTGTTTCCGCGCGCGTCACCAGACTTGTGACCAACGCCGACTAGGATCCTTGGGCATGACCCAGCTTCCTCTGCGGGCTCAGCTCGCCAGCGCCCTGGGACGCAGTGCCGCCACGCTGTCCAGGATGACCGGGCGCGGCGACGGATCGGTGATCGGCGGGCGCGTCGGCCTGCTGCTCGAGCCCGACCTCCTGCGCAAGCTGGCCCACGACCGAAGGCTGGCCCTGGTCAGCGCCACCAACGGCAAGACCACCACCACCAGGCTGATCACCTCGGCGCTGCTCGAGCTCGGCGAAGTGGCCACGAACGCGTTCGGCGCCAACATGCCCGCCGGCCACGTCTCGGCGCTCGCCCAGCACAAGACGGCCCCGTACGGCGTGCTGGAGGTGGACGAGAAATACCTGCCCGAGGTGCTCGACACGACCGGCGCGGGCGTCGTCTGCCTGATGAACCTCAGCCGCGACCAGATGGACCGCGCCGCCGAGATCTGGCTGCTCGCCCAGAAGTGGCGCAGGGCGCTGTCGGGCAAGCCCACCCACGTCATCGCCAACTGCGACGACCCGCTCGTCACCTGGGGCGCCTCCACGGCGGCCAAGGTCACCTGGGTCGCCGGCGGCCAGCGGTGGAAGGAAGACTCCTGGTGCTGCCCCGAGTGCGGCGGCCCGCTCGACCGCAAGGACGCCTTCTGGGCGTGCCGCGAGTGCACGTTCCACCGGCCGGAGCCGCAGTGGGCGCTGGACGACGAGATGGCCGTCGACCCGCGCGGGCAGCGGTGGTTGCTGGACATCCAGCTTCCTGGCCTGGCCAACCGGTCCAACGCGGTGATGGCGCTGGCGGTCGCGGAGGCGTTCGGGGTGCCGGTGGAGCGGGCGCTGCCTCACCTGCGCGAGGTCACCTCAGTGGCCGGCCGCTACACGACGGTCGAGCGCGACGGGCGGCACGCCCGGTTGCTCCTCGCGAAGAACCCGGCAGGCTGGCTGGAGGCGTTCGACGTCGCGGACCCGCAGCTGCCGATCATCCTCTCGGTGAACGCGCAGGGCCCTGACGGTCGCGACACATCCTGGTTGTGGGACGTCGACTACCGCATTCTGCGTGGCCGTCCCGTCTTCGTCACCGGCGAACGCCGCCTCGACCTGGCGCTCCGGCTCGACGTGGCGGACGTGCCGTTCACGCTGTGCAACACGTTCACGGAGGCGCTGGCCATGCAGTCGCCGGGCCGCGTGGACGTGATCGCCAACTACACCGCCTTCCAGCAGATCCGATCGGAGTTCGGTCGTGCCGTCTGACAGCGTCCTGCGCATCGTCTGGATCTACCCTGACCTGCTGAGCACGTACGGTGACCAGGGCAATGTCCTCGTCCTGGAGCAGCGGGCACAGCGCAGGGGCATCCAGACGGAGACGATCCACGTACGGTCGGCGGATCCGGTCCCGGAGAGCGGCGACATCTATCTCATCGGCGGCGGCGAGGACCGGCCCCAGATCCTGGCCGCCGAGCGCCTGCGCAGGGACGGCGGCCTGCACCGCGCCGTCGCCTCCGGGGCCGCCCTGCTGGCGGTCTGCGCCGGTTACCAGATCATGGGGAGCACGTTCGGCGGGGAGGAAGGCCAGCCGGTGGACGGGATCGGGCTCCTGGACATCGCCAGCGCCCGCGGCCCCGCCCGGGCGGTGGGCGAGCTGGTGGCCGAGGTGGACGCCACGCTCAACCTGCCCACGCTGACCGGCTTCGAGAACCACATGGGCGTCACCCACCTGGGCCCCGGCGTCAAGCCGCTGTCCCGGACGGTGAAGGGCGTGGGCAACGGGGACGGGTTCGAAGGGTGCTACGCGGGACACGTGGTCGGGACATACCTGCACGGTCCGGCGCTCGCCCGCAACCCCGCGCTGGCCGACCTGCTGCTGTCGTGGCGGCTGGGACCGCTGGCCCCGCTCGACGACTCCCGCTACGAGGCCCTCCGCCAGGAACGTCTCGCGACCGTCCTGCAACAAACCTGACCGCCCACCGGCCCGCCGGCCGACCTCCACGCTCCGCGACGTGATCAGGCTGATCAGGATTGTGTCGTGGCCGGTCGGCGAGCACGGAGGATCCCGCATCGAGCGGGCCGCCCACAGGCATTGACGATCCGATGGGCGCCGTGGCCACGTCGGCGTCGCTGTAGGTGGCTGTGGTGATCAGTGGTGTCTCCTGATCGTCGGCTCGCCGTCCAGCAGGGCGCCGGCCACATTCGAGGTGGCTCGGCACTCGATCGGCGTCCGGCCGCATGCTTCAACACCCGGTGTCACATGTGGGGCGCCGGCGGTGCTTTACAGATGTGGACGTTGTAGGGCATGGCCGGAGCGCACATGCCGCCGCGCTGCCGGTGGCCAGGCGAGCCGAGCGGAAGGACGGCGTGGTGGTGTTGAGTCCTCCGGGACGAGGGGCTGTCCGAGCCGACCTCGAACAGGTCTTCCGCACGTCCTATCCAAAAGTCGTCGCGGTCGCCGCCAGGGTGCTCGGTACCCGGGACGAGGCCGAGGACGTGGCTCAGGAAGTGTTCCTGGCGTTCGGACGCTCCTCGGTGCCGGCCGGGGAGGCCTTGGGATGGTTGTCCGTCGCCGCGGCGCACACCGCGCTGAACCACCTCCGCTCCGGTCGTCGTCGCGCCTCCCGTGAGGAGGCCGCCGACGGCGGCGATGCCGCCTGCCCGGATGTCGCCGACGCGGTCGTGACCCTCGACGAGCGCCGCCGCGTGCGTGCGGCGCTGGCACGGCTTCCCCGCAGGCAGGCCGTTGCCCTCGTCCTACGGCACGGCGGCCTCAGCTACGCCGAGGTCGCCGCCGCTCTCGATCTTTCTCCCGGCAGCGTGGGCACCATCGTGCGACGCGCCGAGTCCGCCCTGCGCAAGGAGTTGAACCGTCATGCGCCATCCGACTGACGGCACGCTGCGCCGGCTCCTGGACGAGCCGGCCGGCGTCGCCGACGCCGACCGCGAGCACGTCGCCGGCTGTCCGGTGTGCCTGTCCGGGCTGGCAGCCGCCCAGGAGGACGCGGAGCTCACCGCCGCGGCGCTGAGTGTCGAGTTCGCCGCGGACGTGGACACGGGGTGGCGGCGCCTGTCGCGCGCGGTCGCCGCCGAGGGGCGGGCGGGGCCGGCCACGGCCGCCCCCGCCCGCCGCTGGCGTGCGGCGCTGCGCAACCCTGTGGTCGCCGTGTTCGGCGTCGTCATCCTGCTGACCGGAGCCGGTGCCGCGGCTGCCGCGGACTGGCTGCAGATCTTCCGGACCGAGCAGATCACCCCGGTCACCGCTCCGAGGGCCGACCTGATCAAAATGCCCGAACTCTCGGCCTTTGGCGAGGTCGAGGTGATCGAGGACATCGACATACGCAAGGTCGCCGACGCCGCTGCCGCGCGGAAGGCCACCGGTCTGTCCGTCCCACGGGTGGGCGCGTTGCCCCGCGGCGTGACGGGAGAGCCCACGTACCACGTCCTCGGCCGGGTGAGCGGGGTGTTCACCTTCTCGGCCGCGAAGTCGGCGCAGACCGCGGCGGCAGCCGGCAAGACGGCGCCGCCACCACCCCCGGGCCTCGATGGGAGCCGGTTCCGGTTGGTCGCCGGCCCCGGGCTCGCCGCGGTCTGGTCCGAAGGCCGCCCCATGCCGGCCTTGATGGTGGCACGCGCGGTCGCACCCACCGCGTACTCCGCGGGTGTCCCGTTCGCGACGGCCCGCGACTACCTGCTGTCCTTGCAGGTTCTGCCGGAGAACGTCGCGTCGCAGCTGCGCAGCTTCTCCGGTGACGGGACGACGCTGCCCCTGTTCCAGTCGGTCGAGCAACTGACGACATCCACCGCCGAGGTCGGCGGGGTGCCGGCCACGGTGCTCACCTCGCAGGGTGGCACGATGGCGGGCGTGGTGTGGGCGGACGGCGGTGTCGTCACCGCGGTGGCCGGCTCGCTGAGCGCTGACGAGGTGCTGTCGGTGGCCCGCGGGCTGCGGTGGGACCGGTGAGCGCGGACTCCACCGCCCAGCAGGGCGGCCCCTCCCTTGACGCCGCGGAGCGGCTGGTCGCCGAGCTGCCTCCCGCACCGGCGGTATGGTGCTCGGATCTGCACAAGCGCTATAGGCGGCGAACCGCGGTCGACGGCGTGTCCCTCACCGTCGGCCGGGGCGAAGTGGTGGGCCTGCTCGGACCGAACGGAGCCGGGAAGACCACCGTCATCAAGATCCTGCTCGGTCTGGTCCGGCCTGGCGCGGGGGATGTGCTGCTGCTCGGGCGACCAGCGCGGGACCCGTACGCTCGGGCCCGCGTCGGCTACCTGCCGGAGCTCTTCCGGTACCAGCCGTGGCTCACCGCCGCCGAGGTGCTGGCCCTGCACGTCCGGCTCGCCGGCGTCGCGGTGCCGCCCCGGGAGCGGCTCGAATGCCTGGCCGCTGTCGGCCTCGCCGACCGCGCCGGCGACCGGGTGGGCGGCTTCTCCAAAGGTATGCAGCAACGCCTGGGGCTGGCCGTCGCGCTCGTGGCCCGCCCGGAGCTCATCGTCCTCGACGAGCCGACGAGCGCCCTGGACCCGATCGGCCGGGCCGACGTCCGGGACCTGCTGCTGTCCCTCAAGGACCGCGGGGTCGCCGTCCTGCTCAACTCGCACCTGATCGGCGAGGTGGAGCGGGTCTGCGACCGGGTCGTCATCCTCGACAAGGGCCAGGTCGCCGCGTCCGGCACCCTGGAGGAGCTGCTCGGCCGGCGCGAGCTGCGGCTGCGGCTCGACGGGGTGAGCGCGGAGGCGGAGGCGCGGCTGGCCGCCGCCGGCCGGCTCACCCGCAGCGGGAGCTCCTTCACCGTCACGCTGCCCGCCGACCAGGACACCACCACCGTGCCGGACCTCGTCGCCGACCTGGTCGGCCTCGGGGTGCGCGTGCACACCGTCGAGCCCGTACGGATCAGCCTCGAGGAGCGACTGCTGGACATCCTCCGCGACGGGCAGAGCGGAGATTCACGATGACCGCCCGGACCATGCTCACCATCGCCGCCCTCACCGTCAAGGAGGCCTCTCGGCGGCGCGTGCTGCGCGCCCTCGCCGGGCTGACGATCCTGCTGCTGGCGCTCAGCGCCTGGGGGTTCTCGCGCATCGTCGCCGAATTCGGCACGCTCACCAGCGGGGAGGCCAAGCTGGCGGCCTCCGTGGTGCTCAACCTGGTGATGTTCGGCCTCAGCCTGATCGCCACGCTCGGCACGGCGTTCCTCGCCGGCCCCACCCTGTCCGGCGAGATCGAGTCAGGGACGGCGCTGGCGGTCCTGGCGCGGCCGATCCGCCGCTCCGCGGTGCTGGTGGGGAAGTGGCTGGGGCTGGTGGCCTTCGGCAGCGGCTTCGTCGTGCTGGCCGCGCTCGCCCAGTGCCTCGTCGTCTGGGCGACCGTCGGCTACTGGCCGCCGCGACTGGCGGTCGGTCTGGGCCTGCTCGCGGCCCAGGTGACCGTACTGCTCACCCTGGGCCTGCTGCTGTCCACCGTCATCTCGCCGATGGCCTCGGGCATCATGGCGATCGGCCTCTTCTGCGCCACCTGGATCGCAGGCGTGGTCGGCAACTTCGGCAATGCGCTCGGCAATGAGAGCGTGGCCCACGTCGGCACCGTGTCCCAGATACTGCTTCCCACGGACGGCCTCTGGCGCGGCGCCATGAACGCCTTCCAGGACCCGACCTTGCGGGGTCAGTTCAGCGAGGCGTTCAGCGGCAACCCGTTTCTGAGCGAGGCCCCGCTCACGATCGCCTACCTCGCCTGGACCGGCCTCTGGGCCGCCCTCGTGCTCGGGCTCGCGGCGGTGGCCTTCCAGCGCCGCGACCTGTGAGCCGCGCAACCGCTCCAGGGTGACCATGGTTGACATGCAGCCTTTTGGGCGCCTATTGTCGGCCATGCAGCCAAATGGCTGCATATTCGGGACGGCGGACGATGGACGAGGTTTTCAGGGCACTGGCCGACGCGAGTCGCCGCAGGCTGCTGGACAGTCTGAACGCCCGCAACGGGCAGACCCTGCGCGAGCTGTGCTCCGGCCTGGACATGGCCAGGCAGTCGGTCAGCAAACACCTGGCCGTGCTGGAGGCGGCCAACCTGGTCACCACGGTGTGGCGCGGGCGGGAGAAGCTCCACTACCTCAACGCCGTGCCGATCAACGCCATCGCCGAACGCTGGATCAGCCAGTACGACCGTCACCGCGCCGGCGCGCTGGCCGATCTCAAGACCGCATTGGAGAGCACCCAAGTGTCCGGCACCGACTTCGTGTACACGACGTACATCAACACCACACCCGAACGCCTCTGGCAGGCGCTCACCGAGCCCGCCTTCACCGAGCGCTACTGGGGGGCGACCCTGGAGTCCGACTGGAAGGTCGGCTCGACGGTGACCTGGAAGCAGGGCGGCGTCACGATCGAGGACCCCGAGCAGGTCGTGCTGGAGTCCGAGCCCGGCCGCCGCCTCGCCTACACCTGGCACACGTTCACGCAGGACTTCGCCAAGGTCTTCGGCTTCGACGCCGACGACGTCGCCAAGTGGGCCGCGGAGCCCCGGTCCAAGGTGACGTTCGACATCGAGCCGCAAGGCCAGATGGTCAAGCTGACCATCGTGCACGACGGCTTCGAGCCCGGCAGCGCCGTCAGGGAGTCGATCAGTCAGGGCTGGCCGGCGATCCTGTCCAACCTCAAGACCCTGCTGGAGACCGGCGAGACCCTGCCCATGGAGGACGAGAAGGGAGCATGACCCGCACGGTCCGGCGGATCAGCGCCCTCAACTCCTGGGCCACGCTCGTCAGCGGCACCACCCGAAGCGGGCTCATCGCCTCCCGTCTGCCGATCCCGCTCGAGAACGGGCCGGCGGCGTTCGGGGACCGGACGGTTGCCCTAATAGACCAGGGCCTGGGCGCCCTCGGAGACCGCTTCCTCGACGAACGCCGGCGCGCCGGCGATGCGGACCCCCTCGATGACGTCGTCCACCGTGATGTTCCTGCGCGCAGCGCACTGCGTGCAGAGCGTCACCCGGCCGGCGGCCAGGACGGCGTCGAGCAGGTCCGCGAGCGGCGCGGCGTGCGGCAGGCTGAACTCCTTGGCCCGTCCCGGCAGGGCGAACCATGACGATTCGCCCGTCAGCCACAGGGAAACGGGGACACCGCTCGCGAGTGCGGCGGCGGCGACCGTGAAGGCCTGGTTGCAGCGCTCGGGTGCGTCGGCCCCGGCGGTCACCTTGATCACCAGTGATCGTGCCATATTCGCAACCCTAGCTCCGAAGCAGACCGCGTGCGGATCTGAAGGGGGCTCGAGGCCGTCGTCCGCGATCCCGTCCGCCTGCCGAGGCCGTCCGGGCGCGGCGCGCCACTACGCTTGGACAACATGGAAGAACCTGAGGTGCACCCCGCACTGGAGCCGATCGCGTTCCTGCTCGGCCGGTGGGAGGGCGCAGGCGTCGGCGGCTATCCGACGATCGAGAGCTTCAACTTCGGGCAAGAGATCGAGTTCGGGCACAACGGCAAGCCGTTCCTGAGCTACGTGAGCCGCACCTGGCTGCTCGACGATGAAGGCAACCGGGTCAGGCCGCTCGCCACCGAGTCGGGATACTGGCGGCCGCAGCCCGACAGGCAGATCGAGGTGGTGCTCGCGCACCCGACCGGCATCGTCGAGATCTATATCGGCGAGGTCGTCTTCCACAAGATCGAGCTGCGTACGGACGTCGTCGCCCGCACCTCCACCGCCAAGGAGTACACGGCGGGGCATCGGCTGTACGGGCTGGTCAACGGCAACCTCATGTGGGCCTACGAGATGGCGGCCGTCGGGCACCCGCTCACGGACCATATGTCGGCGGAGCTGAAGAAGGTAGCTTGACCGGCATGAGCACGCCCTTCACCGCTGACGCCGTCGAGGCGATCAAGCGCCACATGAACGACGACCACGCCGCCGACGCGCTGATCATCGTACGAGGCCTCGGCGGGCGGCCCGACGCCACGACGGCGGTGACGAGCGATGTGGACGCCGAGGCGATCGAGTTCACGATCGACGGCGGGGAGCGGGTCCGGGTGTCCTGGGGCGAGACGCTCACCGAGCGCGCCCAGGTGCGCAAGGCCGTGGTGACGCTCTATCGCGAGGCGTGCGGCGAGCTCGGCATCCCTGTTCGTGGAGAGCACTGATCGGCCCGCTCTGGGGGGTCTCGGCTGATCAAGGCAGGGCATGAAGAAGGGCCCCAGGCATCACTCCGCCTGCGGTGCAGACGGGCCGGATGGACCATGGTCGGGATCAAACGTCCCGCCCTCCGGCTGCCAGGGGCCCCGGTGGTTGCCTCGTTTTCGCCAACGTCACGAGACGAGACAAGGTGTCCGCGACGTCAGCGGACAACCACCTCGCTAGCCCGACTATGAGAAACCATTATTCGGACCACCTCCTTTCCGCGTACTCATGAAGCTATGCGGTAGTCCGCGGAGGGGGCAAGTGAATATCGCCGGGTCGTAGACTCGGGGCATGGCCGAGACGCAGTGGCACGAGGAACTCCGCGCGAAGGGTTATCGGGTCACCCCGCAGCGCCAGCTCGTCCTCGAGGCGGTCAAGGAGCTGGAGCACGCCACGCCCGAGGAGATCTGCGTCAAGGTCCGGGAGACGGCGCGGGGGGTCAACATCTCGACCGTCTACCGCACGCTGGAGCTGCTGGAGGAGCTGGGGCTGGTCACCCACACGCATCTCGGGCACGGGGCGCCGACCTACCATCTGGCGGCCGAGGCCGATCACGTGCATCTGGTGTGCCGGGGGTGCGACGAGGTGTTCGAGGTGCGGCCCGAGCTGGCCGAGGGGTTGGTCAAGGGGCTCGACGACGAGATGGGGTTCGCCGCCGACGTCCATCATCTGACCGTTTTCGGGCGCTGCCGCAACTGCCGGTAGTCCGGCGGCCGTTGTCGGCCGCAGACGTGGCGGCGGATAGCCTGGAGGGCATGCGTAGCCCTCTGCTCGATCTTCCCGGCGCCGTCGCGGCCGACGCACCGGATTCCGACGTAGCCGCGCATTACGGCGACCTGTACGCCGAGCAGCGCGCGCTGGCCAAGGGCGAGGCGGTCGTCGACCGCAGCAACCGGGAGGTGGTCCGGATCTCGGGCGCCGACCGGCTGAAATGGCTCAACGACCTGACCTCGCAGAGGCTCGACACGCTGAAACCGGGCGAGTGGACGCAGACGCTGGACCTCGACCTGCAGGGCCGCGTGCAGCACCACCTGACGCTGGTGGACGACGGTGAGAGCGTGCTGGCCCACGTCGAGCCGGGCACCGCGCAGAGCCTGATCGACTATCTGGACCGGATGCGGTTCATGCTCCGCGTCGAGGTGTCGCGGGCCGACGACCTGGCCGTGCTCTCCACGGCCACGGAGGACTTCCTGGTGCCGCGCGCGGAGCTGGCCGACCATCTGGGCAAGCCGGTTGCGGGATTGTGGGCGTACGAGGCGCTGAGGATCGAGGCGCATCACCCGCGGATGGGGTTCGAGACCGACCACAAGACCATCCCCCACGAGGTGGGCTGGATCGGCTCGGCCGTGCACCTCAGCAAGGGCTGCTACCGGGGCCAGGAGACGGTGGCCCGGGTGCACAACCTGGGGCATCCGCCGCGGCGCCTGGTGTTCCTGCACCTCGACGGCAGCGTCGACACGTTGCCGGCACACGGCGCTCCGGTGATCTTCGAGAGCCAGGAGGTCGGCGTGGTCGGGTCGGCCGCCCGGCACCACGAGCTGGGGCCGATCGCGCTGGCGGTGATCAAGCGTACGGTGCCGGTGGACGCCCCGCTGCTGGCCGGAGGGGTGGCGGCGGCCCAGGAGGTCGTCGTGCCGCCGGACGCGGGCCGCAACGTCGCCATCGACCCGGCAATGCGACGCCGCATCCGCTGAACGCCGCGGCGCCGCATCCGGCGGGTGCGTCCGTCAGATGTCGACGACCAGGGTGATCGGGCCGTCGTTGACGAGGGACACCTTCATGTCCGCGCCGAAGACGCCCGTCTCCACGTGCGCGCCCAGCGCCCGCAGCTCGTCCACCACGGCGTCCACCAGCGGCTCCGCGACCGGCCCAGGGGCGGCCGCCTGCCAGGTGGGCCGCCGGCCCTTGCGCGCGTCGCCGTACAGGGTGAACTGGCTGATCACCAGGAGCGGCGCGGACACGTCCGAGCAGGACTTCTCGCCGTGCAGGATGCGCAGGCCCCAGAGTTTGGCGGCGAGCTTGGCGGCCTCGGCGCGCGTGTCCGTGTGCGTGACGCCCACCAGGACGAGCAGGCCGGGCTCGGTCACCGCCCCGACGGTCCGGCCTTCGACCTCGACGGACGCTGAACTCACTCGCTGCACCACTGCTCGCATGGGATCCCATTCTGGCCCAGGAAAAACCATTCGTAGACTCATGCCGAAAGGGGTGGGGAAATGTCGTTGGTCGTGGAAGTCGTCCGGTCCGGGTTCGTGGAGTCCACGCATCAGGCTCGCATGCTGACCGTGGACGCGGAAGGCCGCCCGGTCGAGGCGCGGGGCGCGGTGGACGTACCGGCCTCGCCGCGGTCGTCGATGAAGCCGCTCCAGGCGCTCGGCATGCTGCGCAGCGGGTTGCGGCTGGAGGGCGAGCTGCTCGCCCTGGCCTGCGCCTCGCACTCGGGCGAGCCGTTCCACGTGGACGGCGCCAGGAAGATCCTGGCGGGCGCGGGGCTGGAGGAGTCGGCTCTGCTGTGCCCGGAGGACTACCCGTTCGACCGTACGGTGACCGAACGCGGCCGCGTCTTCATGAACTGCTCGGGCAAGCACGCCGCCATGCTGGCCACCTGCGTGCTCAACGACTGGCCGCTGGAGACGTACCTGCGGCCCATGCACCCGCTGCAGCGGGCGATCAGGGAGACCGTGGAGGAGCTGACAGGGGAGCGGGTGGCGGCCTCGGGCGTGGACGGGTGCGGGGCGCCGCTGTTCTTCGTGTCGATGCTGGGCGTGACGAGGGCGTTCCGGGCGTTCCCCATGTCGTCGCCGGACTCGTACGAGCGCAAGATCTTCGACGCCATGCGCGCCCACCCCGAATGGACGTCCGGCACCGGCCGCCCCGAGGCCAAGCTCATGCGCGCGCTGCCGGGGCTCATGCTGAAGGCCGGGGCCGAGGCGTTCGACGCGTTCGTGTTCGAGGACGGGCGGGCGGGCACCGTGAAGATCGAGGACGGGTCGCAGCGTGCCCGCGTGCCCGTCACGGTGGCCGCGCTGCGCTCGCTGGGGCTGGACGCTCCCGAGCTGGCCGAGCTGGCCACCCCGCCGGTGCTCGGCGGGGGGCGCCCGGTCGGCGAGGTGCGGCTGCGTTAGATTTATTCGGGCTAAAGGGTCCGGAACTGGCGGGTCGCGGAGATCGCGCCCGACGTGGTCGTGGTGAACGTCCGCATCGAGCCGGCGAACTTGGACAGGTCCCACTCCGCGGGCCCGTGGTACCAGTAGAGGTTGTCGGTCTGGTTCCCGTTGCCGGTCACCGAGGCCACCACGCGTGACCAGTGCTCCACCCCGTCGAAGATCACCGCGTAGGGGAGGTAACGGGAGAACAACTCCACCCGGTGCTGCTCGGGCACGTTGCCCAGCTCGCCGGAGAACAGGTACTCCCGGAACTTCATGGTGTGCGCCATGGCCGCCGCCCCCTTGGCGGTCTTGGCCGGCATGTACTGGCCGCCGACCGCCAGCGCGCCGCCCGCGATGATCACGGCCAGGCCCAGCAGCCCGTACGTCGTGAACCAGGCCAGCGCCACCGTGGCCACCAGGCCCACGCCGATCAGCACCACGCCGATCGTGGTCCACCTGGTGCGCTCGGTGTCCGGGCGGCGGGCGAACCAGCCCTGCTTGACCACGTCGGCGTACAAGGCGTCGCGGACCTTGCCCAGGTGGGCCGTGAAGGAGCCGGACATCTGCGACAGCAGCACCATGTCCCGGCCGTCGAAGATGGCGTCGTAGAGCGCGCGCTCGTACGGCAGGAGCGTGTTGACGGGCGCGTTCGGCAGCCTGACCAGCAGCCAGTCGGGCGCGTCGTACGTCTGGCGGGGCTGCTCGTCGATCCGCAGGTAACCGCGGACGGCGAGGTCCACGATCGTGGCGGTCACGTCCACCACGTCGGCCTGCTCGTCCACGAGCGTGCCGATCTGCCCGGGGCGCACCCCGTCGGGCGGCGAGAAATGCCCGTTCTGTACGGGATCGACGGCGCCCTGCTCGTGGCTCACCACCCTGGCGTCGCGGCCGCGTGTCCAGTAGAGCAGGCCGACCCCGCCGAGCAGCAGGAGCAGCAGGCCCGCCAGGGCGCCGCCGGTGACGGTGTTCAGGGTGAACGCGGCCGCCAGCGAGAACCGCTTCTCCAGGATCGGAGCGCCGCCGCTGGAGCCCTCCGGGTAGCCGACCACGACGGTCAGGGCCTGGCCGGGCGCGATGTTCTCCTGCTCGAAGTCGGCCTGGGTGGCGGCGTGGTCCATGGAGGCCGACGTGCAGCCGATGGCCGAGGTCAGCTCGCCGGCGAAGCAGGTCAGGTTCTGTACCTGGCCCGGGCCGCTGACCTTGACCGTGGCCTTGGCCACCGGCTGGTTCCACCCGTTCACCGCGAACCAGCGCAGCTCCTCGACGCCGCCCGAGGTCGTCACCGCGCCCTTGACGTCGTACTCGACGGTCTGGCCCGTCACGGTGAGCACGTCACCGGTGAGGGTGCCGCCCTTGACGTTCGCGATCTGGTAGACGCGGTCGTAGCTGTCGTCGTACCGCGTCCTGGTGAGGAAGGTCCGCTTCAGCCCACTCGAGGCCCCGCTGATCTTCTCGACCACGTGCAGGGTGCCGTCCTTGCCGAGGGTCAGCGTCACCTCGTCCGTGAACCCGGCCTCCACTGCCATGGCGGGAGCCGAAGTCCACGATGGAGAGATCAATGTCAGAGCGGTGGCCCCGAGGGCGGCCATCGTGAGTCTGATACCCGTCATGGCGGCAAATCGTATCGGTTCAGTCCAAGGTGATGCCGTTCGCGGCAAGCTGGACGCTCTCCGGTGCGGCGCCCTGGCCGGGGTTCTCGACGGCGAGCGCCTGGTTCCGCGCGACGAAGGGCCGCATGCGCTGCTCGTAGCGGTCGAACGCGGTGGCCGGGTCCGTGCCGAGCTCCTGCGCCAGCACATACGCCCCCACCATGGCCAGGCTCGTGCCCTGCCCGGACAGCGGCGAGGCGCAGTAGCCCGCGTCGCCGACCAACGTCACCCGGCCGGTCGACCAGCGCTCCATCTTGACCTGGGCCATGGCGTCGAAGTAGAAGTCGTCGGCCGCCCACATGGCCTCCAGGAGCTTCGGAATCTCCCAGCGCAGCCCGGAGCAGTGCTCCTGGATCAGGTGCTTCTGCTGCTCCACGTCGCGGTGGTCGTAGGCGATGGGGCCCGCGCCGAACCCCAGGTTGACCCGCATGACGTCGGGGTCCCTGTCGCTGAAGAGCGCGCCGCCGACGTCGCCCTCGCGGAACCAGGTCTGCCAGTGGTCCAGGCCGAGGTGATTGGGCGCGGTGAAGATCGAGACATACATGCCGAGGTGCTCGATGAAGCGCTCCTCCGGGCCGAACGCCAGCCGCCGCACGTTGGAGTGCAGCCCGTCGGCGCCCACCACGTAGTCGTACCGATCCTGCCTGCCGCTCTCGAACGTCACGTCCACGCCGCCGGGGTCCTGGGCCAGGGCGGCGATCGAGTCGCCGTACATGTAGCCGGCGTCGGCGGCCGCGGTGACGAGCGCGGTCAGGTCGTCACGGACGATCTCGATGTCGGGGCTGTCGAAGTTGCCGCCGCTCAACGTTCCCTCGGTGCTGCGCATGATCTCGTTGCCGTCGCCGTCCACCATGGACATGCCGCGCATGGTCGTCCGCAGCTCTCTGGCCTGCTCCAGGATGCCCATCCGCGCGGCCACGGTCAGCGCGGCGCCCCTGATGTCGATGGCCTGGCCGCCCTTGCGCGGGGCCGGTGCCCGCTCGACGACCGTCACCTCGGCGCCCTGCCGCCGCAGCCAGTACGCCAGGACGGGGCCACCGATGCTCGCGCCGGAAATAAGGACCTTCATTGCTCTGCCTCCTAGTAACGTTGTACGCAGAACTGAATGTACGTTGTACATACAGCAGGTGGCAACGGTATTCTGAGGCAATCTGTACTAGTACAGGAGGTTCGATGAGCACTCCGCCCTACGCGCGGATCGCGGGCGACATCAAGCAGCGCATCGCCGATGGCAGGTTGCGGCCTGGGGACCGGGTGCCGTCCACCCGGCAGCTCGCCAGGGACTGGGGGGTCGCGCTGGCCACCGCCACCAAGGCACTGGCGGTGCTGGCCCAGGAGGGCGTCGTGG
>NZ_VCKY01000257.1 GCF_005889735.1 Nonomuraea turkmeniaca
ACACCCCCCGCCGAGCCCCTGCACCGCGCGGAAGGCGATGAACTGCGGCATCGACGTGGCCAGGGCGCACAATACGGCGCCGGTGACGAAGATGACGATGGCCACCTGCATGGTGGGTTTGCGGCCGTACCGGTCGCCGAGCTTGCCGTAGACGGGCATGACGACGGTGGCGGCGACGAGGTAGGCGGTGACGACGGCAGGCATCTGATCGAGCCCGCCAAGGCTGCCCGCGACAGCCGGGAGGGCGGGGGCCATGATCGTCTGATCGAGCGCGCCCAACAGCATCGCCAGTATCAGACCCGACAGCACGACAGCCATAAGCGTCCGATCTCCTTAGAGAACGTAGCGTTCTCTAGCCAGCATAGGCTTCGCAATATAGAAACGCAACGTTCACTAAGTGGTGGTGGGTTGGTAGGCGCCGGCGGCCGCGCCGCGGGACAGCGGGCGACGCACGCCATCGGCCCTGGCGAGGTCAGCAAGAATGCGAGTGGGCCACCGGGCGTCCGGTGGCCCACTCGCGTCGGATCGGATGACAGGGCGGGTCGCGTTACAGGGCGGGTCGGATTACAGAGCGGCAGCCAGCTTCTTGAGGATGATGGCCTGGGCTGGAGTGAGATAGTGACCGCTGACGGCCGCGCTCACCTGGTTGAGGTAAGCGTTGACGGCGTTGGTCTTCGCCGTGACGTTCCCCCTGTCCTCGGCGCGCTCGGCGGCGTCGAGCTGGGCGCACATGGCGTTGGCCCTGGCCACGCCTTCGTTGGTGACGAAGCGCTTGGTCAGAGTGCACAGGTCGGCATAGGTGACGACCAGTTTGAAGGTGACGGAGGACGCCTGGCCGGTGTTGCCCGCGACGTCGGTGGCGGTGGCCGAGAAGGTGTTGCCCGCCGGGTCGAAGTCGTAGGCAGGACCGGAGATGTCCTTGCAGGTGGTGGTGTCGACGCCGGAGAGGTTGTCCGCGGCGGTGCAGGTGATGTCGACGGTTTCGAGAATGCCGTAGGTCTCCTTGGCGCCGGTGTAGGTGACGGTCGGCGCGGTCTTGTCGAGCTTGACCGTCAGGGACTTGGCCTCCTCGGTGTTGAGGGAGCGGTCGGTGGAACGGTATTTGACAGTGCGGACGGCGTCGGTCGAAAGGACGACCGGGTCGGTGTAGACGGTCCAGGGGCCGTCATCCACGCTGTACTCCGTGCGGGCGAGACCGGAGATGTCGTCGGTCGGCTTGAGGGTGACGGTGACATCGGTGTTGTTCCAGCCCGCCGCGTTCGGCGCAGGGGCTGACTCGGCGGTGGTGACCGGGGGCGTGGTGTCTACGGGCAGCACCTCGGCGTGCTCGGGGGGAAGGTCGTCCACCTCCGTCACGATCGGCGCTTCCACGGCGGGCTGGTCGTACCGGCCGATGTCGCCGCGGGTGATGTCGATGGCCTTCCAATCGTCGTGGTCGACGAGAGTGTTGAGGGTGCCGGCCGGCTCGTTGTTGCTGAGGTTGATGTCGGCGCTCACCTTGGTCCCGGGGGCCGCGATGACGCCGTCGCAGTCCCAGTCGATGGGGTTGCCCGCGTCGGGCACAGGAATGCGGCCGGCCGGGATTGAGACGCCCGCGACGACCCTGTCCGGGCAGAAGTGCGAGGTCGTGAAACCCTTGCCCTTCGCGCCCAGGCCGATGGACTCGTCCAGGCCCGGCGGGTTGACCTCGTTCAACGGGTCCTGGCCGCCGTGGGAGTAGTCCCAGTTCGTCACGCCGTTCTTGGTGATGCCTTCGAAGTCGAACAGGTAGTTCATCGCGCTGAAGTAGTTCGGCTTGAAGTTGTTCTTGCTGTCGCCGCCGTGCCCGAGGCCGAGGGAGTGGCCGATTTCGTGCATGAAGACGGCGACCTCGTTGTCGGCGTCATTCGCCATGCTGTTGAGGCTGAAAATGACATCCGTGTCCCCACTCCGGGTGAGACCGCGGACGGCGGCGGGCCCGATCCGGTCGGCCGCGAGCACGTACCGGAAGATCTCCCCACGTCCGGTGGCGGGGAAGGCGGCATTCTTGATCGCGTCGAAGGCCGTCCAGTTGTAGGTGGCGCCGCCGCTTGGATTGATCATCACGTTGCCGAGCTGGGCCTGGTAACCGACCGCTCTCGCCCGGCTCAGGTTGCCCCAGGTCGCTCCGGTGGTGTCGAGGGGGCTCTGCGGGCCCGCGTCGATGTGCAGGAAGTATCCATTGGCGTTGTACGTGGCGATGATCCGGCGCAGTGCGGCGGTGCTGAACTGCTCGTTGTGGGTGTTGTCCGCCATCCAGTCGAACTGAACGAAGATGTCCTTCTGACCGACGGCCGCGCCCATCGCGTTGAGGTCGATCTCCTGCTTGTTCAGCCCGTCCCCGTCGGGATCCATGACGACCGGGTGGAGCTTCCAGATGTCGGGGATGTTGTCGATCGTGGAGGCCTTGCAGGCGACGGTGAAGTCGATGTAGACGTTGTTGCCATCTCCGGGGCCGCTCTGGCTGTGGGTGCAGCCGGGATTTCCGCCGTTCTGGGCGGTGTTCGTCCCGAACGTGGGGACGTCCCAGTAGAACCGGTAGACGACGTCGTCCGACGCGCCGTAGGGGCGGTACCAGACCTCGCCCTCGGTCCCGGTGCCGATCGACAGGTCGCACGACTCGGCGCGCCAGCTCACCTTCTCGCCCGGTTCGACCCGATCCGGCGGCGCGGCGCCTTCGCCCCAGCAGCCGTGATCCAGTTTCTCGAACACCTTGATCATCGGCAGAATGCCGTCGTTCTTGAGCGTCGAGTTGGCGCTGATGAAGTCGGCGTACGCCGGTAAGGCGGCCACCACACTTGTCAGGACCAGTACGCCGGTCAGCAGCAGCCCCTGAAGCCACTTCAGTCTGGGCACTGAGCACCCTCTTTCCGGAGCGTCCCCCCGCGCCCCGTTGGCTTCCGGTAACGCCCCTCTTCGCCGCAGAACTTACGGAGCCGCGCTCAGGGCGTCATGAGTAGCCCCTACCTAATCCGCGTCTGGCTGCGCGGGCGGAAGGAAGATTCACGCGCTGTCAGCCTCAGGAACACCCCGATGAAGTGCGTGAGCGCGCGGTGCAGACGGGCTTCGAGGTCTACGAATAGCGGATTGGCCAGGGGAAGGCGGGACGGCTCGGATAGCGCACCAGACGGTCCGGCCAAGCCCGCTGCCATGCTCTATAACTCCCCAGTCTTGGGAGATCTCAGTAATGATCAGCAATCCGCGGCCGTCTTCCGACTCCGGCTCCTGGCGGATGTGGGGCGCGGAGAACGTGGAACCTGGGTCACGTACCTCCACGTAGACCACCCCCTCTGCCATGGCAACAGTGAGGCCGATGAGGTCGTATGTCCTGGCATTGGAGTGCCGGAGCGCGTTCGTCAGGAGCTCGGACGCGGCCAGCACGGCCTCGTCGACAGACGGATGATCGTCCCCCAGCCATCTGCGCACTTGCGCGCGTGCGCGCGATACGGACTCGCGAATAGCCGCCAGATGGATCGAACCGATGGCCCTCGGCTCGGCGGCCGCTGGTTTCATCACTTCACCCACACGAAGAAGTCGATCTCCACCTTCCTTGTCCACCATCCCAAAGCTTTAGCTACACTGAGTAGTCAGTCGACTTCGACATGACATCAACGGTTCCGCTGAAACCTTCCTTGAAACAGTGGCAATCCCCCAGGAGGTCAGGTGCCGAAGGAAAGCGAGCTATGCCCCGCGGACTCGCCGACTGCGCTCTTTGGCTTCGAACTGCGGCGACACCGCAAGGCCCGAGGCTGGTCCCAGCTTCACCTGTCGAAATCGGTGTCCTACTCTGTCGGCACGATCAGCATGATCGAGACGGCGAGGCGGTCGCCAACGGAGGAGTTCGCGCGCCTCTGCGACGAGGCGCTGGAGGCCGAGGGAGCGCTGATGCGGCTCTGGCCGATGGTCAGCCACGCTTCGGCCCCACCATGGTTCCGTCCGTGGCTCGACGTGGAGGCCACAGCGGAGGCGATCCGGACCTGGGAACCACTGATCGTGCCCGGCCTACTCCAGACCGAGGACTATGCAAGGGCGATTCTGAGCGGCGAACCTGGTGTGACACCAGAGGAGATCGACGAGCATGTGACCGCTCGCATGGAACGACAGTCGATCCTCCGACGACCCAAACCACCCATGCTCTGGGTGGTTCTCGATGAGGGTGTTCTACACCGCCCGATCGGCAGCCCGAGCGTGATGGCTGCGCAGCTCGCGCATCTTCTCGAAGCCGCCCAGGCACCCCGGATTACCATCCAGGTTCTTCCTGTCAATGCCTACTCCACGACCGGCCTTCTCGGAGGATTCGCCATCGCCCAGGCTCATGGAACGCCCGACACGGCATACGTCGAAGCCGCGTCCAACGCACAGGTAACCGACTGGACAGAGAGCGTCAGGACCCTAGCATTCAGGTACGAAGGGATCCGTTCTGAGGCGCTGTCCCAGCGCGAATCCATAAATTTGATCAAGGAGACGAAGCAGCGATGGACGAGCTGACCCAGGAAGTACGGGCAGCCACATGGATCAAGTCTTCCTACTCGGGCAGCAATGGAGGCAACTGCGTTGAGGTGGCCAAGCTGTCCGAGGGACGCCGAGGCGTCCGCGACAGCAAGAACCCCACAGGTCCTTCCCTGATCTTCACTTCCGGCGAATGGGCCGCCTTCATCGGCGGCGTAAAGAATGGAGAATTCGACTAAGCCCCTTATGGCTATTTCGCGTTTCCCGGGCTCCCAATAGCACCGCACGCCAGGGGGCTCGTCGGCCGCAACGGCGAACCTTAGGCCCGTTATGCCAGCCCCTAAGCGGCTAATCGAATGGCGCGAGCACGAGGTCGGTAGAACGCATCGAGCTCCGTGACAGGACCGTGTCACGGTCGATCTTGGACGTTGATGCCGTCGAGGCGGATGCCGAGGCCGCGTTCGATCCTGGCCAGGGTTCGGACCACCTCGCCCAGCGTTGGCTCATCGGCAGGCATCGTCACAGCGCTCCCTCGGGTAGATGTCCGGATCTGGACATGTGATCTCGGTTAACCAGGCGCATGCTTGGAGCGTCCCATCACGCCCCTGTCCTCTACCTGGAGCCGCGCCATGGGCTACCCGCAGCAGCCGCAAGATCCGTACGGCCAGCAGCACCCACAACAGACCTACGGCCATAGCGGGCCCCAACCGCAGTACGGGTATCAGCCGCCTACCAGCCCGCCGCCTTCGCCACGGCGCAGCAACGTCGGCCTGATCGTGCTGCTCGCGGTCGGCATACCCCTGCTGCTCCTCGGCGGCTGTGCCGCTGTGGCGCTGGTCCTGGTCGACACGGGCCGGGAAGCGGTGGTGACGGAGGCCGACTCGCCGAACATGGTTATGCCGTCCAAAGAGCCGTCGGCTAGTGCTCCCCCGGCGGAGAACTCGGAGGCGGCGAAGGAGGAGCAGCCCTCTACGGCAACGATCGGCGGCGCGATCACCTTGCAGGGGATGGACCCTGGGTTGAAGGTGACGGTCACACTGAACAAGGTAGTGAACCCAGCCACGGGTGATCAGTTCTCGAAGCCGCAATCGGGCAATAAATTCGTGGCGCTCGAGGTGACATTGGCGAACCAAGGACAAGCAGTCTACAGCGACACCCCCACCAACGGGGCGATTCTGATCGACAGCGAGGGGCAGCAGTACCGGTCCACTTTTCACCAGGTGCAGGAAGGGCAGTCGTTTGGCGGCTTGGCCACGATCAACACTGGCGACACCAGGAAAGGCGTGATCGTGTTCGAAGTGCCCGAGCCGGCGAAGCTGGCCAAGTTTCAATTCGCGCTGAACAGCGGATTCGCCGATCAGAAGGGCGAGTGGACGCTCTCCTGACGACCTGGCCCGTCAACCTATTCGCACAGGAGGAGCTGCGGAGCGCGCGAAGCCGATCGCCGTGAAGAACGTCGGCAAGAGTGTGTCGAAACCGGCCTGGACGTTGGGCCACGACCTATGGATGATCTTCACCGTTGGGATGGCCAATCCGTTCATCTGGTTGAAGCGGCGCAAGCGGACCACGATCACCAAGCACCGCTAGCACTGTGCCGCCTCAACCCTCGACGACTCCAGGGATCACCGCGTTGCCGCCGGCGTGACCCTGCCAGCTTGCCTGTGCGTCGCGTTCGGCGCAGAACCTCTCGCGTTCCGCGGTCACAGCGGCGACCGGGTGCCCGCAGCGTCACGACCTCCGTCATGGGCAGGTTGCAGAGTCACGCCGAAGACTACGACCAGGATGTGCACGAGCGCGGCCAGCGCGCCGACGATCGCGCTCTTGACGACGGCGGGTTCACGGGACATTGCAACCTCCGTTGCATTCGCTTGCCCCTGATTGAAAGCGCGGACCGTTTCGCTTCAAAAGGCGAGGTCAGAGCTTCTTAACGGAGCCGAGCTGCTTCAGTCGATGTTCAACGAGCATCCCGCAGGGTTTCACTCTCCTTGAGTGAAGAGGCGCATAGAACCGCAGTTAATTCATACCCGACACGGCTAACTGAAGATCGTGTTTCGACCAGGTGGTCGCGTTGACTCCGCGCGCTCTCCTTCTTTGAAGGTAACCGGAGCCTACGCCCGAGTTAGACAAAACGCTCATTCTCGAACAAAATTCGAACCCGCCATACCTTTCACTGCGTTTAAGCTTGTTCTGTTGACGTGATGTTGATTAGCGTGTGAAAGACGTGGGAGACGCCGCCTCCTGATCTGTTTTGGTGCAGCGAGCCGTACGAGGAGGATCGTCGTGGCTGACCTCGATCGTGAGGCGATGCGGGCCGTTGCCCAGCGGATTCAGCGGCTGTCGGATGACCACTGGTGGGCGCTCGATCCCTCCTGCCGTTTCATGGAGAAGGACACCTGGGTGGGGCCGACGGGGGCCCGATTCGACACCCAGGTCCACGCCGACCAGCGGGAACTGCGGGCCATGCTCGCACAGGCCGTAGACAGCGCGAAACAGAAGCTGGCCTCGACTCCGGACAAGCCATGAGCGAGTTCAGCGGGGTCAAGCAACCCGAATTCGACACGATGACGAGCAAGCACACCCAGACCGCCAGCCAGTTGGAAGAGCTGGCGCAGGCTCTGCACAAGGAGTTGCAGAGCGCCGAGCTCGACACTGCACCGGCTGCGCGGCTGCGGCAGTTGGCTGGACGGGTCACCACACAGGCCGAGGACCTGCGGCGGCGGCAGAAACTGGTCCACGAGCTGCAGCGGCAGAAGGTCACCTTCGGGAGGAGCACCCCTAAAGGGAGCTTCCTGGAGGTGCCTGACAGCCTGGAGGCCGCTCAAGGGCTGCTCGACGGGACGCTGGCGGGTCGTGCCGCGCTGAAGGCTGCGGACGGCGACCGCAAGGCGCTGGGCGAGCTGGAGAAATACGCGTCGCGGACCGGGGACCCGGAGTTTGTCAAGTCATTCCTCCGCACGCTGGGCGCGCTCGGCGTGACGCGGGTGCCCGGGGCTCTCGCCATGCAGTTGCGCGACGCCAGAAAGCGTCAGGACGCCGAAGGCGTGACCCAGCTCTCCAGGCAGGGACAGAAGGTCCTGGGCATGCTGAGCACGGCTCTGGCCAAAGGGACGGATCCGAGGAGTCCCGCTTACATGGGCGCCGACTTCCTCAAGGGCCTGGTGAAGGAGGGGCGGGCCGAGCACAAGGCAGGTGACACGAAATACTCCGGTTACCAGGCTCAGGCGCTCATCTGGCGTGCTCACGACGGGAAGCCGCCGTACTCGAAGGAGTTCATGGAGGTCGTCGGGCGTGACGTGATCGTCTACGAGCACGAGCAGCGCAAGGACCAATGGGCGGCGGCCAAGGATCCGCTGGGCCGTTACGTCAAGGGAAAGCAGCTCCCCATCATCGACCTGGCCGGCGCGCTCGGCCTTGGCACCCTGTTGAGGCCGGGAGCGCAGGCGGGCAGCCCAGGTATGGAGCCCCAATCAGCGGTGGTGGACAACCTGTTCCACGCGGCGAAGTCCAGCCGGCAGGCGTCCCAGGCGCTGCTGGATCACACGCCGGCCGGGTGGAAGGAGTCCGTGCTCGACTATCTGATCACGACCCGGTGGAGCGCATCGCGTTTCCTGAACGACTACAAGCCGATCAGGGACATGCTGACGATCGCAACGACCGGCCAGGACGCGACTTCTAAGAAGCTCGCCGCAGAAATGATCAAGACCCTCTCCGATCAGGTACGCGACGCCTTCGGCAAAGAGACGGAAGACCTGGAGATCAGAAACAGAGATCTATTCGATCGCTACGTACCCCTGGCCTACCCGCTGGGCCGCGCAATCGCAGCCAACATCCATGAGCTTTCCGAGCTCCTCCTGAACGCTGAGAAGTTCGGTGACGTGGCGGCCAAGGACATGGCCTACGCGATGGTGCTGGCCACTCGCGACGACGCCGCGTTCGAGGCGCTGATGAGGGCTCAGACGGAACACATGAGAGCGGCACTCGACACCGTGCCTCCGGTCGGCCTCAACGCTTCCAACGCCGAGCGGCTCGGATTCACGAAGTCCGACGTCAAGCAGTACGACTTCAACGGGAATGGGCAAGTCGACAAGTCTGACATCAAGCAGTTCCTGGTGGACCGGGCCACGGCGGAGGCACGACCCTTCGGTTTCATCGTGGAGATCCGTCGCCAGGCGCTGATTGCACAGGGGCTGGACGACAAGAAGGCGGACGAGGCGCTGAAGAGCATGGTAGGCAGCGCGCTGGGGCTGCTCCCGGTGCCGGGGGCCAAGCCAGTGGGCGAGTTGGCCAAAGGCGTGTTCGGCGAGTTGCTCGGCAACGGGTACGACAAGCTGGCCGGAGCCGCGTATGACGAGATCGCCAAGCAGGTCGCCCAGCGGATGTTCGAGCATGGGCGGACCATGGACGAGACGCACGCAACGCTTGCGAACAATCGGCTGGCGGCGGAGAGGCTGGCGGAGCAGATGCTCGCCACAGCCATGCTGAACAAGGACATGCTGGACGGGCTTGGCCATAAGAAGCACTCATTCACGACCGGAAATCCGCCCAGGATCAAGCCCTTCGCCGAGATGACGCCACAGCAATACAGCCAGTTCCTCGCGTGGGCTCGCGAAAGCGGGGGAGCAAACGACCTGCTTGATCGCTTCGAAAACACCTTTCGTGAGACCACAAAGGTGCACGACTATCTCGACCTTCAGACCCCCTCCTCCTCCGGGGATGGCAAATGAGACATGCTCTCCTGCCTGGCGCTCTTACTACTCTCGTGTTGCTCGTCGCAGCCTGTACCCCGGAAAACGACACCGTCTCCTCACCGGCCCTAGCCCCGCAACCGGTCATGGATTCCGCGCCATACATTTGCAAGCTCATCCCTGAACAGGCATTTCGCCTTGTCAGCGGCGTGACCGGCCCTCTCGCCGAGAAAACGGACGGCAGTCAGAACGATGGCGACTGCTGGGCGCCGGATACAACCCCTCGTCCGCTGGAGGTGAGATGGATGCAGGAGGGCGACGGGATGCCTCGAGAGCAACTGGATTTCGTTCTTGAGGACAGGCGTCAGGTGTACAGCAGGCGTGGCGGAGTCACGCTCCCTACCGATCTGGGCGATGGCCTGGCCGCGTACCTGCCGAATTCACCTTTCGCCGATCAGCCTTACCGAGTCGTCGCAAAGTTCCGATGCGATGGGAAAGAGCAGTTGGTCACCATCTACCTGGCCCGAATCGCTAAAGGGAGGGATGCAATCAAAGATATGACCGAACTCATGCGCATCGCCCAAAAACGCTACGGCGAACTCTACGACTGCACGCCCGGCACATAAAACAACTCGACCGCGCGTAACTATTCAGTGACGTAGGTGCGACGGCTGCTAGGTCGAGGGCTCGCGGGCACTGTGCTCCCCGAGCAGCCGATCGATCATCGCCAGCAACAACGGTTGCACCCGATCCGGCGGGGCGTCACCGCGCACAATGATGTCGGCGTACTGCCGGGACGGCTCGATATACAGCGCGTGCCCGATCCGAGCGCTCTCCCGGTAGTAATTGGCGATCACCTCCGGCTCGCGCAGTCCGCGCGGCTCCTTCATATCCCGCAGCAGCCGACGCAGCGCACGCTCGTCCGCGTCGAGCTCGACGAAGAGCCGCAGATCGAGCCGCTCGCGCACCGCTGCGACATGCAAGATCATGAGTCCTTCGACAAGCAGCACGTCCGGCGCTGCTACGTCGCTGGTCCGGGTGCCGAGGTCGCGCAGGAAAGCGAGCCAGTCGACCGACTCGGGCCGGTTGCAGTCGAAGGTCACCTCACCGGTCGTGGGGGATACGAAAGTCGGGCCGCGATCGACGTCGTGATACATGTACGGATCGCTGGCGAGCACGTCCACGGTGCGTCCGGATTGCTCGACGGCGGTACGCAACCGGGTGGTGATCGTGGTCTTGCCTGACGCGGAGCCGCCAGCGATGCCGACGACGAGTGAGTGCACCACGTGGTCTCCAGGGCCGATCGGACGGGATCAGATCAGCCTATCTCCGGGCACGTGTCACCTGATCGTTTCGTCGATCTGCGCTGGTGATATGCAGCTGCCACTGCCGCTATCGGAGGCCGCGAAATTCCAATGCGCAGGTGATCCACAGGTCGCTGGCGCGGAACCGGGCGACTTCACGGCCGCGTACGAATCCAATTGTGTCCAAACCGGACCTGCGACCGCGCCTCCCGTTGGTCGAGGCGCGGTCGAGTGATCAGGGCAGGGCCTTGTGGGCCGCGTGCCGAGCACCGTCCCCGCAGGTCATTGCGGGCCGGAGTCCAAGGACCTACTAAGGAAGGTCAGCGGGAAGCGCGGTTGACCGCGGAGATGATGGCCTTGAGAGAGGCGGAGGTGGTGTTGGCGTCGATGCCGACACCCCACAGCACCTGCCCGTTGACCTCGCACTCCAGGTAAGACGCCGCCTTGGCGTCGGTCCCGGCGCTCATGGCGTGCTCCACGTAGTCGAGCACCCGCACCTGGATCCCGACCCCCGCGATCGCGTCGATGAACGCCGAGATCGGGCCGTTGCCGGAGCCCTCGACCTCACGGATCTCCCCGTCGAGGCGCACGTCGGCGCTGATGCGGTCCTTGTCGTCCACCGTGGATTCGTGGCGGTGTGCCATGAGGCTGAGGCGGCCCCACCGGTTGGCCGGGTTGGGCAGGTATTCGTCCCGGAAGATCTCGAACATCTCGGCCGGACCGACCTCGCCGCCCTGCTCGTCCGTGCGGGCCTGCACAACCTTGGAGAACTCGATCTGCAGCCGGCGCGGCAGGTCCAGCTGGTGGTCGGCCTTCATGATGTAGGCGACGCCGCCCTTGCCGGACTGGCTGTTGACCCGGATCACGGCCTCGTACGTGCGCCCGATGTCCTTCGGGTCGATCGGCAGGTACGGCACCGCCCAGGTGAACTCGTCCACGGGCACGCCCGCCGCCGCGGCGTCGCGCTCCAGGTGCTCGAAGCCCTTCTTGATGGCGTCCTGGTGGGAGCCGGAGAAGGCGGTGTAGACCAGCTCGCCGCCCCACGGGTGGCGCGGGTGCACGGGCAGCTGGTTGCAGTATTCGGTGACCCGGCGGATCTCGTCGATGTCGCTGAAGTCGATCTCGGGGTCGACGCCCTGGGAGAACAGGTTCATGCCCAGCGTGACCAGGCACACGTTGCCGGTGCGCTCACCGTTGCCGAACAGGCAGCCCTCGATGCGGTCAGCGCCCGCCATGTAGCCCTGCTCGGCGGCGGCCACGGCGGTGCCGCGGTCGTTGTGCGGGTGCAGCGACAGCACGATCGAGTCGCGGTGCCTGAGGTGGCGGTGCATCCACTCGATCTGGTCGGCGTAGACGTTGGGGGTGGCCATCTCGACGGTGGCCGGCAGGTTGATGATGACCTTGCGCTCCGGGGTGGGCTGCCACACGTCGTTGACCGCGTCGCACACCTCCACGGCGTACTCCAGCTCGGTGCCGGTGAACGACTCCGGCGAGTACTGGAAGTAGACGTCCACGTCGGTCGCGTCGGCGAGCTTCTTGACCAGCTTGGCGCCCTCGACCGCGATGGCCGTGATGCCGTCCCTGTCCTGGCCGAACACGACGCGCCGCTGTAGCGTGGACGTCGAGTTGTAGAGGTGGACGATGGCCTGCTTGGCGCCCTCGATCGACTCGAAGGTCCGCTCGATCAGCTCCGGCCTCGCCTGGGTCAGCACCTGGATGACGACGTCGTCCGGGATGCGGCCTTCTTCGATGATCTGCCGGATGAAGTCGAAGTCGGTCTGCGAGGCGGCGGGGAAGCCTACCTCGATCTCCTTGTAACCCATGCGTACCAGCAGCTCGAACATCTTGAGCTTGCGGTGGGAGTCCATCGGGTCGATCAGGGCCTGGTTGCCGTCGCGCAGGTCCACCGCGCACCAGCGGGGCGCCTTGGTGATGACCTGGTCGGGCCAGGTGCGATCGGTGAGCCGGACGGGCTGATAAGGCTGATAACGATGGATCGGCATAGAGCTGGGCTGCTGAGCGGTCATGTCGGATGCTCCTCGTCGGTCTTCGAATGGAAGCGGCCGACGCGCACGACTGGCTCCGCGGCGAGGGAGCCGGCCTTAGAGGCCCCCGCCGCGGCAGCTAAGAAGCAGTCCGCGCAGCATGCCAAGCACGCTACCAGACGTCTCGGGATGCGCCGTCCTGAATCTCATATCGCGAGAACGCACAGCTCGACAGAACATCCTCGCAGCGGCGCAACATCGCGTCATCGAAGACGTTCTTGCGGTACGTGGTGACGAATACCAGATGACACGGATCAGGTAACCATGCACTTACCGCGTGGATACTCCACCTCCTGACTCATGAACCGGACAATGTGTTCGAGTTCCTTGTGGCGGGAGTGGTCGAGGGGGGAGGTGTTGCACGCGTGTTGGCGGGTCGGAAGTACCGGTTGGAGTTCGACTTCGGTCAACGAGCCTTCGCTGAGCAACTGGGCGGGATCTGCCGCAGCGTGTGGAACACCGGCTTGGAGCAGCGGCGCGCATATCGACACCGGGGCGCGTTCATCACCTACCAGGAGCAGTGTCGCCAGCTCACCGAGGCGAAGACCGACCCGGACTTTGCATGGTTGGCCGATGCTCCCGCGCAGGTCATACAGCAGACGCTGAAGGATCTGGATCTGGCGTGCCGCACGCACGGCACGTGGAAGGTGCGGTGGAAGGCTCGGCGAGGTGGACGCCGTCGTTTCGGTTTCCGACCGCCGAGCAGATCCCCATCGAGCGGATCAGCCACAAGTGGGGGCGGGTGTTCCTGCCGAAGTTCGGGTGGGTGAGATTCCGCATGTCCCGTCCCCTGGGCGCGAGGATGAAGTCTGCGACCGTGACCCGCGACGGCAAACATTGGTTCATCAGCGTTCTGGTGGACGATGGCCTTGACGAGGTCACCGAACACGCCCATCCGGACCGTCATGCCGGTGTGGACCGGGGAGTGGTCACCGCTGCCGTCACCAGTGACGGGGAATTCTTCGACCGCCGCCACGCCAGTGAGAACAGCGTGTCGTCGGCTCCTCCCCCACCGATCGCGACCGGCGACAACCCGGATGATAAGGGGTTCCTCACTGCAGGGGAGGCCCAACGGTACCGGCGGCTCCAACGCAAGCTCGCCCGGTCGAAGAAGGGCTCCAACCGGCGCGAGCGTGTCGTGCGGGCGATGGGTGATCTGATGCGGCGAGCGCGATGGCGGCGCGCCGACTTCAATTCCCAAACCGCGCACCGGCTCACCCGCGACAACGCGATCGTCACGCTGGAGAAGCTGAACATTCGGGCGATGACCGCGTCGGTCGCGCCGAACCCCGACCCCGGCAAGCCGGGCGCGTACCTGCCCAACGGACGTGCGGCCAAAGCCGGGCTGAACAGATCGATTCTGGATAAGGGCTGGTACGGCCTGGAGGTCGCCTTGCGGGCCAAGGCCCGCTACACCGGGACCGACATCCGGGTCGTGGATCCCGCGTACACGTCACAGACCTGCTCGAACCCGGTCTGCGGGAAGGTGGATGGCAAGTCTCGCGAGAGCCAAGCAGACTTCCGATGCACCTCCTGCGGGCATGTCGAGCACGCCGACGTGAACGCTGCGAAGAACATCAAAGCCAGAGGATACGCGGCCGGGCTGGTCGTGTTAGGGCGTGGAGACCCCACCGGGTCGGCGAAGCGTCAAGCATCCCGTACCACAGCTCCCGGTGCGTCACCCGCGCCACGAGTTGCCGCCTAAGCGGCACGGGAGTCCCTGGTCTTCAGCTTGCGACCGGGGAGCAGGTCAACAGCGCGATACCAGACGTTCTTCTAGCACGGGGGGGGTGAGTACAGTCTTGGACATGCGGGACGACGAGATACTCACCAGGATCAGCGCTCTGGTCAACGAGGAGCACGAGCTGCGCGACAGGTTGACGGCCGGCGAGGTGACGACGGACGAGGAGCACGCGCGTATCAAGCAACTGGAGACGGCCCTCGACCAGTGCTGGGATCTGCTCAGACAGCGGCGCGCCCGGCGCAGCGCGGGAGAGAACCCGGACAGCGCCGCCGTGCGCCAGCCCGGCGAGGTGGAGAACTACCGCCAGTAGGCCGCCGGTGTGAGGCCGCTGGCCGGGCGGAAATCGTTCGCCCCGGCCGCCGCAGGTGCGCTTTGCTGGCCGCATGAGGATCCAGCGCATCCGCCCTGACCAGCACGAGGATCTGATCGCGGACCTGCACGACGCGTACGTGGCGGCCAGCTCCCACGACCCCGGCCCCCTGCTCTCC
>NZ_VCKY01000258.1 GCF_005889735.1 Nonomuraea turkmeniaca
CCCCAGCCCCGCTGACCGGCCCCCACGACGGCCGGGCCACCGGCGGCCAGGCCGGAACGACTCGCAGTAGACGGACACCGGATCGGCTCCGGAGACCGCCCGCGCCGCGTCGAACAGGTGGATCGCCATGTCCTGCACCAGCGGGTGCTCCAGCGTGTCGAGGAACGCCGCGCCCCCGGTACGGCATGAAGAACTCCGACGTCATCAGCCCGAGCGGCCCCAGCTCCGCCACCGTGCGGCGGAAGGCGACCAGTCCCGGCATGAACCGGCGGTTCTGGTTGACCGCGAACAGCCGCCGCGCCTCGTCGGCGACGTTCACCATGGACCGCGCCTCGACGAGGGTGACCGACATGGGTTTCTCGCTCAGCACCGACACCCCGCGCCGCAGCGCGGTGACCGTCACGTCGTGGTGCGCCTGCGGGGTCGTGCAGTTGTCATGCGTCTCCTGCCACTGGGCCTACCACCGGATGGGGGTGTGGGCGTTCTGCGGGGGCTCGGCGACGCCGTGCTCCGGGGCGGCCCACAGGACGGCGTTGGCCAGCACGCGCCGTACGTCGGGGTGGTGGTAGACGGGATACTCCTGGTCGCCCGGGGCGAAGTAGAAGATCCTGCCCAGGCCTCTGCGGTAGCAGCAGCCGCTGCGGAACACCTCGCCGCCGCTGAAGGAGCTGATGAAGACCAGCTCGTCGGGCTCGGGGATGTCGAACGGCTCGCCGTAGGTCTCGTGCCGGTCGAGGACCAGCGGACGCGGGATGCCGTGCGCGATCGGGTGGCCGGGGGAGACCGTCCACACCAGCTCGCGCTCGCCCGCGTCACGCCAGTTCAGGGTGCAGGTCGAGCCCATCAGCGAACGGAAGATCTTGGAGTAGTGGCCGGAGTGCAGCACCAGCAGGCCCATGCCGCCGAGCACGCGCCGCCGTACGCGGTCCACCACCTTGTCGTCCACCTCGTCGTGCGCCATGTGGCCCCACCAGGTCAGCACGTCGGTCTGGGTCAGGACCTGGTCCGTCAGGCCGTGCTCGGGCTCCTCCAGCACGGCGGTGCGGACGCGGACACCCTCGCCCAGCACCTCCGCCAGCCCGGCGGCGATGGCGCCGTGGATGCCCTCGGGGTAGCGGCGGCGTACCTCCTCCTCGCGGGGTTCGTGGTAGTTCTCGCTCCAGACGGTGACGTTGACGGTCATCCGCTTCCTTCCGGTCGATGAGTCATCGCCGTCGTACCCAAACGGTCACCCGTTCAGCACGTCCAGAGCCCGATCGACGTCGTCGGCGGTGGTGTAGACGTGGAAACTCGCCCGTACCCGGCCCGCCCGGACGGCCGCGCGGATCCCGGCCGCCTCCAGCCGCTCGCCGGGCGCGTCCACGGAGACGATGGCGCTGTCGCCCGGTTCGAGTCCGAGGCCGGTGCGGAACCGGTTGGCCAGGGCCACGTTGTGGTCGTGGACACGCTTGACGCCCAGCTCGTTGAGCAGCTCGATGGCCGGGGCGGCGCCCACGTACGAGAACCACGCCGGCGACAGGTCGAACGCGCGGGCGTCGGAGGCCAGGCGCAGCGGCAGGCCGTAGTAGGCCTCGCCGGCTCCGGCGTACCAGCCGGCGGCCAGCGGGCGCATGCGCTCGCGCACCCGCGGCGACAGGTAGCCGAAGGCGGCGCCGCGCGGCGCCATCAGCCACTTGTACGCCGCGCACGCCAGCACGTCGAGGCCCTGATCGACGTCCACGGGCAGCCAGCCGCACGCCTGCGAGCCGTCGGCGATGACCAGCGCGTCGTGGGCGCGGGCGGCGGCCACGATGTCGGCGAGCGGGGCGACCTCCCCGGTGGCGGACTGGACGAGGCTGAAGGCCACGGCGGCGGTCGAGCCGTCGATCGCGTCGGCCAGCCGATCGGGGGGAACGGTCTCGACGTCGGCCGCGACGGCCCACGGGAACAGGTTGCTGGTGAACTCGATGTCCGGCACCACGACCCGGGCGCTCGGCGGCAGGGCCGTGGCCACGACGGACATGATCTGCGAGACGGTGGAGCTCACGGTCACGTCCGCGGCCGGCGCGCCGATCATGCGGGCGAACGCCGCGCGGGAGCGGCCCACGGAGGCGTCCCACGGCTTCCAGTCGCTGGAGCCGTGCCGCCATTCGGTCAGCACGGCCTGGAGCTCGTCGAAGGCGCGGCGCGGGGGCAGTCCGTAGGAGGCGGTGTTGAGCCAGCCGGGATCGGCGTCCCAGAGCCCTGTGGCGATGTCCATGATGCCAAGGTTAGGACCCCAAAAACCAAATCTACAATGTAAAGGCGCCCGGCTCAGGCGACCCGCTCAAGGTCGTCGTGCGTGACCCCATGCGCCAGCGGCAAACCGGCGACCAGCCGTTCCAGCTCGTCGAGGACGGCGGCGCCCATCCGGGAGACCTCGTTGCCGTGCGAGCCCGCGATGTGCGGGGTCAGGAAGGCATTGGGCAGGTCGAACAGCGGCGAGTCCGGCGGCAGCGGCTCAGGCTCGGTGACGTCGAGGATCGCCGACAGCCGGCCCGTCTTCAGCTCGGCGATGAGGGCCTCGGTGTCGACCAGCGTTCCCCGGGCGGTGTTGATCAGCACCGCGCCGTCCGGCAGCAGCGCCAGCCGCTCGTGGTCCAGCATGTGCGTGGTCTCCGCGGTGGCGGGGGCGTGCAGGGTGACGATGTCGCTGCGGCGCAGCAACTCCTCCAGTGACACCTGCCGGACGCCGGGGACGAGCGTGTAGGGGTCGTAGAGGCACAGGTCGAAGTCGTACGGGGAGAGCAGCTCGATCACCTTGCGGCCGATGCGCGAGGCGCCGACGATGCCCACGGTCCGGCCGTTGTTGCCGATGGACGGCTGGATCTCGGCGAGGGTGAAGGTGCGCTCGCGCTGGTAACGCTCGTTCAGCGCGAAGACCCCCTTGCCGGCCAGCAGGATCGAGGCGACCGTGTACTCCGCCACGGGGACGGCGTTGGCCTCGGCGGCCGAGGACACCAGCAGGCCGCGTTCCCAGCAGGCGGGTGTGACCAGGGATTTCACCGAGCCGGCGGCGTGCAGCACGCCGCGCAGGCGGGGGGCGCGGGCCAGGACCGCCGCGTCGAGCGGCGGGCAGCCCCAGCCGGTGATGAGGATCTCGGTCTCGGACAGGTCCAGGCGCGGATCGTCGAAGTGCTCGGCGACCAGGGTCACGTCGATGTCGGCCAGCGTGTCCAGCCGCCGCAGCAAGGGCGCGGGGAAGAGCTGCGCGAGATGTTCCTCGCGCATGGCGAACAGCGCCTTCGGGCGTGGGGACACGGACGAGCCTCCATTCGTAGGGATCGGTTTCTAACCGTAGAAGCACAACTGATGGTGGTCAATGGTGCGTTCGAGTTGACGTGCCGGCCGACGTTATCCCATGAAGAATGCGCTTTACGGGTGCCGGATGCGACCCGTGTGTAACGTATCCGTAACGCTGCCTTGTGGTGAATGCCGCTCGGACGTAGCGTTCGCAGCTACCGGTTTCTATCCAACTTCGCGGGCACCTTCTGCCGCCTCAGACGGGACTTCGGTGATGAGCAGCACGCTAAAGGCGAGGCAAGAGCCTCAGACAAGACCTCCGACCGGGCCCCCATCCCGGCGCCGACGCCGCACCCGAGGCTCGGCGGCTCGCAAGGGCTGGGTGGTCGGGCTGCTCGCGTTGCCGGCGGTCGTGTTCTTCCTGGTCTTCAACTACCTGCCGATGGCCGGGCTGGTGGTGGCGTTCAAGGAGTTCGACGTCAACCAGGGGATCTTCGGCAGCCCGTGGAACGGGCTGGAGAACTTCGCCTACTTCCTGGAGTCCGGGGACGCGGCGCGGATCCTGTTCAACACCCTGTTCCTGAACGTGTTGTTCCTGGGGGCGACGCTGGCCGCGGGGATCATCCTGGCGATCATGCTGAACGAGATCCGCAGCACCTTCTTCAAGCGGGTCTCCCAGTCCGTGGTCTTCTTCCCCTACTTCGTCTCCCCGGTCGTGATCAGCATCATCCTGCAGGTGCTGCTCGCCGGGGCCTCGGGCGGGGGAGGGGCGGTCAACGACGCCCTGACCGGTTTCGGGCTGCCCTCGGTGGACTGGTACACCGAGCCGGGGCCGTGGCCGTGGATCCTCACCGTGGTGAAGATCTGGCAGCTCGGCGGCTACCTGAGCGTCATCTTCCTGGCGGCGATCATGGGCATTCCCGAGGAGGTCTACGAGGCAGGGATGATCGACGGCGCCTCGCGGGCCCAGATGGCCTGGCGCATCACGCTGCCGCTGCTGAAGCCCACCGCGGCGGTGCTGCTGGTGCTGGGGGTGGGCCGGATCTTCTACGGCGACTTCGGCACCATCTACGCGATCATCGGCGACAACGGCACGTTGTTCGACAACACCGACGTCATCGACACCTACGTCTTCCGCGCGCTGCGCCAGCTCGGCGACTTCGGCACCACCGCCGCGATCGGCCTGTTCCAGTCGGTGGTCGGCTTCATCCTCGTGGTGATCGCGGTGCTGATCCAGCGCAAGTACTCGAAGGAGACGAGCATCCTATGAGCAGCAGAAAGCTGGAGCCGTTCACCGTCGTCAGCGTCATCGGCGTCTCCCTCGCCGTGCTGGCCTGCGCCATCCCCTTCTGGATGATCATCTCGGGGTCGTTCACGAGCGAGACGAAGCTGGCCACGACCGGCTACAGCTTCTTCCCGGACTTCGATGTCACCGCCTACACGATGATTTTCACGGGGTCGGCGGTGCTGAACGCCTACCTCGCCAGCGTCTTCATCACCTTCGTGGGCACGGCGCTGTCCCTGGCGGTGACGTCGGGGCTGAGCTGGGTGATCGCTCGCCGGGTGCCCGGCATCAGCCGGCCGCTGACGATCTTCTCGTACCTGCCGATGTTGTTCTCCGGCGGCCTGGTGCCGCTCTATCTGCTGGTGACGCAGTACCTGCACCTGCAGAACAGCTACTTCTCGGTCATCCTGCCGCTGCTGGTCATGCCGTTCCTGGTCTTCGTCCAGGTCAGCGCCTTCCGCCAGCTGCCCGAGTCGATCTTCGAGTCAGCCAAGATCGACGGGGCCGGTGAGCTGCGCATCTTCTTCACGATCGCGCTGCCGCTGTCCAAGCCGATCCTGGCCGTCGTCGGTCTCTTCTACGCCGTGCACTACTGGAACGACTGGTTCATGGCGCTGCTGTTCATCGACGACGTGCACAAGTTCCCGCTCCCGCTCGTCCTGCAGAACCTGATCTCCAACATCTCGTTCACGGCGATGCTGCCGCAGCTGGCCGAGGCGGCCACCCCCGTCTACCAGCTTCGGCTCGCCCTGACCACCGTCGCCATCGGTCCCATCCTGCTCGCCTACCCCTTTGCCCAGCGCTACTTCGTCAAGGGCATCACCCTCGGTGCCACCAAGGGCTGATTCCGCTCCCCCCATTTCTGGAGTTACCGTGTCCAACCCCATGATGTCGCGGCGCGGCCTGCTGGCCGCCGGCGGTGGTCTGTCCCTCGCCGCCCTTCTCGCCGCCTGCTCCGACGACTCCACCGCGCCGGCCGCCGGCGGCGGTCAGACCAGCGGCCCGATCGCCTTGAGCCTGCTGCTGCCCGGCGACGTGCCGGCCGGCTGGGACGCCGTCCTGGCAGAGGTCAACAAGAAGCTCCAGGCCGATCTGGGCTTCACCATCAATCCGCAGTTCATCCCGTGGACCAGCTACGGCCAGCAGGCGCTGCTGAAGTTCACCGCCGGGGAGAAGTTCGACACCGCGCTGCAGGCGCGCTGGCTCAACATGACCCAGCTCGCGGCAAGCGGCTCGATCGTCGAGCTGAGCAGCCTGCTGGCGAGCGGCAAGTACCCCAACCTGGCCGCGACGATCGACCCGAAGATCATTGAGTTGAACCGGTGGAGCGGCAAGCTCTACGGGCTGCCGCAGATCAACTCGGTCGCTCGTTTCCACCACTTCAGCATCCGCCAGGACCTGGCCGAGAAGCTCGGCATGAGCGACATCACGGACTTCGCGGGGCTGGAGAAGTTCTGGTACGACGTCAAGCAGAAGAACAAGGACGTCACTCCGATCGGGGTCAGCTCCCGGATGCCCAAGCTGATGGTGGCGTGGAACCCGGTCGGCTGGCTCAACCCCTCCATGTGGGACAACCCCACCATGAGCATCGCCTCCTTCACCGGCGACTCGCTCAACTTCGTCCTGGCCGCCGACGGCAAGCAGACCGGCTCGTCCAACCCGATCCCGTGGTGGGAGGCCCCGGGCATGGTGGACGCGCTGCGCTTGATCCGGAAGTACTACCAGGACGGGCTGATCAACAAGAACGCCCTCACCCTGGACTCGAAGGCGCTGGACTCCCAGTTCAAGGCCGGCCGCGTCGCCACCGGCTGGGCCATGACCGACGGCCTGTCCTCCACGGCCCTGCCCGAGCTGACCAAGAACGTGCCGGGTGCCATGATCGCGAACGTGATGCCGCTCAAGGGCGGCGAGAGCGCCAAGCCGTACCAGACCTTCCAGAGCGACAACTTCGTCGTGCTCAACGCCAAGGGCCAGAGCAACGAGAAGGCCATGCAACTGCAGGACTGGGTGTCCATCAAGGAAAACCACGACCTGATCACCTACGGCCTGCCCGGCAAGGACTGGAATCCCGTCGGCGACGACACGTACGAGAAGGTGTCCACCTACACCTTCCCCGGCTTCGCCCTCTCGTGGCGGGCCAAGCTGGAGCGCCGGATCAAGGACATGACCGAGTCCGAGGCCAAGTGGTTCGACTGGGCCCAGGACATCGACAACTTCACCGTCGACCCGTACGCCAGCTTCGTCCCCGACCCCGAGCCGGTGAAGCGGGAGAACACCCAGGTCACCGCCGCGCTCACGCAGTTCGCCAACCCGCTGTTCATCGGCGCCGTGGACGTCGACCAGGGTCTGGACAAGCTGAAGAAGGCGGTGGACCGGGCCGGCCTGGCCAAGCTCCAGGCGGAGCTGGCCAAGCAGGCCGACGCCTACCTCAAGGGCCAGTAAGAAGCGAAGGAACGCACCCCCCATGAATCCTGAGCTGTCCCGGCGTACCCTGCTCCGCGCGAGCGGCGCCGGAGTCGCGGCCGCCGCGAGCTGGAACCTGCTGGCCGAGCCCGCGGCGGCCACCGCCCCCGCGGGCCGGCCGCTGGACGTGGTGATCTTCGGCGACGCCGCCTCCGAAGCCGCGCACGCGGTCACCCCGACGGGGTCCGACGTGGTGGCCGGGGCGCTCGGCCAGAGCGCCCGCGTCCTCAATCCCCAGACACCCGCGAGCGCCTGGGGTGGCACCGTCGCCTGCACCGTCAAGTGCGTGCCCGAGGGCACCACGTACGTGACCGTCAAGCTCTGGGGCGGCGACCGCGCCCCGACCGAGGCCGACCAGTCCCGGCTGCAGCTGTTCTGCGAAGGGCAACAGGTCGGCCACTACCACCTGGGCGCGGTCGACCCGCTGGACATCCTCAGCCTGGACGCCCACTCGCCAGGCCGGTTCCACTACCACACGCTGCCGCTGCCCGAGGTGATGACCAAGGACAAGGAGCAGGTCACGCTGGAGATCCGGGCCATGGGCCGGGTCTGGGGCTACGGGCAGAACGCCGCCGAGTTCTACCGCACGCTCAACAACCCGACCCGCCCCTTCTACCGCCTCTCCACGCACAGGGAGCCGTACTTCCCCGGAGACGGCGTCCAGGGTCCCGCACCCGAGGCGCCCGTCCGCCCCGAGCCGGGACCCGAGGTCCTGGAGACGATCAAAGCCAGGGTGATCAAGGAGCACCGCACCTGGCTGGGCGGCAGCGCCGCCTCGATGGACTCCTGGGCCTACCTGAGCCTGGCCGAAGGCTACTTCTACCCCGACAGCCCCGCCTACCAGAACCCCGAGGCCCTCGACCAGGTGTTGGCCGCGGTCGACGCCCGCTACACCAAGTGGCTCACCGACCCCACCGTGCTGATCGCCTCCGACCAGCAGTGGGAGGGCTTCGGCAAGGTGGGCCACGTGCTGGTCCTGCTCAAGGACGTGCTGGGCGACCGGCTGGAACGGCGCATCGGGGCCAGGCCCGTGGGCGCGCCCAACCCCGGGTTCGAGCGCGGCGGCACGGCCCCGGCCGGCTGGACCACCGCCCGATGGGCCGGTACCGCCACCTGGCTCTGGGATGACACCGTCAAGCGCAGCGGCTCCCGTGCGGTCAAGGTCGCCGCCGACGCCGGCGCGGTCGCCGGGTGGAGCACCTCGCAGAACCGCACGCTCATCGGCCAGGGCAGGCACCGCTACAGCGTCTGGGTCAAGACGGAGAGCGTCGCCGCCCCCGGCGCGTACCTCAACGTGCTCTTCTACGACCCCGCCGGAAAGATCGTCGGCACCGACCAGAGGATCCTCGCGCCCACCGGCACCAACGACTGGACGCAGATCACCACCGAGCTGACCACCCCGGCCACCGCCGTCGAGCTCCGCCTGGACGTACGGGTGCACGGCGGCGGCACCGCCTGGTTCGACGACGTCGAGGTCACGCCGCTGGACGGGGCCACCGAGCCGGATCAGGGGGACCTGCCGATCCGGCGGGAGGCGTACACGACGATGATGGCCGAGTCCGTCTCGTACTGGCGTCAGCACATGCCGCACTACAGCAACCAGGTGCAGATCTGCGCGCTCGGCATCTACCGCTGCAACCGCGGCCTGATGCTGATAAGTCCCGACAAGGCGCCGCTGACTGAGGAGAAGGCCCGCGACTACATCCACCAGGCCATCGGCTCGAGGCCCTTCCTCGGCAGGGAGGACGCCTCCGGCATCCCGAGCAAGCCCCTGGGCGAGCACTTCTACCAGGCCACGCGCAAGGGGCTGACCAAGGAGCTCGGCTACGTCGGCAGCTACGGCGAGGTCACCTGCTGGCTGGTGCAGCTGTACGAGGCGGTCACCCGCTTCGACGGCGTCAAGGACCCCGAACTCGAGGCGCAGCTGGTCAAGATGATCAACGCGCGGGCCGTGTTCCGCTACCCCGAGGTCGACAACGACGGCTACCGGACCATGCGCCTGGAAGCGGCGGTCGGCTGGCGCGACGACCACTACCCCGGCGTCGTCACCTACGCACAGCGGGTGGACTGGGACGGCCACCCGCTCATGGCCTCCGCCGTCTTCGACGACCCCGCGATCGTCGGCCGCGGCCAGCGCATGGTCGCCGACAACCAGTTCTTCGGCGGTCTCGATCTCCTGGAGACGCACACCTGGTCGCGGGTCGGGGTGGTCGCGCTGCGCCTGCTCCTGCGCGACTGGCCCGCGTTCACCGCGCGTACGGCCCAGCCGCAGGCGTTCCCGATGGACTGGGACGCGCCCGCCTTCGTCTTCTCCGACGAGGAGAACGGCGTCGTCGCCATCAAGAACGGAAAGGAGATCCTCTACGCCTCCCTCTACTGGCGGGCACGGCAGGCCGTGAACAACCTGGCCCGCGTCCACCACATCACCCCCGACACCCACCGGGTCGCCACCCTGCGCCAGCAGTGCTCCGTCACCCCGACCGGCGAGACCTGGACCGAGCGGGACTGGCTCTGCTTCAACTTCGCCATCAACGACCCGGCCGCCTCCCACATCCCGCCCGGCGGTTTCCCGCCGCCCGGCCCCGAGCTGCACCAGGCCTTCGCCGGCGAGGTGCTCAGAGTCGGGCCGCACCCCGCCGACGTGCCCGACCCGGCGCTCGGCGTGGACTTCCCCGGCGTCGAGAAGCTCTTCGTGGGCAAGGCGCAGTTCTACCGCTGCTCCTACGGCCGCTACCTGATCGGGATGAACACCGACGGTGAGCGCACCCGCCGCCTGTACACCACCGGACCGGGCACGGCCCGCGACCTGGTCACCGGCCGGCGGGTCCGGCTCGGCGGGCCGATCGACGTCAAGCCGCTCAGTACCGTGGTCCTCTACCTGGAGGACTGACGCTTGGAACTGCACGTCCGGACGCGCGGGTCCGCCGGCCCGCCGCTGCTCCTGGTGCACGGATGGGGCGGCGACCACCGGGCGTGGGACGCGCTCGACTTCGGCGAGCGCCGGGTGATCGCCGTGGACCTGCGCGGCCACGGCGAGTCCCCGGTTCCCGCGACCGGTTACACCCCCGCCGACCTGGCAGGCGATCTGCTGCCGCTGATCGAGGAGCCGGTGGTGGCCGTCGGGCACTCCATGGGCGGCCAGGTCGTCACCGCGCTGGCGGTCGAGCACCCGTCGGCGGTCCGCGCGCTGGTCGTCGTCGCCCCGGCCTACGGGGCGGACGAGGCCGAGGAGCGGCTCATCCCCGGCCGCCTGGCCGCGCTGCGGGCGGACGGGGCCGCGGCGGCGTCGCGGCAGCTCGGGCCGCTGCCCGCGCCGGTGACGGAGCAACTGCTGGCGACACCGGGGCACGTGCTGGCCGAGTGCTACGCCGGCATGTACACGCGGCCGGGGGCCTTCGGGGTGCGGCGGGCGGCCGAGCGGTATCTGGCCAGGCGGACCTGCCCGGTGCTCGCCGTGCACAATGTGCCGGAGGCCGCGCGGTGGGAGGCGGGGTTGCCGGCGCACCCGGGCTCCACGACCGTCGTGTGGCCGGAGGCCGGGCATTTCCTGCACCTGGAGCAGCCGCAGAGATTCGCGGACCTGGTGCTGTCCGGCTGCTGAGCCTGGCTCAGCCGCGCAGGCGCAACATCACCTTGCCGCCGCCCGCAGCGGCCACGGCCATGGCCTCGGCCGCCCGGTCGAGGCCGAAACGTGCGGGTGACCAGGGGATCGACCCGCAGGCCGTCACGCATGGCGGCGAGGGCCTCGTCGAGCTCGCCGACGAAGCGGTAGGACCCGATCCAGGTGATCTCCCTGGTCACGAGGTCTCCCAGGACGGCCGGGGACGGGGTGCCGGGGAGGTTGCCGACCTGGACGAGCGTCCCGCCGCGAGCGGTCGCCCGCAGCACCCCCGCGAGGGCCGCGGTGGCCCCCGACGCCTCGATCACCACGTCGACGTCGTCCGGGAGCCGCTCGCCCGCGCCCAGGTCGGCCACCTCGTCGGCGCCCATGGCCCTGGCGATGCCGAGCGGTGCGGCGCTCACGTCGGCGGCGATCACGGTCCTGGCCCCGCGGTGTTTCGCCGCCGCGACGACCAGCGACCCGATCGGCCCGGCTCCGTTGACGAGCACGTCCTTGCCGCGTACGTCGCCGGCGCGGCGCACCGCGTGCAGGGCGACGGCGAGCGGCTCGGCAGCTCGCCCGCCGCCACCACCGGGTGGACCGTGACGGCCCGCCCCGGCTCCAGCCCCGCTGCGCCGGCCCCGGCGATCCGGCCCGCCACCTCGTGCCCGAGCACCAGGGGGTGCCGGAGCACGGCGGTGCCGGAGGCTCCGTGCCGCCAGTAGCCGATGTCGGATCCGCAGATGCCGCCCCACTCCAGGGCGAGCAGCACCTCTCCCTCGCCCGGCGAGGGGTCGGGCACCTCCTCGATCCGCAGATCCCCGGGACCGTGCACCACGACGGCCTTCACGCAGCCTCCTCCAGCCTGACCAGGTCACGCCCGCACGACTCGGGCGACAACAGCGCCGACACGAGCGAGTAGACCCGAGTATGGCCGCCGCCGTCCACCAGGCCGGTCACCGCGGTCGGCGTCGCCGCCACCACCGGGCGATGGTCGCGGGGCGGCCGCCGCTACGTTGTCCGTCATGACGATGGCTCCCCTGCCACTGACCTGCGGGAAGCGCGGATCGGTGCGGGGCCGCTGCGCCTCGTCGAGGCGGTCCAGGGTGGCCAGGCTGAGCGACGGTACGGTCACGGCGGTCACCAGTCCGGAACCGCGGTCTTCTCCGCATACCCCATGTACTCCTGAATACCGCAAGCCGGCACGGTCATGTCGAGGCGCACCGCGGCCGCGAGCATGATCGGCGAGGTGATCCGGTGCGCACGCGACGACGCGACCACGACCTGACACGGCATGGAGCTGGCCCGGCTCATGCCCGGCTGAGCCCGAGGGACGGCAGCCGGGCCAGCTCCTCCTCCGTCAGGACCAGCGCCGCCGCCCGGGCCGACGAGCGGGCCGATTCCGGACGGGTGGCGCCCGGGATGGGGATGACGTGCTGGGAGTGGGCCAGGTGCCAGGCCAGGCAGATCTGCTGAGGGGTGCTGCGGCGTTCCTCGGCCACGGCGTGGAACGGGGTGCGCGGCACGGTGTGGCCGGGACCGTCCAGGGCGCTGCGGGCGATGCCTCCCAGCGGGCTCCACGGGAGGAAGGCGATGCCGAGGCGGTCGCAGAGGCGGAGTTCGGGGAGGCTGTCGCGGTGCTGCGGGGAGTAGCGGTTCTGGACCGAGACCAGGGAGTCCCCGAGGATGGCCCGGGCCTCATGAATCTGGTCGCAGGTCACGTTGGAGAGGCCCGCGGCGCGGATGAGACCCGCGTCGAGCAGGTCGCGCAGGGCGCCCACCGAGTCGGCCCAGGGAACGTCCGGGTCGGGCTTGTGCAGTTGGTAGAGGCCGATCGCCGACACGCCCAGGCGGCGCAGGGAGCCCTCGCAGGCGCGTCTGATGTGGCCGGGGTGGCCGTTCACGGTCCAGCTGCCATCGCCGGGCCGGGTGCGCCCGCCCTTGGTGGCGATGAGGAGGTCCGAGATGTCGCCGGGCCAGGCGGCCAGGGCCTGGGCCAGGAGCTCCTCGTTGTGGCCGCGTTCGCCGGCGTGCCAGTGGTAGGAGTCGGCCGTGTCGATGAGGGTGATGCCCGCGTCGAGGGCGGCGTGCACGGTGGCGATCGCGCGGGCGCGGCCGGGGCGGCCCTCGATGGACAGCGGCATGGCGCCCAGGCCGATGGCGCTGACGACGGTGGTTCCGATGCGGCGGGGGAGCATGGTCTTTCAGACTTCCTGGGAGATCTCGGCGGTGGTCTCCGCGACCGCGCTCGGCAGCCAGTCGGTGACCTTGGTGAGCGAGAAGCCGAGCGCGGTGGCGCGGGCGGTGCTCATCGCGTACGGGCGGTCGAAGGAGAACGGGGAGGCGGGCTCGCCCTCGGGGACGGTGCGGTAGACGGGGGACGGCGAGGCGGTCGCGGCCGCGATCGCCTCGCACAGGTCCGTCACGGTGAAGGCGCCATGGGAGGCGGCGTTGACCGGGCCGGTGAAGTCGGACCGCGTGGCCGTCCAGTGCAGGAACGCGGCGATCTCCTCGTGGTGGACGAACGACGTGCGGGCGGGGTCGCGGTGCACGGCGACGGGACGGCCCGCGGTGATGCGTGCCACGTAGTGGCGCAGCCGCCCGGTGAAGTCCCGTGGGCCGCCGCCGAGGACGTGAGCGCTGCGTACGGAGACGAACGGGAACACCGGGTCGCGGGAGAACACCGCCTCTGCCTGGCGCTTGCCCTCCGCGTACGCCGTGGCCTCGCCGACGAGGCGGGTGAGGGCGGCCGAGGACCGCCACGGCAGGTCCCACGTCACCGGCCGGCCGGCCGGGTCCACGGTGCTCTCCGGAACCGGGGTGGCGGCCGGGGGCCGCGGGGATGCGCAGGTGGCCGGGTCGTAGACCTCCATCGTCGAGGTCATCACGTAGCGGGCGGTGCGGCCGGTGAAGACCCGGCGGGCCACGGCCGCCTGGACGGGGGTGTAGCAGACCTGGTCGACGACGGCGTCGAACGTCCGGGTCCCCAGGGCGCGGGTGAGCGCCTCCTCGTCGTCCCGGTCGGCGATGACGTGGTCGGTTCCGGGCGGCTGCGGCGCCGATCCCCGGTTGACCACGGTGACGTGGGCTCCCGCGTCCTGGAACAGGCCGATCAGGTGGCGGCCGAAGTAGCGGTTGCCGCCGATGACGCAGATCTGTGGCATGAGCCAAGCCTGGCCGTGTAGCGTCCCCAGAAGTAGTGATGACTTACTGATTCCGTGTTAAGGAAAACTGTTGATCGACGCTCATCGGCTGCGGGTGCTGCGGGAGGTGGCCGCGTACGGCAGCTTCAACCGCGCGGCGGCCGCGATGCTGCTCACGCCGTCCGCCGTCTCCCAGCAGATCGCCGCGCTGGAACGGCAGCTCGGCACCCGTGTCGTCATCCGCAGCACCCGCGGTGTGGTCCTCACGGAACCGGGGCGGCTCCTGGTGGAAACGGCCGAGACGATCGCGGCCGAGCTGCGGCACGCCCGGGAGCGCATCGATGAGCTGGCCTCCGGCCGGGGGCGGCTGACCATCGCCACGTTCACCAGCGCGGGCCGCGCGCTGCTGCCCGGCGTGCTCACGCGGTTCGTCGCCGCCCATCCCCGGGTGGAGGTGAACGTGGTGGAGCGGGAGCCCGAGGACAGTCTGCCTTTGGTCCGGCGCGGCGAGGCGGATCTGGCCATCGCCTACCACTTCGACGGGCCGCTGCCGGTGCTGCCCGGGGACCGTACCGGGTTGAGGTGGACGCCGCTGGCGGAGGATCCGTTGTCCGTGGCGCTGCCGACCGCCCATCCGCTGGCGGGCCGGGCGTGCGTGGACCTGGCCGACCTGGCCGAGCAGCCCTGGGTGATCGGCTGCTCCAAGACGGAGACGTTCCTGCGGGGCTACGCGGCCGCGGCCGGGTTCGAGCTGCGGGTCAGCGGCTCCACCAGCGACTATCACCTCGCCCAGGCGCTCACCGCGGCGGGCCTGGGCGTCAGCCTGGTGCCTGCCATCTGCCTGGCGCCCGAGACGCCCGGCCTGGCCGTCGTCC
>NZ_VCKY01000259.1 GCF_005889735.1 Nonomuraea turkmeniaca
GGGCCATCAGGGATGTGGGGGACCGAAGGAGGTGGAGGACGTCCAAGAGTGCTTGCTGGGTCTTGTGATCGCGGGTGGCGCTGGACAGGACGAGGTCGGTGTAGCGATCGACGGAACGCTGCAGGGAGGTGGGGCGTGGCCCGCGGGCCCCTGGCCATTTCAGGTCCGAGGTGGTGGCCAGAAGCCAGGCCCAGTTGTTCACCTTTGCCAGGCCGCGGTGGAAGCAAGCCGCGAAGTCCCTGCGGCTGCTGTAGGTCTCGCGGTACTCGCCAAGGAGCGTCGCAGCGGCTGCGGCGGTGCTCATGCCTTGGGCATAGATGGGGTTGAAACAGCAGACGGCGTCGCCGACCAGAACGAAGTTGGCGGGCTGTGCGGTGGCGTGTTCGATGTATCTGCGGCGGCTGCTGGTGGAACGGCTGAGATACACCGGGCTGGTGGGTGTGGCGTTGGCGATGGCGTCGGCGACGATGGGGCTGGCGAGGCTGCGCGCGAAGGCTAGGAAGTCGTTCTTGCGCCGGCTCGGCCGGTCGGCTCCGATGCCGATGAGGGTGACGAGCCAGCGATCGTCTTCGATGGGCATCAGCATGGCTCCTCGGGGCCGGTGCGGCGCGCCGGGCTGGATGTAGCAGGCCTGCCAGTCGGCGCGATGCCCAGCGGGGATACGCATACAGCGGCTGGCATAGCCCAGCTGGATGTCGATCACCACCTCAGGTAAGGCGGGGTAGCCGAGCTCACGCAGCCAGTGGCCGGCGCGCGATCCGCGGCCGGTGGCGTCGATGACCAGATCCGCCATGATCGGCGAGAGCCTGGCGCCGCCGGTACCCCGCACTCGCACTCCGGTGACGAGCCCGGCGACGCCGGTGAGCCCTTCGGCGAACTGCTGCGACCGGAGTTCCACGCTCGGATGAGCCAGCACGCGCCGTCTGATCAAGGACTCGAGCAGACTCCTGCTGGCCCCGTAGGCCTTCAACCGCGACGGGAACCGGACGCTCCATCCGAACGGGTTGCAGATCGCCACATCGGCGGCGAAGTCCACAACCGGGGCGCCTGCCTGCACGAGTTCGGCGGCGAACCCGGGAAGTAGCCTCTCGATCTCCTGCTGCCCGCGGCTTACCAGCCCGTGGACGTGCGCTGCCTGCGGGACTCCGGGCCGGCTCTCCGGTCCGACCGGCAGCCTGTCTCGCTCGATCACGATCACCTCGTCGCCTCGATGGGCGAGCGCTTGAGCGGCGAGGAGGCCGGCGATGCTGCCGCCCAGCACGACAGCTCGCATCACGCCAACCCGTGGGCGCGCGGTCCTGTCTCGTTATGATCAAGGAGAGGGCTGGTGCTGCCGGCGAGGGTGACGGCGCCGAAGCGGGCCTTCGGGACCGCTGTGCTGAGGAGCGCGCGGATGACGCCGCAGAGCATCACAGCCCGTGAGTTGCGTGTGCGACCGTTGGCCATTCGGGGATCCTTTCCGTGAGCTCCGCCGAACCCGTAGGTGCCGGGTGGTCACCGCAGATGCAGAGGGATGTCCGGCACGTACGCGGGGTCGGCGATGAGGTTGATGATCGCGAAGCTGCCCAGCCAGCACAGGACGCAGACGTTGACCATGCCGATCACTGCCATGGCTTGGACAGGTGTCTTCAGGCGGTGGGGCAGCCTGCCGCTGCCGTTGAGGATGGGGGCGCCGCCGTGGAAGCGGATGATGCACGGTATGCCGACCCAGAAGATGCCCACGAGGGCGTACTCGTAGAGGGGTATTTGGTACCAGTGGCCCGCCATGATCGTGAGCTCAGGAACGGCAGCCACGTAGGCATAGTTGCCGGCGAGGATGAACGGCGTTTCCGAGAGGAAGTCGGTCAGGAGCCCGCAGAGCAGGGCCGCGAGGACGAATTTCGGCCCGTGAAGTCCAGGCCACTTGCGCAGGAACAGTCCGCGCATCAGCGCTGCCATGATGAGGACCATCATCATGCCGAGGGAGTAGCCGAACAGTCCGGTGAACCAGAGGTCGATCTGCCGCTCAGGCGTCTGACTGTGCCATCCGGGTATGTATGGGCCCCAGCTCGTGACGCCGGGGAGGAACCGGCTGCGGTGCGCCGTCCAGTGCTCGTACTCGCCGATCGGTCCCAGCCAGAAGGCAGAGGTGTAGGCGAGGAAGAGCATGGCGTCGAGGGTGAGGGCAGGTTCCTTGCGGCATTGCCGGACAAGCCAGACGACCAGACCGCAGAACGGTACGACAGCGAGGGCCAGCGAACCCCATAGCAGGATCTGCCGCGCTGCGCTCACCTCTGCTGTGACACGCGGCAGAGTGTGGGGGATGTCGGCGAGCGCCCATCGTGTCATGACCCAGGTCCCGGACAGCAGGAAGGTCGCGCCCACCACCGCCCAGGCGGTTACCGGGGTGGCCCACCATGGAGCCTGTTGCGACCGTGATGCAGGGCGCGTCTTCGCGTGGACGCTCATTTAGCTCTCCGCCTCAGGCTGCCCCGTCAGGCCGCCGGTCATGTGCTCCAAGAGCCAGTTCGTGAGAGCGGCGGGGGTGGGTTTGGTCCAAATGACGCCCGGTTTGATGTCGATCTTCACCGCGCGCTGGAGGCGTTGCTGGAGTTGGACGGCGGCAAGGGAGTCCACTCCGAGGAGGACCAGGCTGGTGTTCGGGCCGATGTGACGGGTGGTGCCACCGAGCAAATCTCGGACTTGGTCAATGATGAACTCGGTCAAGAGGCGATGTCGTTTGGGCTTGGCCGCGTGACGTGACCAGCTGCTCGCGGACAGGAGACAGACCTCGCCCAATGGACAGCCCCCTATCCGGCGGTGCGCGACTCCACCCCTGCTGACTCACACACTTACCAGCATTCCGGACGCCGGTGACGATCTCGATGGGTGAGTAGGCGAGTTGGGAGTGCCCTTCGGCGAGGATGCGTTCCAGGGCGTCCAAGCCGTCATCAGGGGAGATCATGAGGAAGCCGCGCTGGGCAAGGTGCCGGCCCCGGCCGACCTGGCTCCAGGCGCCCCAGTGGATGCCAGTGGCAGGCAGTCCCTGGCTGAGACGGTAGCCGACGAGGGCGTCGAGGTAGGCGTTGGCCGCGGCGTAGGCACCTTGGCCCGGGGAACCGATCAGGGAAGCCAGGGAGGAGTAGACGACGAAGAAGTCCAGGTCGTGGTCGAGGGTCGCCTGATGCAAGGTCCAAGCGCCGTCGGCCTTGCCGCGCCACACACGCGCCAGCAGCTCGTCATCGACGTTGGCAAGCGTGGCGTCTTCGATGACGCCGGCGGCGTGCACGATGCCGCGCAAGGTAGCGCCGTCCTCGGCGCTCGCGGTCAACGCCCGCTGCACGGTGGTGGGGTCGGCGATGTCGCCGAGCACCACGTGGATGTCGGCACCCGTCCTCGTCCGCAGGTCCTGCAGCTTCTCGGCAGTGGAATCGGAGGGATGGGTACGGCCGCACAGGACGATACAGCGGGCGCCGCGCTCGGCGAGCCGCCCCACAGTGAGCAGTCCCAGGCCTCCCAACCCGCCGGTGACCAGGTAGCTGCCGTCGGTCTTGACCGGTGTCGGAAGCTCGTAATAGACGAACTCGCACTCGCGTTGGCGTAGCCGAGTGGGACACCGGCCGTCAATCTCGATGATGAGCCGGCTGCTGCTCCTGGCGTTCGGTGTGAGAAGTTTGCCCCGGTGCCCCAGCTTCTCAAAGCTCCAGTCATCCGGTTCCTTGGACACGTAAGGGGCCATCGTCGTCCGTCCCTGGTCGGTGATGAGTTGTGGCAGAGCCAAGGCCGTGGTGCAGTCGGGTGAGGCGAAATAGCTCAGCAGGGGCCTATTCATCCGCTGTGGTCGACGAGCTCTCCTCAGGTTCCGATGCAGCGCACGGCCCGTAGCCCGTTAAGCGCCGGCAGGTCACCTCTAACAAGACTGTCCACAGCGGTGACATGGTCGCCACGCATGAGGAGACGACGGCACAAATGGGCACCAATGAAGCCGACGCTTCCGGTCACCAGGATGTATCGAGGTGACATTCCTTCCGATGCTTCGGACAGGTCGCCATTGCGCGACGCGAGGCAGGCGTCGTGGCGAACTGATGGGCGATGTTCGGAGGGTGCGAGGAAGGCGGGCAGGCCGCGCGCCGGCCCGCCTTCCTCGATCTCCCGGCCGTCTCCGGGCAACGACCGCCCAAGACCGCCCCGAGGCAGAGGCCGCCGGAAATGCCGGTCCAGGATGTCGGCCCACTCCGGCAGGACCACAAATCCACCGTGGCCGTAGAACCGGTCGGCCTGAATCGGCCATGGCGGCGCGCTGGGTGTCGGCGATGGTGACAGGGGCGGCCAGCCCGGCCGCCGCGGCAAGCGCGTCAAAGAAGCGCCAGCGCCTTGGCCACGCCCGGGTCGCGCCCGGTGGCCAGGTCGAGCGCGGTCATGGGGGCGTCGTGGTCGACCGGCACGCCGATCGTGTCGATGATTTCGCGGGCGGGCCCGAGATGCCTGACTCTGGGCAAGAGCAGGACGCTGCCGTCGTGGAGGAGGTATGCCTCGCCGGGGCCGGATACAGCCCCAGCGGTGCGGGTCCCGATGAGGGTGCCCAGGCCGTTGCCCTTGACCGCCGCGCTGAAGTCCTCACAGGCCGAGGCGCATCCGCGGTCGGTGAGGACGATCAGGCGCGAGCCGAGCAGTGGGACGCTGTCGTCGGTCCGGTTGGGCACGCAGTCGCCTTTGAGGGGGCAGAAGTAGCTGGTGACCTTGCCGTGTGCGAATGCACCGAGCAGCCGCGTCACCTCGCGAGGTGATCCTCCGCCGTTGCCGCGCAGATCGAGGACCACCGCCTTCGGTTTGTCCCGCAGCTTGGCGATGACCTGGTCGGCGGCGCCTTCGCAGAATCCGGGCAACTGGACGTAGCTGACGCCGTCGGCGAGCTTCTTTGACGTCACCGCCGCAGGCTGCCGCGTGATAGGGCCCTCTCTGAGCTCGACGATGCGAGTCCGTCCCGTCGTGGGACGCCTGAGCGTGAGCCGTACCGTGCCGGAGGTGAAGGCGTCGAGGATGCCCTGATTCACGGTGTCCCCGACGAACGCCGGCACGCCATTGACCTTGACGACGATGTCACCGGCTCTGATGTCGGCCTTGGCGGCGGGGCTGCCGGGCAGGACGCGGGTGATGAACATCGGCGGCCGGGCCGCGGGGTCGAGCTGCGATCCCTGCTGGGCCGACACGCCCACGATGCCCGTTCCGGTTGGCCCGCCCTCCGACGGCGGGGTCGGCCTGACCCAGCGGGCGTGGTTGTCCTGCAGTCCGGCGACCATGCCGGTGATCGCGGCGCGCAGGGCGGCGGGGTCGTCGGCGCCGAGGACTTTCGCGAAGGCGGCCCAGTCGGTGTCGCGGTTCCCGGCCAGGGCGGGCAGCTGAAGGCCGGCTCGGTCGGCGCCGCGCCGCATGAGGTTCTGGGTATAGGCGGCGAAGGCGCTCTTCAGCAGCGCCTTCGGATCCATGACCGGGCCGCTGTAATAGTTGTCCAGCACGCAGTAGTACGCCTGCCGGAGCGTGTTCACCGATGTCGGCGGTGCCGATGGCGGCGGTGGCGCCGTGATGGCGGTGCAGCCCCCGCCTGGGGTGGTGACCGATGGGGACGCCGGCTTCGGCTGGGGCGTCGGGGCCGATGCAAGCGCGGACGCGGGTGCGGGCATGGAGCAGGCGGTCACTAGGACAGCGGCGCAGAGGGCTCTGATCATGGCCGCCAGCGTGGCCTGAAGTGGGTTACACGGTCGTGAACGGATCCGTTACGCCATTGAAACCCCGGTTCAGGTATGAACGTCGGATGCGGATTCTGGTGGCCGAGACGAACGCGACCTGGCCGATCTCGTGGCGGTGGGGTTGCGCCGCCATGCCATGGCCGTCGACATGGTGGCTTGCTCATACTGAAGCCCAGCACTCCACCCCCGTATGAGAGCCCGTCGTTGAACCTCAAGATCTCAAGCCTGGCGATAGCGCGGAATTGAGAGACTACTGATCATGAGGCGGGCCTCGGGTCGTCGTGCGGCTTCCCGTGAGAGTCGACCTGCGCGGCCAACCGGGCGTAATCGACGGGCCGGGTGGTGTCGACCCCAACAGTGGGAGTGAGGCCCAGCGGTGCGGTTATCTTGGGTGACTCTTAGCTTGATCTTTAACCTGTGCGTCGAGGACGTGGTGTTCGCGGATTTCTTCGTCGTCGGTTTCCGGGCCGGGGTCTTCGTGGTGGTCAGGCCGGTGGCAGTGTAGGCTCCACGTGATTGCTCATCGTGCCACGCTCGACGTCTCTCGTGCACTGGTTCAGTACGTCGCGGGGTTGCTGCGGGCAGGGCGCCGGCTGCGTAGGACGCCCAAGGAGCAGCCGGGCCTTGACCCGTTCCGGCAGGCGGTCATGGTGCTGTGCTGGTTCCGCGGCGAGAACGACATCCCCAAGCTCGGCCGCGATCATCGCGTCTTCCGGGCCACCGCCTACCGCTACATCCACGAGGGAATCGAGATTCTCGCAGTTCAAGCCCCAGATCTTTCCGAAGCTCTGGACCGCGCTCAAGCCGAGGGACTGCCGTATGTGATCCTGGACGGCGCTCTGATCCCGATCGATCGCTGCGCCGAGCAGACCGTCAGCGTCAAGGGCGAGTCCATCGACGCCTGGTACTCCGGCAAGGCCCACCAGCACGCCGGCAACCTCCAAAGGGGGCAGACCAAGTAAGCCGGAAACGGCTAATAGCGCTGGTCAGAAGCGGTGGAAAGCCTTGGGTGGGACGATCCCGCTGATGATCGTCCCCTCGCTCGGCACCCTATTGACCGTAAGCACCCCGCCGATCTCGGCGAAGCATGCTTTCATCACGGCCACTTCCCGGTCGGTCGCGAAGACCTTGGCGAGCGGCGGTGTCGGGCACATCGTCCTTGGGAAGGGCCCATACCTCGACCGAGATCCCTGAGCGTGCCGACCAGTATTTCCAGTCGTTTGGCCAGCTTCCGTGCGAGGGCACGCTCGGCTCCGCGGAAGCGAAGATCCTCATGCAACTGCTTCGTAAAGATTCCAAGATCGGCTCCTGAGCCCTGCCGGGTCACCCATACCGCCGCAGACGCGAGCCGAGTCGGGCAACGATGCTGATGACGCGCGCGTGATGGCGCCGCCACCAGGCGCGTGCCCAGATGAGCTCCCCCGTCACGAGGATGGCGAGCACGATCGCCCCGTCCACAACGCCGGTCACGGACTCCATCGCGGCGATCTGGCCAAGCGCCCCCGTCAGCAGCTGCACGATGACCGGCAGCGTGATCAGCAGGAACAACGACACGCAGATCACACTCGACGGAACGAAAAAGACCGCGTAGCCACGGACGATTCGCCGCTCTCGCGCGGGCAATCGGCGAGTCGGATCGTCCTCTGCGCGCCCGGCGATTCTCCGGACAAGGTAGCCGCAGTAAAGAGAGGCGTCCCGATAGAGATTCCGGCAACCGGCGAGATCCTGTACGGCGAAGTAGATGTCGGTACGCATGAAGAACAAGAACTGATTCGCCAGCAGGACCACCTGGGTGAGGAAGATCAACGCACCGAATCTGTGCAGTGCGTGGGTTTCGGGCAGGCACAGGATCCAGACGCCGATCGAGGCGATGACGGCGTTGACGGCCATGCCGGACAGGTAGACGACCATACGGGTCGCGCGGGGCGCTGACCAGATGCTGCTCACGTCCGTCTGCGCGCAGAGGAACTGGAGTCGCGTACTGAAATGCATGCGGCCCGGTACGCCCACCGCCCTGGCCGTGAAGAGATGGGCGAGCTCGTGCGGGAAAATGGATCCCCATGCGACGATCGCCTGGCTGAGAAGGAAGATGCTCCCGCGGTCGGTCCACATCATGTCCGTCGCGCGGGGGATCAATTCGCGGTTGAACGCGAGGACCAACGATGACGCGGCGATGACCAGTGCCGTCGCCCATCCGGTCGCCGGATGCATGAGCCAGCGAACGTGATGAGGCCGGACCCTCGCGAAGGTGCACTTGGGCGTTTCCGTGATGACGCGATCCCCGTCCACCTCGTCCACAAAGCCCAATTGCCGCAGGCTTCCGAGGAAGCCGTCGGTGTCGAACTCCTTCCCGAATTCCGCGAGCAGCCTCTTCTTGACGTCGGTGATGGTGTGTCCCTCGTTGACGAGCTCGATGAAGCGTAAGCCGACCGGAGGGAGAGCGACAAAGGTGCCGGTCTCGACGCGCCCGACTATCCACTCATCGCCTTCCTGCCGCCACGTCAGCGGATGCAACCGAGCTCGGACCGCACTGGACATCATTGGCTTCCCCACATGTAGGACAGTCCTTCCGAGGGCTGTCGCCCGTGATGACAAAGTGGCCGTCGGGCGCCACCAGATTGACTCCCAGGATGCTGTTGAGCGGCAACGCGGGCGCGCCCGTGATCAGGCTCATCACCGCATGAGCGACCAGGGTTCCCGACATGCCGGCGGTCACGGCGTTCGCGGCGTGGATCTCCGGAGACGACGCCGGCCCCGTCCATTCACCTGTCGAGGGCTCCCGCTGTTCGATTTCATTGAGCTGCAGGCATTCATAGCAAGGCCCGCTGCCCGGCCAGAAGATTCCCACGGTGACGCGCGGACCGTGGTAGCCGCCATGGACCCACCGGAGCCCGGATCGCGTACTGACCCGGTTCGCCCACGTGCGAATCTCGGGCGGCCGGTCGGCGCAGAGCACGAGGAGGTCGTGGCCCCGGACACAGTCGGCCAATTCCTTCTCGCTGAAGAGCTCCCGGCGGTCAGCCGTGAGGTGGACCGTCGAGTTGTGCGTACGGAGCTTCTCGACGGCGGCCTCCACCTTGGGCCGGCCGATGTCGTTCTCGGTGTAGAGCACCTGACGATTGAGATTGGACAGCTCCACGATGTCTGGGTCGACGCAGTGGAGCCGGCCGACCCCCGACATCGCGAGGGCCAGCGCCGCGCTGCCTCCCGTTCCGCCCATCCCCACGACGACGACGCTCGCCCGGCGAAGAGAGCGCTGCGCATGCCAACTGGTCTCGCGTGGGGTGAGGTCGATCCATTGAAAATAGGCCCGGCTCCGGCTGTACCGCTCCCGGTCCTGAGCCGACAGCTCAGCCGGCGCGGACTCTCCGGCATCCTCGAGATATCCGGCGGCCATGAACTGGTCGATTCCGCTCAGAACCTGTTGCGGCGTCAGAGCCGGAATACGGTGGACCAGATGGCGCACCACCTGGTCCACCGTCCGCGTTCCGTCGAGACACTCCAGCAGCGCCCAGATCCACCCCTTCGGATCGACGATCTCGGCCGCTATGCCATAGACCGTTCCGCCGATACGAATACGATGATCACTCAACCGATGTGGTCGGTGTTCGGATTTGATGCGCGGGCGCTGCAAGGGATGCCTCCGAATCTGGTCGCGGTCACGTGGTTATCCGGGATGGCGGGTCAGCTCTCGCACCGGCCGCAGCCCGCGGTCGTCTCAACCCGATCCAGCGTGCGGATCTCGATGATCTCCATGTGTGTCCTCCTTCCACTCGTCTCGCGTGGTCGCCGTCGTCGCAGGTCGGGTTCGCGGAACCGTCAAGCGACGTCTTCGTGGCACGCACAGGTCGTCTCGACTCGCTCCAGCGTCCTGATCTCGATGATCTCCACCGTGCTCACCCCCTTTCGCGTACTGCGGGTACCGGGCCTTCACGGCCAGGCGAACGGACTGAGCGAAGAAGGCGGTTCAGCCGTCCCCGAACGGGGATCGTGTCGGGCCGTTGTGCGCATTCGGCGCATGACGGCACGCCGCCGGCTCCAGGTGGACCTCGCGGATGGCGACCCGCCGTTCCCACACTTCAGTGCCGAGCAGCGCAGCCGTCACCACCGCCCCTTGAACCTGCATGTCGGGTCCCTTCACCGTGTTCGACCTCACCGGACCTTCGATCGCGTCCGGTGGAATCAGTGTCGGTCGAGGGGGTTATCGCTCCGCTTATGCATCGGCTTTGGCCGGCTGCGACCTGCCGATCGGCACGAATGGATCCGCCGAATCGGCGAAGTGGCCGGGCGCTGGAGCGCCGCCGACTCGTCAGTCATGCGTCCACGGATGTGGCTGCGGCACAAGCAGCGAGAACTGACGGCTGTCGTGGAGCTTCGCTCGAACGTGTTCGGCGTCGGGGTGGCTAAGTTCGTCGAGTATGGTCAGCGCGTCGTGCCAGGCCTGTCGTGCCGGCTCGTCGCTGTGCATGGCGGCATAGGCGTCGCCGAGGTGGACCAGCGTCTCGGCTTCCGTTGTGCGATCTCGCCCGATGCGGAGGAGCGCGAGGGCTTGGCGGTAACACGTGATGGCTTCGTCGTGGTGGCCGCGGCGGTAATGGGCGTAGCCAAGGCTGTCCCAGGTTTCCCCCTGTCCCTGGAGGTCGCCGATCTGCTGGAACAGATCCAGCGCTTGTCGGCAGCATCGGAGGGCCTGGCCGCATTCGCCGAGCTCGACGTACAGCCGTGCGAGCCCGTTGAGTGTGTCGGCTTGCCCGTGCGGCACGTCCGCGGCGCGATACAGGTCGAGGGCGAGCCGCATGTGATGGACGGCCTCGTCGAAGTCGCCGCCCTGCCCGTAGATCCAGGCGAGTGTGTGATGCGCCTCTGCCTGCCCCGCCTCGTCGGCGAGGTCCGCGGCGAGTTCCAGAGCCTGTCCGGCATGGGTGTGCGCGTCGGCGTACCGGCCGAGGCTACAGAAGGCACACCCCAGGGCCAGGTGTGACAGAAGCTGTTGAAAGCTGTTGCCCAGCCGCTTGGCCGCGGCGAGAGCGACGCTCTGAGTGTCGGCGAAGTCGCCCCACTGAGCCTGCCCGTCGAGAAAGTTCTCGAGAGTCCAGGCGATCCGCCACGCCGCGGTGTCGGTTCGCTCGGCCACTGCCCGTTCGATGGCCGCGAGAAGCACGGAACGTTCGTCGGAGAACCAGGTCTGCGCCTGCTGATGGTCGGTGAGCTCGTGAACCGTGACCCCCTGAACATGGTCGTCGAGCGTGATCGTGCGGCGTGCCGGATTGATCAGCACCGCTGCCTGGTGGCCGGTGTGAACGTAGTGGTCGAGTACGCGGCGCAGAGCCGCGTGAGATTCGGCGCTGGTCTCCTGCTGGTGGACGAGTTCGCCGGCGTAGGCACGGAGCAGGTCGTGAAAGGTGAAACGGCCGGGACGATGCTCGATGAGCAACTGCGCGGCGGTGAGGGTGGCAAGCAGGGGCCGGGCCTGGGCGACAGGAATGCCGGCCAGGCTGGCGGCGGCGGTTTCGGAGATGTCCGGGCTGGGATGCAGTCCCAGCAGTCGGAAGAGCCGGGCCGCGTCCGCAGAGAGCCTGGCGTAGGAAACCGCGAACACCGCTCTGAGGTCGGTGGCGGGATCTGCGCCCGCGAAGGCGTCCAGGGCGGTCTTGGCGTCGAGCAGTTGATCGGCCAGCGTATGAAGCGGGAAGTCGGGTTGAGTGGCGGCGCGGGCGGCCATCACTGCCAGCGCCAGGGGGAGCCGCGCGCAGCGGGAGATGATGGTGTCGACGGCCTGAGGCTCGGCGGCGACTCGGTCGTGGCCGAGCCGGCGAGCGAGTAGCTCGCGTGCTTCGGCATCGGTGAGTAGGCCGAGATTGATCGGCTGGGCCGCCTCGGTCGCGATCAGGCCAGAGAGGTGATTGCGGCTGGTGATCAGGGCGAAGCAGCCCGGAGAGGCCGGGAGTAGGGGGCGTACCTGTTGCTCGTCGCGGGCGTTGTCCAACAGGACGAGCATGCGTTTGCCGGCCAGCAGGCTGCGGTAGAGCCCTGCCTGGGCGTCTATGTCGACGGGGATGCGCTGCGGTGACACCCCAAGCGCGTCGAAACACCGGCGCAGCGCCTCGGCTGGTGTCAGCGCATGACCGGATGGGTCGAAGCCCCTCAGGTTCACGTACAGCTGACCGTCGGGGAACCGGTCCGCGACGCGGTGCGCCCAGTGCACCGCCAGCGCGGTCTTGCCGATGCCGGCCGTGCCGGAAACAGGCGAGATCACCACGGCCGGTGGAGCGGGGCTCTCGCCATCGGGTAGCAGGCCATCGAGCAGCTTGACCTGCTCCTGTCGGCCGATGAAGTCGCGGGTGCCTGCCGGAAGGTGACGCGGCACGATCGGCTCCTCCCACCGCGCGTGCTCGCTGGGCGGATCCGGTGTCGCCGGTGAGCCCGATACTGGCCTGACGTGCAGATTAGGCGCGCTGGTGAGCATCTGCTGATGTAGCTGTTGCACGCTCGAGCAGGGCTGGATTCCCAGCTCCTCGTCGAGGAGGTGGTACAGCCGCTGGTACTCCTCCAGCGCTTCGGCCTGGCGACCGGATCGATACAGCGCGAGCATGAGTCGTTCGCGCAATGACTCGCGGATCGGATGTTCGGCCACCAGGGCCGTCAGCTCACCAACCAGCTCAGCATGATGGCCTAGCGCGAGATCGGCGTCGATCCTGTCGTGCAGAACGGCGAGTCGTCGCTCTTCGAGCCGTGGCCGTTCGAGGAGGATCAGCGAGCCGGTCGTATCGCCAAGTGCCGGACCCCGCCACAGGTCGAGCGCGGCGCCGAGGTCGCGAGCAGCGTCGGCCGGCCGGCCATCGGCGAGCGCGGCACGTCCGCACTGCGCGAAGCGCTCGAAGAGGGCGAGATCGCTCCCCCACTCGTCCAACCGCAGGACATAACCTGCAGAGCGATGCACGAGAGGAGACGCTCCCGTGGCATCCTTGCCCAGCACTCGGCGGAGCTTGGAGACGGCTTGCTGGACCTGATTGGTGACCGTTGCCGGCACGTCCTCGCCCCACAACGCCGCAATCACCCGATCGAGGGAGACGACCCGGTTGGCGTTGAGCACCAGGAGCGCGAGCAGCGCACGATGCTTCGAACCGCCAAGCCGTACCACTGCCCCGTCTCGACGGACCTCAACAGGTCCGAGAACGCGGATCTCCATGCTCTCCCGCTCCTCACCTTTTGCCCGCCGAACAGCGGCAGCGCCGCCGAGGCCCTTTAGCGAGCTCCCAGACGTCTGCGCCGCGCCAGGCGTGTGAGGGTGGCGTCCAGCCGGTTGAGTCGGTCACGAGGTGATCCTCGCCTTCGTCGTCACTGCGACCGGCCCGGCCGCGCGTAGTTCTTGAAGATCGGGGATGTGGTTGTAGAGAGTGCCGACGCTGACGCCGAGAAGTTTGGCGATCGAGGTGATCGAGTGCTCAGGGTTGGGTAGCAGGTCGCGGGCGGCGCGGAGCAGATCGGCGTCGACGACGGTGGGGCGGCCGCCGACGCGGCCGCGGGCCCGGGCGGCGGCGAGGCCTTCGCGGGTTCCGGCGACGATGAGTTCGCGGATGAACTCGGCCAGCGCGGCGAAGACGTGGAAGACCAGACGGCCGCCGGGGGTGGTAGTGTCCAGGCGTTCGTGCAGGCTGGCGAAGCCGATCTCGCGTTTGCGCAGGTCGGCGACCATGGTGATGAGGTCGTGCAGGGAGCGGCCGTAGCGGGCCAGCTCGGGCACGACGAGGGTGTCACCGGCGGCGAGGAAGACGTGGCAGGCCTTCAGCTCGGGGCGGTCGGCATTCTTGCCGGATCCCTTGTCGGCGAAGATGCGCCGGCATCCGGCAGCGGTGAGGGCGTCGAGTTGACGCTGGAGATTCTGGCTGGCGGTAGACACACGGGCGTAGCCGATGCGGATCTCGCTGCGGTGGGCGGGGAAGGCTGCGAGCGGGTCGGGAAGCAGTTCTAAGGACGTGCTCACCCTTTCAGTCTCTCAACAAACGGGCTCACGAGGTTGTTGAACTGCCGATGTTGTTGAAGGACTTTTTGAAGGGATATCAGGCCGTCTTCTGGCATCCACAGCGATCTTCAAAAAACGATCGCTAAATGAAGAGATCAACCACCGCTCGCCCTCTCGTCATCTGCCTTCTCCGTCCAGTGCGCGAGGTCGCGCCGGGTGGTGAGGGTGTGAGGGGTGCTCGGCGCCCAGGACACGTTCGCGGACGGGGAGCAGGGCGGCGAGTTGGTCGCGGCGGTGGCCGCGTCCCCTGCCTGCCCCGGTGTGGTGGGCGAGGTTGTGCCGGACGATCAGGGTGGTGTGCTCGGCACCCAGGACACGTTCACAGATGGGGGGCAGGGCGGCGAGTTGGTCGCGGGCGGCGGCCGCGTCCCCCGCCCACCCCGTCCAGTAGGCGAGGTTGCGCCGTGTGCTCAGTGTGGCGGGGTGTTCAGCGCCGAGCGTTGCCATCGCGTGGCAGTGGATGTGTTGTTGGAGCTGGACGGCGGTGGTGTAGTCGCCGCTGGCACCGAGGTAGTCGACCAGGAGATGCAGGCCGGGTGAATGCGGCGGCAGCACGTTGCGGGCGTGAGGCAGGAGCGCTCGGTAGGCGGGCCAGGTGCCGATCGTGTCCGGATCGCGGGGAAGCGCGGCCAGGAGCAGGTCCGCGGCGATGGCGCGGACGTGGTCGCGCTGGTCGGGAGCGAGCCGGTTCAGGGTGACGGCCTGGATGAGCCGGTGCACGCTGATCAGGTCTTCGGGTGGACCGGTGGCGG